>CALJKN010000027.1 GCA_937973585.1 uncultured Helicobacteraceae bacterium
CATAGGACACGTATGGAACGAGATACAGTTTTTGATGGGCGGTTGCAGCGGTAGAGTTCTTGATATTGCGTGCGGAACCGGCAAAACAATGGAGATATTAAAAGATTATAGTCATATCGATTTATACGGTTGTGATATATCTGATTTGCTTATCTCTAAAGCAAAAGAGAGAGGGATTGCGGCTGATAAGCTTGTTGTTTGCGATGCTACCGCCATGGACTATCCGGACGGTTTTTTTGACTATGCGTATACGATAGGTTCACTAGAGCACTTCACCGAAGAGGGCATAGAAAAGCTATTGGTGGAGACAAAAAGGCTTGCAAAAAAAGCCTCTTTTCATATGGTTCCGGTGTCAAAAAGCAATAAAGACGAAGGGTGGAAAAAAACATTTCAAAGCTTTCACAACAACAGCGTAGAGTGGTGGGTCTCAAAGTATTCCCAATCTTACGGTAGGGTGCATGTGATAGATTCCGGTTGGAGTGACCACATGTCTATCGGCAAATGGTTTTTGTGCTACAACTAGACTAAAAAGGGGCGATGCTTGTTTGGGTTTTTCAAAAAACGGCAACATGATAAAAACAATAAAAAACAACTAGACAAACTCGGCAAAAATACGTCTATACCCGGCAAAGTAATCAAAAGAAAAGCGGGAGCATTGATAGAAATCGGAGACGATTGCTTGATAGAGGGCGTGTGTGTTACGGAGACGGTGGGCGCTCGTTTGTCAATAGGCAATAATGTCTACATAGGCGGCGGTACAGTGCTTGATTGCGTAAACAATATAGTTATCGAAGACGATATACTGATGGCAGGCGGGACGCTAGTCATGGACAGCGACAACCATAGCATACACTACAGTGACAGAAAAAAAGATTTGGCCGATTGGAAAAATGATTTTAATCACGATTGGTCTACCACCAATACAAAAAACGTTGTTTTGAGAAAAGGGTGTTGGATCGGCGCTAAATGTATCATCCTCAAAGGTGTAGAGGTCGGCGAGGGGGCCGTGGTGGCCGCCGGTAGCGTCGTAACCAAAAATGTCGAGCCGTATACCGTATATGCCGGAAATCCGGCCAAATTTATAAAGAAAATAGAAAAAAAAGATGTATAAAAATATATGCTTCGACATAGTCGGATATTGTAATGCCAAATGTGTCTATTGTCACTCCGGTGTCAATGCTATAGACAAAAATAAAAATATTATCTCTACGGAAGATTTTCGCAGAAGTATTGCGTGGCTGCTTGATAAAAAAATAGCCGACAAAAATACCCTCTTTTCGTTGTTTGTGTGGGGTGAGCCGTTTTTGCATCCGCAGATTGGCTCTATCGTAGCCGTTATGAATGAATTTGGCCTTAGGTTTGCATTGAGCACGAATGCGTCCATTATCGGACCTATAGACGGCGATTTTGTGAAAAATCTTCATAGTCTTACATTTTCTATATCCGGTTTTTTGGATGCTTCATACTCAAAAATGCACGGTTTTGATATAGAAAAAATAAAAAGTAATATACTAAAAATATCTGCACTCATAAGGGCTCATGTCGAAAATCCTAGGCTATATCTAAATTTTCATGTCTATAGACACAATGCCGGCGAGCTTGTCATGGCGAAAGAGTTTTGCGAAGCAAACAATCTACAGCTAAGGCCTACTTTTGGGATAATCAACCACTGGTGGAAAATGGAGAGTTTTTTTGAAAAAACACTACAGCAAGCAGAACTTGAAAAGTTAAATAAAGAGCTATTTATGCTTGAAGATAGGCATATGGATAGATACTTTGACGAGAGCAAAAAAGAGGGATGTTGGCAATACGGATTTTTGGTTTTGGATGAGCAGTCAAATGTTTTGACTTGTTGCCAAACCCCGAGAGACCATACGGAATATAGCGTAGGCTCTTTGTTTGATTTTGACTCTTACGAGTCGGTATCAAAAAAAATAATATCCCAAGACGTTTGCAAAAAATGCAAAGCAATCGGTATGGCGGGCTATATCAACACGGCGCTTGAGTATTCTGATAAAAAACTACAAGACGAGATTGATGCCGCTCTATAGCTCTTATAATTTTTGCACCCTTTTTAATATTGCATACGCATCTCGCGGGATTGCTATGTATGAGTCGCTTCGGCGGCATATAAAAAATTTTACGCTCTTCATGTATACGTTTGATGAGGCTACGTATGATCTGCTTGCCTCTTTGGATTTAGAATCCGTTATACTTGTTTCGCTTTGCGACTTTGAAAACAGCCGTCTTTTAGAAGCCAAAAAAGATAGAACCATTGGAGAGTATTGTTGGACTTGCACCCCCTCCGTTATTAAGCATGCGATTGAGACTTTTGGGCTTGATCACTGTACGTATATAGATGCCGATTTATACTTTTTTTCCAATCCGTCCATTTTGGTTGATGAACTCATTGGCAAATCAATTCTTATTACGGAACATAGGTATACGCCAAAGCATGATCAGACAAAAACTAGCGGGATATATTGCGTTCAGTTTGTTACGTTTAAGGGCGATGAGTTTGGGATGATGGCGTTAGAGTGGTGGGTTGATGCTTGTATAGAGTGGTGCTATGCTAGGTGCGAAAATGGGAAATTTGGGGATCAAAAGTATCTTGATGACTGGACGACCAGATTTGAAGGGGTTCATATTTTGCAGCATTTGGGCGGTGGCGTAGCACCGTGGAATGTTCAGCAGTACGTTGCCGATATGGTCGGCGATAACGTTGTTATGGTTGAGAAAAGCTCGCAATACAGTTTTGGACTTGTGTTTTACCATTTTCACGGATTTAAATTACTATCTTCCAATGTCGTCATAGCCACATACAAAGAGTACGATATTTTACCGGATATCGTAGAGCATATTTATAAACCGTATATAGTCGATTTGCTTGATGTTTCAGACAAGATTAAATCAATTGGAAATGATTTTTTGATGTTTGACACCATGAAAAATATCATAAGGTCGTAAATGTCATTTTTACTAAATATCCCAACCTTTAATGATTCGTCAGGTTCCCTCTCCGTCATCGACAACCTCCTCCCTTTCGACATAAAAAGGGTATTTTATATCTATGGGGTTACGGAACAAAGAGGTGGGCACTCTCACAAAAAAACAAGACAAGCTCTTATATCGGTTGCCGGTAGCTGCTCTATATACGTAAACAATGGAGTTGAAAAAACAACTTTTTTACTTTCAAAGCCAAATCAGCTTTTATTGCTAGAACCGGAAGATTGGCATACGATGGACTTTTCAAAAGATTGTATATTGCTTGTTTTGGCATCGGAGCATTACGACAAAGGAGATTATGTGCAAGAAGAGCCCAAAAATGATTGAGTATGAAAATTTAGGAAAGTTAAACAAGCCTTTTTTTAACGAGTATTTAGAGTCATTCAGGGCTACTATGGAAAGTGGTTGGTATGTGCTGGGCTCCAATGTCGAGAAATTTGAAAATGAGTTTAGCAGATATAATAATGCATCTGACGCTGTAGGTGTGGCAAATGGGTTAGATGCCCTCATTTTAGCGCTAAAAGCCTTTGAATTTGAGGCAGATTCCGAGGTTATAGTCCCTTCAAACACATATATAGCTACTATACTGGCAATCTTGCATGCAGGGCTAAAACCTGTACTTGTTGAGCCGGATATTGAGACGTATAATATCGACCCGTCAAAGATAGAGGCCGCAATCACGACAAAAACCAAAGCGATAATGGTTGTTCATCTGTACGGCAAAGCATGCGATATGGATCCTATTGTTTTAATATGCAACCAATACGGCCTGAAGCTAATAGAGGATTGCGCTCAGTCCCACGGCGCAACATACAAAGGGAAAAAAACAGGAATATTTGGTGATTTTGGATGCTTTAGTTTTTACCCGACAAAAAACCTAGGTGCGCTCGGTGATGCCGGAGCCATAATTTCAAATGATAAAACTCTAATTCAAAAGATACGGACGCTCAGAAATTACGGTTCAAAGGTAAAGTACCGTAATGAACTAATAGGCTATAATTCAAGACTTGACGAGATGCAGGCCGGTTTTTTGAGCGTTAAGCTAAAAAAACTAGACGAGATAAATAGTCACAAAAGGGAGCTTGCTACTTTATATATAAACGGCTTGTCCGATAAGTTCATCAAGCCAAAAGTTGAAGATGGGTATTTTGACGTATATCATATATTTAATGTTAGGGTTAGCAATAGAGATGAGTTGCGTGAATACTTGCTAGCAAATAATATAAAAACAGATGTGCATTATCCTATAGCTCCACACAGACAGCAAGCAATGCAGGGTATTATCGAGGGCAATTATCCGATATCGGAGGAGATACACAATACAACGGTTAGTCTTCCTATATCATACTTTCATACTACGGAAGATATATCGAACATAATAGAAGTCATGAATAGGTTTGTAGAATGAAAGGTATTATTTTGGCAGGTGGGAGCGGAACAAGGCTCTACCCTGTTACAAATGTTATATGCAAGCAACTGCTACCAATATATGACAAACCTATGATCTACTATCCTTTGTCTGTCTTGTTATTGGCTGGAATTAGGGAAATTTTGATTATCTCAACCCCAGCCGATATCGGTAGGTTTGAATCGTTGCTTGGCGATGGAAGCAAACTCGGTATCTCAATACTATATGCTGTTCAAGAGAGTCCGGATGGATTGGCGCAGGCCTTTTTGATAGGCGAAGAGTTTATAGGCGATGATTCGGTGTGTTTGATTTTGGGGGATAACATATTCTACGGAGAAGGGCTTCCGACTCAGCTTAGGCGGTGTGCAGATATAAAAACCGGCGCAAAGATATTCGGTTATTATGTTCAAGATCCACATAGATACGGTGTGGCTGAAATTGACAAAAATGGAACTGTATTATCGCTAGAGGAAAAGCCGGAGAGTCCGAAATCAAACTATGCGGTAACTGGGTTATATTTTTATGACAACACGGTTGTAGAGATTGCCAAAACCATCAAACCTTCGCCGAGGGGTGAGCTTGAAATAACAGATGTCAACAAGGCATATCTGGAAAACTCTAATCTCACAATAGAGGTTTTAGGAAGAGGTATGGCATGGTTGGATACAGGAACGCACGAGAGTCTCCTTGAGGCCGGAAATTTTATTGAAGTAATAGAAAAGCGACAAGGGCTAAAGATAGCGTGTATCGAAGAGATAGCATATAGAATGGGATACATCACGATTGAAGATTTAAATGAGCTAGCCAAACCTCTGCTCAAAAATAGCTATGGCAGATATTTGGCAGATATAGTAAAAAGAGGAAAAGAATGACCTCCATCCTTCTAACGGGTACCGCCGGATTCATCGGTTCAAACTTTGTCCCTTATTTTTTAGAAAAGTACCAAAGCTATAAACTTGTTAGCCTTGATTTACTTACTTATGCCGGAAATATAGACAATCTAAAAGAGGTTGAGGGTAGCGATAGACATACGTTTATCCATGGTGATATATGCGATAGAGCTCTCGTTGAGTCGGTATTTGCAAAATATGATATACGAGGCGTTATACATTTTGCAGCAGAGAGCCATGTGGACAACTCTATAGCAAATCCGGACGTATTCATAAAAACAAATGTGAGCGGCACTTTTACACTTATTGACATTGCTTATAAATATTGGATGGAGAAGCCATTTTCTTACAAAAGCGGATATGAAAATTGTAGGTTTCACCATATATCTACTGATGAGGTATACGGTACGCTAGGCGAGAGCGGACTGTTTACGGAAGAAACCCCGTATGCTCCAAATTCTCCGTATAGCGCCTCAAAAGCCTCGTCTGATATGATAGTAAGAAGTTATCACCATACATACGGAATGAACACGGTGACTACAAACTGTTCAAATAACTACGGTCCAAAACAACATAGCGAAAAGCTAATCCCGACAATCATACGAAAAGCTCTAGGCGGCGATGATATACCGATATACGGTGACGGTAAAAATATACGAGACTGGCTATATGTGCTAGATCACTGTAAAGGGATAGATATAGTCTACCACAAAGGCAAAGGCGGAGAAACGTATAATATTGGTGGTAGAAACGAGAGAGATAACAACTATATTGCTTCGACAATATGCGGCTTACTTGACAAAAGACATCCAAAAGCGGATGGTAAAAGCTACAAAGAGCAGTTAAGATATGTTTCGGATAGACCGGGGCACGATAGACGCTACGCTATAGATGCTACAAAGATAGAAAATGAACTAGGCTGGAAGGCCGATGAAAACTTTGAGAGCGGGATAGAAAAGACGGTAGAGTGGTATCTTTGTGTATTACAAAATTTAGCATAGGCTGAGGCTAGAAAGAGGACATTGATATATGATTTGGTTTGATCTTATCACCCCTAAAGATGTAATGTTTTTTAAGAATATTATTAGATTGCTTGAGATGCAAAATAAAGAGGTCTTTGTTACCGCTAGAGAGGGCGCAGGTTATACTGAGCTTGTTGAGCTTTTGCGGCTTTATGACATAGCGTTTCATGCTATTGGTGCATTTGGCGGCGGGAAGCTAGAGGACAAGCTAAAAGCAAGCATAGATAGGCAGTTTGCTCTGATGGAGTTTATTAGGGAAAAAAATGTCGAAAAGCTTGTTTGTCTGTGTTCCGTAGATGCAAATAGGGTTGCATTTGGCCTTGGTATCCCTATCTACAATTTTTACGATATCCCCCTCTCTGACTGCACGGCAAACTTTAAAAAAGCATTGCCGCAAGCTAGGCTCACACTCCCGCTATCGGCAAAAGCGTTTAGGCCGTATATGGTTCCGTCCGAGATATTTGAGCGGTTCAGTCTGGAGAGAGACCAGATATTTGAGTATGGATTTTTAGACGTTCTTGCATGGTTAGCCGAGTTTGAGCCGGATAGGAAATACTTTGAGGATGTAATGGACAGATACGGCCTTGACACCTCGAAACCAACTGTGATTATCAGGGAGGAGGAGTATAAGGCAAGTTATGTGATGAAAAAGTACCCTATTTTGTATGAGGGGCTTGAGATCCTAAAAGACCAAATGGACGTAAACTTTGTCGCTATCCCTAGATACGAGCCGGAGCCGCTTCAGGAGTTGCTGCCGTTTGCTACGGTACTAAAAGAGAAGATGATAGTTCAGCACCTTTTGGCGTTTGCGGATTTGTTTATCGGCGGTGGCGGTACGCTAAACTCCGAGGCTACATATTTCGGTACCCCGACCATCTCAACCCGTTCGTTTGTGAGCCACTACGACAAGCTTTTGATCGACGAGGGGCTAATGAAAAAGGCAGACACGGTAGAGGAGTTGGTGGAGCTGTGCAAGGCAAATATCGGAGTCAGAACCGATGCAAAAAGCGTGTACGACAAAATGACCCTAAAACTTGACGAATTGGTCGAAGAAATAATCAGATAAGTGTGTGGGATTTTCGGCATTGTCGGCTCCTATGACGAGCAGGCGGCAAAAAAATCGTTAGACCTCCTCTCTCCTAGAGGGAGAGACGGGTTTGGATTTGAGGCCTCCGGCGGTTATTTTTTTGGGCAGACCCGTCTGGCTGTTATGGATATAGATCTCCCCTCCGGCCCTTTTTGTGATGATGGGCATATTCTTACTTTTAACGGCGAAATATACAACTACAAAGCACTAGCCGAAAATCTAAATATTAGACCCCCGTTTTGCGAGGGCGATGTCATCCTTGCCGGACTCAAAAAAGAGGGGATCTCTTTTTTAAAAAAACCGAGAGGGATGTTTGCTATCTCTTATTTTGACGGGCAAAAACTGTTTTTGGCAAGAGATGATATAGGGAAAAAACCGCTTTTTTACACCATTCAAAACAACACCCTGATATTTGCCTCTGAGATAAAATCGATACTGGGGCATATACATAAAACCAAAATATCCAAAGAGGGATTAAACGGGTATTTCGGCTTTATGTCTACTGTTGCCCCGTATACTATTTACGAGGGTATACTTAAGCTCTCTCCCGGCGAATATTTAGAATTTGACGGTAGAGATACGAGATTGGTGCGTTTTTCATCCGTATTGGAGCCTATTTACGATGGCGGAGATGAGTCTTATTGCAAAGAAAAAACGAGAGAGCGCTTTTTTGAGGGGGTGGGCCTAAGGCTTTGCGGCGACGTAGAGATAGGCTCCCTGCTCTCCGGCGGGATGGATAGCGCCCTTGTCCTTGCGGTGGCCTCAAAGGTTTTCGGGAAAAAACTAAAGACGTTTACGGTCGGATACGGCGGCTATGACGGATACGACGAGAGAGGGGCGGCGGCGGAGAGTTCAAAACTACTGAGCTCCGAGCACTATGAGTTTGAGTTTGGCAAAGAGGATTTTTTTGCCTCTCTCGATAGATTTATAGAGTATATGGATGAGCCTCTAAACGACCCTGCCGCTTTGCCGCTTGATTTTTTGACGGCTCAAATCCGCAAAATCGGGATTAAATGCGTTTTAAGCGGGGAGGGGAGCGACGAGCAATACTACGGATACCGCAAATACGTCGAATACGCAAAATTTGAAGCGCTAGATGCTACTCCCCATAAAGGTTGGCTAAAAAACTATTTTGAGTCGCATATCGCCTACAACAAAGAGTGGGAGTGGTTTTTGAGGGCTTTTAGGGGGGAGCCTGTTTATAGGGGGTACGGGGAGAACTTTTTGGATTCACAAAGGGATAGATTGTTTGGCGGCGAACATATACCCTCTATCTCTTTGTTGTCGCAAGTTCTAAGTGAGTTTAGTGACGGCGGAGGCGGTGATTATTGGCGGTGGGCTTCGTTTGTAGATTTTAGGACGTGGCTTGCGGAGACGCTTTTGCACAAGGTTGATAGAGTTTCGATGCACAACGGGGTTGAGGTTCGGGCTCCGTTTTTGGACAGAGAGTTTGTCTCTCATTCACTCTCCGTGCCGAGCGGCTTTAAAATTCCCACCTCTCCCAAATCGTACCTCAAGGAGACGTTTGCCGATATACTCCCGTCCCAAATAGCAAACAGGGACAAAAAAGGGTTTAGCTATCCGTATATGCAGTGGCTAAAAGAGGACGGCTCTTTGGAGGTGATCCGAAAAGTGTCCGAGGAGAGCGGGCTTTTTGATAGGGCAAATATCGAATTTTATATGAAACCGAGAAAAGACAAGGGGTTTCGGCATCACCTATGGGGGCTTTATATTTTTAGCAGATGGTTTGATAGGAGATTTTTATAATTGAACCATCTGATTAATTCTCACATTTTGAGCTAAGCCCAAAATGAGGTCTTCAGCAGACGGCTCTCGCAACTAGTTGCTCTTTTGAGACCTCTATTTAATCAGAGGTCTCAATCTTTAAAAAAAATGTTTAGAATCGTAACATGATAAAATAGTGTCACTACACAAGTAAAAGCAGACTTTACCCTCAAAACTTCAAGCATTAATTTAGCAGATACTTCAAATACAATGAAAATTAGTTATTAAATTGTAATAAATAGGAGATTACTTGCTAAAAAATATAACAATTAAACTCAGGCTAACGATTGTGCTCTGCCTTGTAGCCTTTTCACTCATAGTGACCGGATTTATCGGGGTTGTCAAATCTGCGTCGGTGCAGGATGGTTTTGATAAGTATAGATACTCATGCGAACTAAAAGAGTTGGGCGGCGCTATGCTCTCGGACGGTTTGCAGTGCGGGCAGGCCGCCAGAAACGTATTTATAGACCCAAACGATAAAAAAGCAAAAGAGAATCTGGCGGATGCGATAAAAAAGTTTGAAGAGCATGCGGCAAAGCTAAAAAAACTTGACCAAACAGGGTATGACTCTATCTATAATGAGTTGGATAGGTTTTTGGGTCATACCTCTGTGCTTTTGGAGATGGCCGACAAAAACGAAACTATAGATATCGCCTCCATAAAACAAAACACTTCGCTGTGGAGGGAGGTAAAAGAGAAGATACTGAAACTAAAAGAGGTGCAGACAAAATCTCAAAAGAGCGAGGAGGAGACGATTGTATCTCTGATATCTTTTATGAAAAATACGTCCATCGCAACAGCCGCATTGTCGTTTTTGGCGGTATCTGTAGTTCTTTATTTTATACAACGCTCAATACTAACGTCGATAAAAATGTTAAAAGAGGTGTCGTCGATGGCGGATGAGTTATCGCACGGCGGGGGTGACCTGACGAGGCGGATAACGGTGTACGGCTCCGATGAGTTGTCGGATGTCGGAATTAGTATCAACAAGTTTATAGATGCAACCCAAAAAATAGTCCAAAACGCAAAGGTTTTTGCCGAAGAGAATGCATCGGTGTCGATAGAGCTATCCCAAACGG
Organism: uncultured Helicobacteraceae bacterium; assembly: GCA_937973585.1. GTDB lineage: Bacteria > Campylobacterota > Campylobacteria > Campylobacterales > UBA6016 > UBA6016. The sequence goes on from CALJKN010000027.1 coordinate 10,278, forward strand.
CGGCAAATATCGGAAAAAGGGCAGAGGACGAGGCCGCTACCGTCGGCAGTGCCTATACTGGGGCAACCGCTATCATAGGAGAGATAGGTCTCTTCGTATCAAAAGCGGAAGCGGCAAAAAACAATATATCGTCGGCAAACAATGTTTTATCTGACACCAAAAAAGAGCTTTCCGGTATGATAGGTACTATTGCTAGAAGCGTAGAGATGCAGACGGAGTTTTCAGATAGATTGCAGGTTTTGACAAAAGATGCAGAACAGATCAAAGAGGTGTTATCGGTTATCGGAGATATAGCAGATCAGACCAATCTGCTGGCTCTAAATGCGGCTATAGAGGCGGCAAGGGCAGGAGAGCACGGCAGGGGGTTTGCGGTCGTAGCCGATGAGGTGCGAAAACTGGCCGAGCGAACCCAAAAGAGTCTATCGGAGACGAACAACACCATCAACGCTATAGTCGGAGCAATAGACGAGGCAACGGAGCAGATGGGGAAAAATGTTGACGAGATCAAAGCTTTAGGGGAGGGTTCCGTCGGTGTCGGCAAAAGCATAGACGGTAGCGTGGAAGCCATGCAAAGCGCTATCGGTATTGTCGATGAGTTGTTTGAGGTCTCATATAAAAATGCAAACGACGCAAGGATGATCACCTCAAATCTATCACAGATAAACGATATGGCGATATCAAATGCAAGAAGCGTAGAGGAGATAGCCGCCGCATCATCCCATGTAAAAGGGCTAGCCGAGAGACTCAGGCTCTTTTTGGATGGGTATAGGGCGTAGCTAACGCAAAAATAGGCTGGTTTGGTTATAAATATTGGTGCAAGTTCAAAAGTAGCTACGCTCTCTGCCGGAAAGCTTTATTTTAGAGACGATACCGCAAAGACAAACGATGATGCAGGTGCAAAAACATTGTGGGGCAAAAATCTGGACGGAAGTGAAGATATGTCTTTTACCGGACAAAGCGGCGTAAAAGCCTATCCGGAAGGTGAGTACAGTGCCGAGACTGGATATTTGGAAAATACGGACACAAGGTAGGGCTGTTTATTGATGGAGCTAGAGGGTACGCCGAGAGAGTAGTATCCGATAATTCAGATGTAAAAACCAGATTCTTATGGCAAGCGGGGTTGGGGTTTTAGAGATAAATCTCAAACCTTGCACCTTTGTCGGTGTTTGAGGCTTTGATGTTGCCGCCAAATTTCTCTTTTACGATCAATTTCACCAGATAAAGGCCGATTCCGGTTCCTCCGGAGTCTGTTTTGGTGGTAAACCTATAGTCAAATATCCGATCAATCACATCGGTCTCTATCCCGCCACCGTTATCCTCTATGCTCAAAACGATCGATTCTTTTGTGGTGTGCGCCGCAACCGTAAACACAGGATTTTTGATGTTTCTGCTTTTAAAAATATCTTTTGAGTTGCTTGCCATGCTGAGGATGATATTTTGAAATGAGTTTTTTGATCCGGTTATGGTGAGCGATTCGTCTATATCGACAACTATTTCGACGTTTAAACCGGAGAAAATTCCTTGCAAGATACCGGACATCTCATTTGCTGCATTTTGTAGTCCAAACTCTTGGGTCGGTTGATTCGGGTTTAGGAATTCCCTTGTATTTTCAAGTGTCTTTAGTAAAAAACCAATCCTTTCCGATACTATATTTTTTGACTCGTCAAGCAGTTTTTTATTGAGTTCTCCGTATTCGTATGACATGAGCAGATCGGTAAATATTAGACTGATGCTAGACAGAGGTTGCTTCCACTGATGAGCCGTTATGTCGATTAGCTCACCCATTTGGGCATTTTTGGATTGTGCAACAAGGAGTTTTTCCTGTATTGCCATTTTTTCCGCCTCTTCACCGATCTTTCTCTTTAACGACAAATTTCTATAATAAAGAGCCGCAATAACAAGTAGTCCCCCTCCAAGCCATTTGAGTGCCGTAAAATAGTCCAACCCCTCTTTTATTACGACACTAAACCAGTGGTTGAATATAGCATCTTTTTGTTGTTTGGAGATTGACTTTAGCCCCTTTTCTATTATATCCGACAATATCGGCTCATCATTTCTGACAGCAGCAGAGAGCCTGAATTCGTCGTCTAGTTTGCCGGAAACTTTTAGGCCGCTCCACCCCTCTTTTGAGAGCGAGTAGCTGATACACGCCAAAGCGTCTATGTATCCAAATATCTCCCCCTTTAGGGTCTTTTCGAGGCCGTCGTTTCTATCTTTTACCTCGATCAGTCTGATATCGGGATATTTTCTTTTTAGGGTCTCAACAATCGCATACCCTTTTACTATTCCTATCGGTTTGTCAAGTGCCGATAATGGATTTGGCAAAAAAGGTTGGTCTGCTTTTGTGACTAGACCGAGAGGAGAGGCAAAATACGGCTCTGTGAATGTTAGATACTTTTGCCTCTCTTTTGTTTCCATAGCAAACGGAAGTATGTCGCATTTTCTGTTTTTTGCATTTTCTATCGTCTCCTCCCAACTGGATGTAGGTATTAGTTTTATCGGTATGTTTAGCTTGTTTGAAATCTCTTTGAATATATCAGCCGATATACCTTCGTGTTTTCCGGTTTTTGTTATCCTCTCAAGCGGCAGCCAGTCCGGATCGACGCAGATTGTAAGGGTTTGTTTTTGCTTTAGATACTGCTTTTCTTTGTCCGTTAGCGATACGGTTTTTAAGCTTATAGCGTCCAGATAGTTTTCTAGTATAAACTCATCTAGGTTTTGCTTTCCGTTTTTCCCAGCCATCCCCAACTCGTCATATACATCCAGCATATGCCTGAGTCTCCACGGATACAGATATCCTATCTCTACCGTATCACTTTTTATTAGTTTTTGCATCTGCTTTGCTTCAAATAGTAGCTGCTCTTTTGTTTTGTTGGAGGTGTTGTATTTTTTTAGGATAATATCGACTATCTCTTCCGGATGCGATAGTGCATACTCCCACCCCTTTATGGATGCTTTTTTGAAGTTTAATACAAGCTCTGGATTCTCTTTTGCAAATTTTTTGCTTGTAAAAAGTATATCTCCGTAAAAGTCCACCCCGTTGTCTCTCGGACTAAACAGATTGTATTTGATGTTGTTTTTCTCCATAAAATACGGTTCGTCCGTAGTATAGACAGATATTGCGTCCACCTGTTTTTTGATTAGCGGCATCAAATCATGCGTGTGCGGTATCATGTTATCGGGATGCAGTTTTATTCCCCCTCTCCCCAAAAACCCCTCAAGCTCGGCAGAGCCGTCCTCAAGCATGATTTTTTTATTTTTCAGATTTTTGGGGTTGTCAAGGTTGATCCCCTTTAATGTCATTAGTGCAAGCGGAGAGTGCTGAAATATGGCTCCCAGAGCTACGATACCGTCACCTCTGTTGTATTTCAGCAGAAGCTCGCTTGTGTAGACCCCAAACTCCTTTTTTCCGTTTAATACGTCCAGATAAGGCTCTTTTGTGTTTTTTAGTTCCACAAGTGCTACGTTTAGCCCCGCATCTTTATAAAATCCTTTCTCTAAAGCGGCGTAGTATCCGGCAAACTGAAACTGATGATTCCATTTTAATTGCAAAGATACGTTTTTTGTGTTTTGTTTTGCATCGGCATACAAAGAACCACATAGAAATAAAAAGATAATAAAAAATATATCTCTTATTTTCATTTTATACTGTGCTTAATCCCAAAATGATCGGATAGCACCTCGGTGATTTCCGATTTGTCTAGTTTTTGCACTGTTTTTTGACCGTTTTGTATTGTTTTTAGCTCGTCGCCTATGAGTATTTTTCTCCCGTCCGCCGTTTGGATGATTGCGATTAGCTTTTGGGTAAAAATAGTGTTTTTGGAGGTGGAGTTGAAATGGTTTGCCGGAATATAGTCCACCCATTCGGCGGGGAGGGTATCAAACCCGTACAAATCGGCAAACTCACCATCTATTTTGACAGATAGGACGTACTCTTTTTTGTCGCTTCTAAGGGCGTATACGTCGTTATCCTGCACCGTCTCGCCGCCTAGTGAGCCGATATCTAGCGGGTGTCTGAGCCCATACCCTCCAAACCCCAGATCGGTCAGGTATTTTGTATCGTCAGCTTTGACCGAGAGTATCATGTGGGTTTTCGGTCTTCTCTCTGTGTAGCCGTATCTGGGTCTTGCAAACAGCATATCATATTCAAAACCGATAGCCTCAAGAACAAGCGAAAAAAGGCCGTTTAGCTCATAGCAGTAGCCGCCCCGTCTGTTTTTTACTATTTTTTCTACTATGTCGTTTGGGTCTAGCGATATTATTTTTCCGTTTTGTACGTCAATATTTTCAAAAGGGACGGATCTGGTTTGTGCCGTTGCAATCCCAAGTAGCGTTTCCCCGTCGTTTGAGACTTTGCCGGTGTAGCCTATTCTGTTTAGGTACTCGTCCAAATCAAAATTTTCGGCCTTTATTTTCGGCTTCATTTTTTATACCCCCTTGCGCTCATAAAAATTTTAGAGACTCACCGTGCATTTGCAGGTATTCATTATCGGCTCTTTTTGAGCCGAAGATCTCGTATCCGGCGTAGTAGCCTATGCTTTTTAGGTCGTTTTGTATAGAGTCTAAAAACTCAACCGTTTTTGCGTATTTGTCGCCAAATCCCACGAGTCTCTCGGAGCGGTTTTTTTGTGAAATTTCCGTTTCATCCGCCAAAAACTCACCGACATCACCGACGGAGGGACAGTTATCGTCTATCATTATTTTATCAAAATACGGTGTTAAAGGGTAAATGCGGCACGAAGGGGGTCTATCGTCGTATATGGTGCAGACCCCGTTTTGTAGGTATCTGCACCCGTTTTCGCCAAGCAGGATAACGGCTCGAAGCTCGTTTGAGATTTTTGTAAAAACTATCGGAAAAAATCTATAGACAAACCGAAAATCATCCAATATTAGCGGGATAAACAAAAAGCGACAACACGCATCGCACCCGTCGCATCCCGCAAATCTATATGTTTTTTTGGCCTCTATCTGCTTAAACAGTCTTACTCTCCCTCTAGCGCCTCTTTGACGCTATCAAGCGGTATATGCGTCATTTCGCTGATTTGTTCGGCAGTGTAACCACCGTCGGCAAATCTGTGTATCGTGTGGGTTAGCGGCTCTGCTACCTCTATGACGTGCCCGTCCGGATCAAACACCCTAAAGGCCATCTGTCCCCAAGGCTGAAACTCTATTTTTGATATTACGCCGGCTCCGGCATCGCAAACTTTTTTGAAATCCTCTTCGATATTTTCAGACTCAAAGCACAGCTCAAATCTATGCCCTTCACCCCTAAGGGTTTTTGAGCCGAAAATCGTCTCTGCCGCAAGCTCTTTTTGCCATATCGCAAGGCCGCTCTCAAACGATACGTATGCCCCTTTACTCTCGATTGCTACTTTTTGGCCAAGTGCAGTTTCGTAAAACTCTTTTGAAGTCTCGATGTTATCGGCAAAAATCGCCGTTACGGTTAGTTGCATTTTCTCTCTCCGTGTAGTTGGTTTATTGTACTACTAAATGCATTTTTATTGCCGTGCGAAAAACGTAAGTAAATCATAAGTAAAATATTTTTAAAACTTATTTTTTAAAAAAAGGTGACGGTGATGACCATCAAAAGAAAATTACAGCTCTCCGGCGGTGTTACCGCCATAGTGCTGGTTGCTCTGAGTATTGTAGTTTACGTTTTGGTTTCGGCTATAAAAGAGAAAGCCGAGCATGTAAAAGGGGAGTCGCTACCTTTTGTACTTGCGGCAAATGATATGAAATTTCAGGTGTGTCAGGTTCAGCAGTTTTATTCGGACGTTGGCGCAACAAGAGAAGAGGATGGACTAAAAGAGGCAGATGAGGCTGCCGAGAAGTTTTTGAAAACGGTCTTAAAATTTAAGGAGATGTATAAAAACGAAAACGACAATAAAGCTTTAGCCAGAATTGAACAGATAGAAAAAGATTTTGCCGCATATAGACAAGAGGGCAAAACTATGGCCGAGACGTATGTAAAACACGGAACCGAGGCCGGCAACAAGGTTATGGAGGGTTTTGATATCAAAGCGTCAAAAATTGCAGGGTTGGTCGAGGAACTTGTAAAGGAGCAAGACGGAGAAGCGAGAGATATGATAGGACAAATCTACGACAGCTCCACAAATACTCTGGTATTAACCCTCGTATTTTCATCTGTTGCCATAGGGGTTACGGTGGCTCTCGGCATATGGATACTTTCTAAAATAATGAGTTCATTGATGGATGTTGCACCTATCAATAAGATAGCGGAAGATATGAAAAATAAAAATGCCGATTTAACATTTAGACTAAAAGCATCCGGCAACGACGAGATATCCGACGTTATCCACTCCGTAAACAAATTTATAGACGCTACGGCGGTGGTTGTGAACAAAGCAAAAGACTCCTCTGTCGAAAATGCCTCTATATCGCAAGAACTTAGCTCAACCAGTAAAAATGTAGGAGAGAGGGCTATGATGGCCGCCTCTTTGATAGAAGAGGTAAATGAGGTTTCAAAAAAAATTATCTCCGAAAACAAAGCCTCCGTCTCTGAATCGCAAAGTGCCAAGAGTGAAGTGGAGGCGGCAAATAAAAAACTTTTGGAGGCTGAGGCTGCAACGGCAAAGATGCTTGCAATGATAGAGGAGAGTGTCGAGGCCGAGGTAGAGTTTGCCTCTAATCTTGCGGCTCTAAGCTCACAAGCAGAACAGGTAAAAGGGGTGCTGTCGGTTATAGGAGATATCG
>CALJKN010000028.1 GCA_937973585.1 uncultured Helicobacteraceae bacterium
GTATTTCTAACCGCTCTTACCATAGCGGCAAACTCTGACGGGTTTAGGCTAAACCCGCTGTCCGGGCCTCCGAGCGCCCTATCTAGGATAAAATGCTTCTCAATAATCCTCGCCCCAAGAGCCACGGCGGCACATGGAGCCTCAACACTCATCGTATGATCAGACAAACCGACGACAACACCGAAACGGTGTGACATATCGGATATGGTAGATAAATTCATCTCCTCAAGCGGAGCCGGATAACTAGATGTACACTTTAAAAGGGCTACGTTTTCGTTTCCGACCCTTTTGCAAGCCTCCAAAGCCTCATTAACATCGAAAAGCTCGGCAATTCCGGTGGATATAATAATCGGCTTTTGTTTTGAGGCGACATATTCGATAAGCGGGGTATCTGTAATCTCAAAAGAGGCGATTTTGTAAGCCGGAACGTTTAAAGCCTCCAAAAAATCTACAGCACTGTTATCAAAAGGGGATGAAAACGCCTCCATACCGAGAGTGTTTGCAAGGGAAAAAAGCTCCTCGTGCCATTCCCACGGGGTCATCGCCTCGCCGTACAAATCGTGCAGGTTTTTACCGTCCCAAACCGTCCCTTGTTTGATCATAAAATGTTCAGACCTGACGTTTAACGTGATGGTGTCCGGAGTGTACGTTTGAAGCTTTACCGCATCGGCTCCCGCCTCTTTCATGGCATAGATACTCTCTTTTGCTTTTGTCAAAGAGCCGTTATGGTTTGCCGATAGCTCCGCTATGATAAATGTCTTTTGCTCATTGCCAACATCGGTATTGCCTATCCTAAAGGAGCTTTGGCTCATATAGCCCTCATAACAGACATAAAGTGGGTCACCGGAACTTTCATCAGTTGCACGTCTAAACTCTCTTGTTCGTATTGCTCCAAGGAATTCAGTTCGGCAATCGGCCCATAAATATTGCCTGCCCTATTAATCGGCAGCACTACCTCTTGTGTAAAAAACGGAGCCGCTAAATTTGCTAGTTCATTTGATGCAAAATCAAAATTTTTAAGACTAGGATTATCTGGGTTATAGTGAGACACATGCGTATTTAATGTCAAAAACAACCCACCTTTTTTTGTAAGCTGCCGTATATTTCTTAATGCCTCTAAAATTTCTTCCTTGCTATTTAAGAACATAAAAACACCTATGCACATCGTGATATCCCTCTCAAAATCACCACACCAATCAGCTCTGGGCAACCACCCCTCTACAATATTTAAAGTAGACGGGGAGATTGATCTACCTATCTCTAACTGAACAGGATTTGGGTCAAATCCTTGGCAATTCTCGGGTTTAAAACCGAAATGAAGCATCTCTCTTAGAAGTAACCCGTTTCCACATCCACAATCAAGAACGGTCATATCTTTTGTTTGACCCAAAAGTTGATACGAACCCAAGATATAAAACAATGCCTTAGTGATTCTTTGATAATACATCATATAGTACTGATTCGTATACATTAACATGTGGCTTTATCCTTAGTATTATTGTTTATGACATCCAAAGCATTTTCAAATCCGACGTTAAAAAGCAAATCGGCTATGCACATATACGGCAAAAAATCGGCTCCAAGCTGGTTGTATTGCGGATGGATATACTCTTGATAGGCAAGTTCTATTCCGTTTCTGGAAAATGCCCCGCCGCTAGACTCCGCCTCGATATAATCTTTTGAAGCGGCAGCAGAAAAATAGCTATTCGCACCGATTTTTTTACATATAGACACTAACCTCTCATCTTTTTGACCCTCTATTCCAATTAGACTCGAAGACAAAATACACCTTGTATCTACCCCTATTGCAACTTTGATTGATTCTATCAAAAGTATAGTAAATTCGGATAGTTTGTCGGTCTTCTCACCGTATATATTCTCTAAAAACGGATAGACGTTCTCAAAAAATGGTGTTTTTTTATAACTATGATATATAGAAGAGAGATGCTTTTGTCTCCACCCCTGTGATTCATCCATAATCGCATCACAAAGCAATAGCTCATCTCTTGCGGCACTTTTTTTAATAGGAATATTCAAAAAAAGCTCACCGTTTTGTGTTTTTATCCTATTTCTCACCTGCCAACTTCTCTTAGCAAGCTGCACATCGTCAAAGTAAACAAACAAATCAACCTTTGACATCATAGAAAAATAGCCCATCCACGGCAAAAAAGTCGGCTGCATAATCGCACAAAGCATCAGCCTACCCCTCTATCGTCGCCCAAAACACTACATCGGCATTCGATACCGTCCTGCCGTTTTGCGGATTTTCAAACAAAACATTTAGCGACACATAGTCTTTGAACGAGAAGAATTCTTTTAGCTTTAAAACTAAGCCTGAGTCTGAGAAAAAGGTATTAACACACCCCGCCTCTCCGGTCTCTTTTTCGGTTAGCATAAACGAGTTTTTCCCTATTTCGTCCCCTCTTGCATATCTGTAGTCCGACAAAAGCCTAGTTCTAATAAAAAGTTTTCCGTTGTTTTTAAGTAGCCCGTTTTGTTTTATTGCCCCAAAAAACGTATCTATCTGTGCATTTGTGAGGTAGCAAAGGCTATTTGGAAGGATAATTGCGTCATATGTGCTTGTATCTTTTAGCACAAACTCAACCATATCTGAGCAAACAAACGAATAATTTGACGTAAAACCCTCAGCAGTTTTTAGCGCCCCAAAAAAAGAATTTGCCGAGCTAACCGAACCCTCATCAAAATCGACTCCCGTCACATCCCAACCAAACTCAAAAAACAACCTAGCATTGTTTCCGTTTGCACATCCAAGCTCCAATACTTTTGCACCGTTTTTATGTAACCCCTCTTTGAAAAAAAACTTTATGACATATTCATCCGGAAATTTTAACCCATTAATATCGGACAGTCTCATTTTTTACCCTCGATAGTTTTTAGTATATGCTTGCAAACAGCCGCTGCGCCGTCGGCATTTACCGTATTTTGCCCGATTTTTGATAGTTTTTCCCGCTTGAATTCATCATCCGCTAACCCCTTCAATGACTCAATCACCCTACGCTTATCGTAAAAATAAGAGCCGTCTAAAAATCCGATATCGCAAAAACCGTCAATATCCGGAATCTGGTTTTTTACGACCCAAAATGCAACCGTCGGAATACCGAATGCAGCAAGCTCATACAGAGTTTGCCCTCCGGCACAAATAGCCAAATCGGAGTCCTCAAAAATTTCTTTAAGTCTCAAAGCACCAGCGGATACTATACACTCAAAACTATCATTTTGCAGACCTAGCAAAGAGTCTTTATCCTTAAAACCGGGGCCGACTATGATGGTTTTGTGCATATTAGAAAAACTATCTATCAAAGCCCTCGATATCTCTACAGCAATCCCCAAAGCGTCGCTACCGCCTAGCGCTATTACGATTTTTTTGGCCTGTTTTTGTATTTTTTTTGGCTTTATGACCCCAAAATCTCTTCTCATCAAAAAGTATTCGGAGCCGAGAAGATATATCGTGCCGTTTTGAGGATAATCCCACTTTTCGGCTCCAATGGTTGAGTTTAGGACAATGTCTGCCGAATACTCAAGCCTTATCTCATCATCGATCGCAACAACTACGCCGGATGAGTTTTTTATTTTTAGATATGTGTCCAAATCAGCTTCATAGGAGTCAATAACGGCTATATCGTAGTGTCCAAAGACGCAAAACGCTTTCCAGTCGTCGTATCTATAAGAGTTTGGAGGCAAAAAACCATCTATCCCGCTGCCGTTTACGACAAAATCAACATGAATGCCGAGTTCTGTCATAGCGGATGCAAAAGAGCTGCACCTGACTATATGCCCTAGCCCGTATTTGCCGCCCCCTTCCGTATAAAAAACCGCTCTCAAACGCCTTCCAAAAGCGCTTTATACATTGCCTCCGCCCGTATCCAATCCTCGGTGGTGTCTATGTCCTGAACCAAATATCTAGGAATCTCGACAAAAGAGGATTTTTCGGTAAAAGAGGGTAGTTTTTTGATAAATGAAGATGGTTTCCCGAAATAAAATTGCCCCGCATCGTGAAAGGCAATCGGCAAATCTTGACTTCTGGAGTTGTAAAATTCCGGCCAAAACATCTTTACGCCACCCAGAGATGTTTTCCAAAAAGAGCGAAAAATAGTAGACGGAAAAGTAGTTGCAGCAAAAACAAAATCCCAATCGTTTTTGTAAAAAAGCTTTAGCCCCTCTATCAAAAGCTCCTCTTTAACAAAAGGGGCAGTTGCATACAAGCAACAAAGCACGTCCAATTCCGGTTCTATAGCAGAGAGTCTTTTTGCCTCGTATGCCATCACGTCATCCGTAGACGAGTAGTCATCGGAGAGATTTTTTGGTCTTAGTTCTCCGGCTTCTGCGCCGAAACTTTGCGCTACCTCGGCTATCTCCTCATCGTCGGTTGAGACTATCACTTTGCCGAAAAGCCCTGATTTTAAAGCGGCGGTAATCGGATAAGAGATCATCGGCTTGCCGCAAAACTCTTTTATGTTTTTTCTAGGAATCCGCTTTGAGCCGCCTCTAGCCGGTATTACACAGATGTTCATTTCAACGCACCGAACAGGCAAGAGAGCACATAATCTTGCAAATCATCGGTCAAATCCGGATAAATAGGGAGCGAAATACATCTTCTGTAGTACTCAAGCGCCTTTGGGGTATCGTACGGGTCATATCCTAGCCCTCTATAGTACGGTTGCATATTTATAGGTATATAGTGAACCTGCGGGAATATTTTTTTACCGTTTAGTCTGCCAAAAAGCTCTTTTCTGCTTACCCCTGCGGCCTCGTAGTCTATCATCGCCACATACAGATGGTATGCGCTATCAAAGTCAAACCTATAAAGCGGAGAAATTAGCGGGTGTTCTTTTAGCTTTTGATCATACGTTGCCGCTATCTCTTTTCGTCTATTTATAAATTTATCCAGCTTTGACAGTTGCGAAATCCCAAGGGCACACTGAAAATCGGTAATTCTATAGTTAAAGCCCAAATCGCTCATCTCATAATACCAAGGGTTCGGCAATCCATCTTCGCCAAAAGCCTCGTCGGCCAACACAAATTCGGACGGTTCTCTGGTTATCCCATGCCCCCTCAGGAGTTTTGAGCGTTTATAAATCTCTTCGTCGTTTGTAAGTATCGCCCCGCCCTCTCCAGTCGTTATGTGCTTTACCGGATGAAACGACAAAGTAGCAAGGTCGGAGCCTTTGGCTAAATGGGTGGAACCTAGCGAATGAGCCGCATCTTCTA
>CALJKN010000029.1 GCA_937973585.1 uncultured Helicobacteraceae bacterium
ATCAGCTCTATATGGGTATCAATTTTTGTCTTGCCACATATCGATTCTTAGGCGTTTTTGAATCTAAAAACCAAAGCTCGGACGGCACGCATATAGATTCTATAGTACCGCTAGGTAGCGATTTTAGTATAGAGGCAGGCAAAAGCTATGCGGACGTTAGATTTGCCACCAGTATAGGCGGCGGTAGGATATTCGGCGGTTTTAGCGATTTTCTCGTAGAGACTAGCGGCAAATCTATACTTTGCAAAAATATCGAGTTTACCGAAGTAAACGACAAAAAGGCGGTTTTTATATGAACTGCCTCTCTCATCCCGGCAAGCCGCTATCGTCGCATGTAGAAAATATTGCCGCCTTTGACCCAAACGACGAGCTTTTTGCATTGGCGGCAAAGTTTCACGACCTCGGCAAAACTACGGACTCTTTTCAAAAATACATAAAAGAAGAGACAAAAAGCGGCGAACCACATGCCTTTGTCTCTGCGGCGCTTTTTTTGATTCAATTTTCAAAAGAGCTTGACGCTAAATCCTTACTGTTTGTATATAACGCTATTGTCAGCCATCATACAAGCCTAAAATCGGTATCCGATATTTTTGAAGAGTTTTCCGATACACAAAGGGTCGCTTTAGCTCAAAAACAAAAGGATGTTATTTTTGCCAAAGATGACGTTAAAGCATACTTTGGCCTGAAGTTTGACGATTTTAAAGAGCTAAAAAAATTTAGGCTTCAAAACGACGCTATACATCCGATTTCTTTTGTGATTGACGACTACATCCGCCAAAAAGAGCTTTTTTCAAAACTAATTTTTGCCGACAAATACGAGGCGATATTTTCGGATACTCTAACAAAAAACAGCGCCAAATATCCGCTTGAAAACCTCTATGATTTCAAAGCCAAACTCCAAAAAAACAAAAAAAGAGACGACGCAAGAGAGAGCGTATTTAAAGAGTTTGAACAAAATCCAAACAAAAATATCTACTTGCTTACCGCCCCGACAGGTATAGGCAAAACGCTATTATCTCTTGAGCTTGCACTAAAAATCAAAGAGCAAAGAGCTCTCGATAGGGTCGTTTACACGATTCCTTTTACGAGTATCATTGACCAAACAGTCTCTATTTTTGATGCAATCTACCCAAGGCAAATCACAAAACATCATCATAAAGCCGAATACAAAATAGCCGATGATGATGCGATTAACGACTACGACAGGCTAAAGTTTATTACTGAGAGTTGGAGCGAGCCTTTTATCGTCTCTACTTTTTATCAGCTATTTTTTGCCCTTTTTTCAAATAACAACGCCGATAATGTCAAATTCCAAAGCCTTCGAAACAGCGTAGTCGTGATGGATGAGGTGCAGGCTATCCCGCATCAGCTCTGGAGCGTAATGCGTGAGATGTTTGATGCAATTAGTAAAAAATTAAATACGGTTTTTGTGCTTATGAGCGCTACGATGCCGATAATAACAAACGGCGGATGTCAACTTGCCGATAAAGAGGCGTTTTTTGGGTTTCAAAATAGATATAGACTGGGGTTTGTAGAGTTTGCGAGTCAAAGCGAAGATGAGAAAATAAACGAGCTAAAAGGGCTTATAAAGGCAAAATACGAAGATGGCAAATCCGTACTTTGCGTCGTCAACACTATAAAAAACTCTAAAAGGCTATTTAAAGCGCTGCAAGACGAGCTAGGCGAGAATGTTTTTTGTCTGAACTCATATATGCTTGCGGGTGACAGAGACGAGACCATAAAAGGCCTCAAAGAGCCAAATTCAAATCTCGTCAAAAACAAAATCCTCATATCTACACAGGTCATAGAGGCAGGGGTTGACCTTGATTTTGATGTCGGTTTTAGGGAGTTGTCGCCTCTTAGTTCTATTATCCAAACTGCCGGACGGGTCAACCGCGAGGGGGTGAAAGAGCAAGCAGATGTGTTCGTGTTTGATACGCTTGGATTTGAGATATACGATAGGTCGCTTATGACGGAGACTGAAAAAATAAAAAAATACCTTGTCGAAACCCTTGCAAATGAGCCCGTAGAAGAGCAAAATATCTTGAACTATATTGAAAGCTATTTCAAAGCGGTCGGCGATTGTCTGGGCGACAGCAAGGATATAGCCAAAGCGATAGAAAAATTTGACTTCAAAAAAATAGACGAAGCCATAAACGAGATTTTTAAAACTGAAAATGAGAGCGTCGTGTCGGTAGCTATCGGTATAGATTTGGGCGAATATGAAAAGAGCTATTTTGAACAGGCAAAGACGCTTGGCAGGTGGGAGCTAAAATCATTTAAAGAACGGTTATTTAAAGAGATGTCTTGCCATATTGTCAACATTAAAAAGAAAGACCTAGCCGCAATAGGTCAAAATCCGCAGACGAGCGAAATATTTGGGGTGCAATATATTATAGATGAGGGCGGTATATATTCAAAAGCTAGCGGATTTTTGATAGAGGCAGAAAAATCCCCTGAAAGCTGTTTTGACTAACTGTGACATTTGTACTACAATGTCATCAATAGACTTTTGGAATGTAATATGACAATAACTACAATTTCGTTCAGGGATTTACAGCGAGGGGTTATGCCGACTGACGGTATAGTTCATTTGGTTGATAAAAAGAGCGGGAAAAGCAAGGGTCTCTTTATACCTCCTATTTTTGAAAACGAGATTTTAGAGCTACTTGAAAATAGTGAAAAATCAAAAAAACAAAAGAAACTCCAAAGACTAAAGAGCTTTGCCGGTAAAAACATAATTGACGACAAATACGACAACCTATCCACGAGTGAAATTAAAAAGCAGATAGTTCTGGAGAAGTTTGGTGGCTAAAAAGGTATTTTTGGACACAAATATCGTAGCCGATGTGATATGCGGCGCCAGGGCAAGACACAAAGACGCTATGAGACTTTTGGAGAGACTAATACTTGACGACTATGATATTTGTGTCAGTGAAGACATGATAACTACGCTTTATTATATATCCAAAGACAAAACTACAGCTTTAGAGTTTTTTAGAAATGTTGTTTTTATAGACTGGGAGATTTTGCCTTTTAATATGGGTATGCTTGCCCTCGGCATCGAGATGTCACTTGAGAATGGGCTTGATTTGGAAGATATTTTGCAGTGTTTATGCGCAAAAAATGGCGGCTGTACATTGCTAATTACTAACGACAAAAAGTTTTTTGATTGCGGTATCGAGATTTTGAGCGTAGAAAAGTTTTTGAAACAATAAAAGCGGATTCTACACTCTACACAATACACTTCTTGCAACATAAGATAAGCAGCATAAAGGCGCATATTTTGAAAAAGTATAATATAAAACCCAAAAGCGCCCTACCAACCTTTGACAAGCTACTCGATGTTTACGCTTGACGACATCACCGGAACCCTCATAAACTACTACGCCACCTGTCGCCGCGAGGCGTGGCTATACGCTAGACATATACACGCCGACCAGTCGGACGACGCTATCACGATGGGGCGAGCGCTTGCCGAGATACGAGATAAGGGGCAAGATTTTCCTTTTTCTAATCTGCATTTTGACAAGCTAGAGAAAAAAGCGGGGCATTATCTGATTACCGAACACAAAAAGACGATGAGCAATCCAGAGGCAGCAAAGGCGCAACTGCTTTTTTATATGTATCTCTTAAAAACCGGATTAAAACTCAAAAAGATTGAAGGCAAAGTCATATCAGGCAAGACGGTGATATATGCAGAAGGGAGCGACGAGGCTTTTTCGTCATTGGAGGCGATGATGGACGAATTGGCGCTATTCGTCCAGACCCCTACCCCACCCCCGTATGAACGGACAAAATGGTGCAAAGGGTGCGCCTACAAAAGCTATTGCGAAGGGTAAAGCGATGTATGTGATACTAGTGTACGACATAGCGGGCAGAGAGCTAAAGGAGCGTGACAACTCTAGGCGTATCCGAAAAACCATAGAAAAGTACCTGCCGAGAGTGCAATACAGCGTCTACGAGGGCGAAATCAAAGAGTCCGATATGAAAAAACTAAAAGCCGAACTGACAAAACACGCCGAGAGCGAGCTAGACAGCATAATATTTTACGAATTTGCAAAGCTCAGCCACTCAAAACGGACGGTTATCGGCATAGACAAGCTAGACTCAATATTTACAGAATAAAATTTGACGGCGTAGCCGGATTCTCAGGCGCCAGCCTGTAGCTTTAGGGGGTTGCAAGGGACGCTTGCGTCCCTGCCGCAAATGCGGGCTTTGCCTGTATTTGTGTGTAAAATCAAGGAGACGATATGCAAAAGACGGATAGGGTGCATTTTTTAACAGGCAGAGGGAAGCTATACAGGCGGGATAACAACATAGTCTTTACGGCTACGGATGAAAACGGCGTGGAGAATGGAGTGCCGAAAGCTCTGCCGATAAACGCCATCGACGAGCTATATATCACGGCAAATATAGAGACCGACACAAATACCCTATGTTTTTTGGCGGACAACAACACCCTTGTTCATCTCTTTACCCATACGGGGGCACACAGGGGAAACATCTACCCGAACACCCCAAACGCCGTCAATAAAAGCGGATTTGTCCTCTTGCAACAGCTACGAGCCTTTGACCACACCGAACACAGGCTATATATCGCAAAGCAAATCACAAAAGGACACATCAGAGCAGGTATCAAAAACCTACAAAAATACAAAGTAGACACCTCTCTCGTTTTGTCGTCGCTAGAGGCCGGAGTGGATGCAGCCGCTAGCATAGACGCTTTGATGGGCGTAGAAGGGAGCTTTAAGAGGGGGTACTACGAAGGGTGGAATCAAATCGTCAAAAACCAAAAAAGCTTCAAGTTTACAGAGCGAAGCAAGCGCCCTCCGGCGGACAAGATAAACGCCCTCATCAGCTACTTCAATACCCGTATTTACAATATCTGCCTATCCGAAATCTACAAGACAGAGCTAGACCCTAGGATCGGCTATCTGCACGAACCAAACTACAAGAGTCTCAGCCTGCATCTCGACCTAGCCGAAATATTCAAGCCCATCATCGGCGACAATATGATATTTTTGATGTTAAATCGTGAAGAGATAACGGCAAAAGACTTTGAGAGCGACGCCGGACGACTACGCTTTACCAAAGATGCGATCAAAAAAATAGAGCTAAAATTTATCGCCAAAATGACCGAGCAGATAGAGGTAGCGGGCACGGGTGGGCAACTGCTGACATGGAGACAAATCATCCGCAGAGAGGCAAACAGACTCAAAAAGTGTATTTGCGAAACGAGCGAATACGAGCCGTTTGGGGTATAAATGCCTAGTTTGATATGAGTGACTATTACCACGATAAAGCTATTTGTAAGATTGCAAAAAATCACCGCAATACCAAACAACTCACCGACCGCCTCTATTTTTGGTCGCCAAAAACTGCATAAATTCAGCCATAGATAAGGTTATTTTTTATTTTCGAATACTTATTTAAAGCTTATTTTATCGGCATTTAGTTAGGATTCGAAGAACCCCAATGGGGATTGAAACTCTTGAAAGTAAAATAGAAGACGCAAACAAAGAAATAGCAATACTTAAGATACGGGAAAACTGAACCCGAATCCATATTCAAGCGTGCGAATGGATACTAAGCCAAACTAAGCTACAATAACACTCATAAGCCCTGATAAAAAAGGCAAGGACTACCGATAAGACATAGAAGCTTATCGACCCTCTTAATCTACAAAGAGGAAACAATAATGAAACTAAGTGATTTTCTAAAACAACAAGGCGACACACCGCAAGGTAAAAGCACATATCAAGCGTTTATTGATAATTTCGATAAAGACTACGACGCTGAATCTTTTAGAAAAGACGAAAAAGGTTCTATTGCAGCTGCATTTCAATGGGATATTTGCCCTGAAGATTTAGAGTTTTGGGATATAGTAGACAACAAATGGCAAGAAGTTACAGACCCCGAAAACGATATGCTTTGGTTACTAGACGGCAAAGAGCCGCCCAAAGAGACCGATGAGGAGCTAAGCAAACAAAAAGAATATCCTAGATGGTTTAAATATAAGGGGTTTGGCAAAATTATTATTGAATTTTTAGACCTAACAAGTGGAATAGTTGTAGACGCCGGAACAACTAATGAGGCAATAGGCACATTATATACTGGACTCTGGCCTCATACAAATTCTGACGTGTGGCAAGAAGTACCAAACCCCGAACTAACACAAGAAAAACGAACACCGATAGACGACAACGAAATCGACAGGCTACTAGATGAAGTCAACAACATAGACGGTAAAAACCATCTTGACACCATACTAGCCGAAAGAGCGGCGAAATACGGAAGCTTTGCAAGTCAAGCGGCGTTTGCACAATATCTAAAAACTACGCTTCACGAGCATAGAAATTGGGATGAGCTAAGAGATAGCCAAAAAGAAGCCCTAGAAATGATAATGCACAAAATATCACGGATACTAAACGGCGACCCAAATTATGATGATAGCTGGAGAGATATTGCCGGATATGCGGAACTTATCGTAAAAGAACTAAACGAAACAACAATAAAAGGATAGACAATGTTTAACGAACTAGCAAAAGAAATCAACACAGGCGTAAGAGAAAAAGGTTTTTGGGATAGTATGCACAACGCAATTTCAAATAAAGAAGTTAACGGCGAAGTAATAGAGCCTAAAAATAAAAAAGCAATAAAAGACGCTTTTATATCACAAAAAATCGGGTTGATTATGAGCG
>CALJKN010000030.1 GCA_937973585.1 uncultured Helicobacteraceae bacterium
GAGTTAGGGATAAAATAATTTTTTGGTAGATTATAAAAAATAAAAATAGAAGCGGGTAGCATAGACTCAATTGGCAGTTGCAGTCCAAATCGGGTTGGAAAATATAGAGGCGATATAAGGGGGCAATAAAATATGAAGTTTACTATAAAAAATGTCGGCACCATAGAATCTGCAACTATAGAGCTCGGTGATTTCACAATAGTATGCGGAGCAAATAATACCGGTAAGACATATATTACATACTTGGTTTATGGTTTTATAACACTGGCAAAAGAACTTTTGGATTCACAAAGGGAGCTAGGGTTTTCGATACCAAAAGATACTATAAATACCATCGTGAATGACGGAATCATCAAAATAGATTTAAAGGCATACGAGACACAGATACCAAAAATACTTGAAAAACTAGGCAAGCAATACACGAACTATATCCCCAGAATTTTAAGTGCGGGGAAAGAATTCTTTCATAAGAGCCAATTTATTATAGATCCGTCGGTGATAAAACCCAACTATACTGACGGTTTTAAAATAGCTAAGGGCGCTAAAAAAAGAGAGCTAATAGAGTTTTTCAAAGAAGACGGTCAGGCCATTATGGAAGTAGCCGTGCTTTCGGGCGATAAAACACTATTGCCGTCAGAAAACATCATAGATGACCAGATAAATAAAGTTTTGATAGAAATATTTTTTGGGAAACTATTTGACAATTCCATCATAATTACATCCGAGCGTACCGGAATAGCGCTTTTTCATAGGGAACTTGATACGCATAGAAATGTGCTGATAGAGCAATTGATAAATAGAAAAGACAATGAAATAATAAATCCATTCGAGATACTAGACGAACAATTCGCTAGGTATGCCTTGCCAATAAAAAGAAATATCGATTTTACAAGAGATATACCAGAGCTGACAAAAAGAAGTAGCGAGCTTTTTAAAGACAACAAGGATGTCTCTAGATACATATCGAAAAACATACTTCACGGCGAAATAAAGTATGTAAATAAGCAGCTTGTTTTTGAGATTAAAAGAAATGGCGAGACCGTTAGAATGCCGATATATCTATCTTCTTCAGCCGTAAAGTCTGTTTTGGAATTGGATATATACATAAAACATTTAGCAAAAAAAGGCGACCTACTAATTATAGATGAGCCGGAGCTAAATCTCCATCCAGACAACCAAAGACAAATTGTTAGGTTGCTTGCTAGACTTGTAAATTGCGGCATAAAAATATATGTTACAACGCATAGCGATTACTTTTTGAAAGAACTTAATAATCTCGTTATGCTCTCAAATGATTTTGAAAACAAAAAAGAGCTGATGAACGAAATTGGTTACGACGAGTCTGAAATAATTTCAAAAGAACAAATAAAAGCATATGCCATAAAAAATACCAAGAAAAACATATCCGAATTACAAAATGTTCCAATTGATAAATATGGTTTGCAGATGGATATTTTTGAAGAACTAATAAGTAGCCTAAATGCCGTATCCGATAGAATTTGGTTTAATATTTCGGACGCCTCAAATGATTGATAGTTTGAAAAATATTATCTCCAAAGAGACGCAATGTGCGCTTAGATATGATTCATTAAATGGGACGCTTTATATCGACGAAAAAGGCAAAGAGGCGAAGTGTAAAACTGTGCATATTGCAGGGTTCAATGATTTACTAAAGCAAGGCGGTGACTATTGTGCTTTTAGAATGCCTGATAGCAAAGCAGCCCACTGTGTATTTTTAGATAGTGCAAATAAAGATGGAATACTAAAAAAACCAGAAGCAATTGTGTTTATCAAGAAAGGCTTAGCTTATTATGCTTTAGTGTGCGAGATGAAGTCGGATGAATACAAATATGATGAGATAACCGAGAAAATGAAAAGCGCAAACTGTATCATCGAGTATTTAGGGGCAATATTAAACCAATTTTACGGTATCGGGATTGGTGGGCTACAGGTAAAGATTAGATACTTATTGTTCAGTACTAATGTTAACAGATTGCCGAAGCAACAGCTATCTAGGAGAGATAATACCGATTTGGGGCAAAAAGTTAAGCCGTTGCTATGCTCAATTAGGCATGAACTAGGAAGCCTGCTTTGATATTTGCTATTTTTCCAATATTCGACACTAACGAAACACGGTAAATGCAGTTTTGTTGATATATTGCGGAGTTTATAGAGGTTAATAGTGGTAATCAGAGTTCTGATGGTTTATTTTGCAGCTTTTGATTGCTTGTTCGGCAAATACTTGTGTAATTTTCTTATTTGCCCAAAGTTTGAGAGTTAATCGGGCAATTTAATTTTATAAAATAAAAGAGGAAAAATGCAAAACGGATTGAGTAAAAATGCGACGAAAAACCATATAAAAGACGTAAAAGCCGATAATCCTTGGAGTGTTTTTAAGATTATGTCGAACTTTGTAGAGGGGTTTGATGCCCTAAAAGATGTCGGCCCGTCCGTGACCTTTTTTGGTAGTGCCAGACTAAAGCCGGGGAGCAAATATTACGAGGAGGCCAGAAAACTGGCGTTTATGTTTGCGGAGAGCGGCTTTAACGTCGTAACGGGCGGAAGTAACGGGATTATGGAGGCGGCGAACAAAGGGGCTTACGAGAGTGGCAAGACGGAGTCTATCGGGCTAAATATCCAGTTGCCGCATGAGCAAAAGATGAACAACTTTACGACCCTTAGTGTAGAGTTTGATTACTTTTTTGTCAGAAAAGTGATGCTTGTTAAGTACTCGTACGCCTATATCGTATTTCCGGGAGGGTTTGGGACTTTTGATGAGTTGTTTGAGGCTTTGACGCTCGTTCAAACCGGTAAAATCTTCCCAATCAGTATTATCCTAGTCGGGGTCGATTTTTGGGCTCCACTACTCGAATTTATCAAAAAAAGCCCATTGGAGCTAGGTGCAATCGGCGAAAAAGACCTTGAGCTGTTGAGGGTTACCGATGATTTGGAGGAAGCCATCCTTATAACAAAAAATAATATAATAAGGAAATTGGAAGAGCTTGAGAGGGACGGACTGCAAGAGTCGGACATCTATCAAAATCTTCTAAATCTTTGCTCCAGAGAGGTATGCAGCTTGGATTTTGTGATAAATGGAAAATAAAAGAGTAGTAGTCGCTATGAGCGGCGGAATAGATAGCTCTATGACCGCCAAAAGGATGGTCGATGCCGGATATGACGTGTATGGGATATACCTAAAACTACACGGCAGAGAGGAGTCCCACGCTCATAATATCTCAAATATCGAGAAAGTAGCAAAATATCTCGGCATAAAATACGAGGTAATAGGGCTGGAAAAAAGCTTTATGGAGTTTGTCGTAAACCCTTTTGTGGAGAGGTACAAAAACGGCCTTACACCCAATCCCTGCACGTTTTGCAATAGAGAGATAAAGTTTGGGGCATTGTCGGCTTTTGCAAAAGAGAGGGGATACGGGTATTTGGCAACCGGCCATTATGTAAACTGCGACGGAGAGTTTTTTTACGAGGCTCTTGATATGAGTAAAGATCAGAGCTATTTTCTCTTTAACGTCAAAAAAGAGATTTTGCCGAGTCTGATTTTCCCCTTGGGTAACAGCATCAAAGCCGAGCTAAAAGAGGAGGCTCTAAAAATTCCGGAGTTTGCATCGCTCTCTACGCAAAAAGAGAGTAGCGAGATATGCTTTGTGGAGAACACGTATATAGATGTTTTGCAAGAGTGCGGCGTAAATACCGAGATCCCCGGCAAAGTCATAGACGAGGAGGGGAATGTCGTAGGTGTACACAAAGGGTATATGCACTATACGGTAGGGCAGAGAAAAGGGTTTGACGTTCCGCTAAGCCACATCCCGCTATACGTCAAAGAGACGGTGCCGGAAGAGAATAAAATCGTTGTAACGGCAAAAGACGGGGTATTTGAGGAGAGTCTGTCGGTTTGCTCTTTAAATATGTTTACCGATATGACGGAATTTGAGTGCGAGGTAAAAATCAGATATAAAAGCCCAAAAACTCCGGCAAGGGTAACAATAAAAGAGGGAACGGCAACCGTATCGCTGTATGAGCCGCAGTTTGCCGTGGCAAAAGGGCAGGCCGCCGTTTTCTATAGCGGCAATAAAGTTCTGGGCGGCGGTTATATAAGCTAAAACAATTTGTAGATTACGGATAAACCCGTCAAAGCGGAGTTTTGGTAAAATTCCGTCAAGTAACTTGTTTGAGGTAAAAAATGAGAGGTTATAAAATCTTCTCCGGCACGGCTCACCCGAAATTGGCGGAGAATATATCGAAGTATTTGGATGTGGCTCTATCCGAGTCTAATATTTCAAAATTCTCCGACGGAGAGATTAACTGTCAAATCAGCGAAAGTGTAAGAGGTAGAGACGTATTTATCATTCAGCCTACATCGGCTCCTGCAAACGACAATCTGATGGAGCTTCTGATTATGACTGATGCAATCAGAAGGAGTTCTGCAAAGTCAATTACGGCCGTTATCCCGTATTTTGGGTATGCAAGACAAGATAGAAAGGCCGCCCCTAGGGTTCCTATCACTTCAAAGCTTGTAGCAAACTTGATCGAATCAGCCGGTATTACAAGGGTTGTTACGATGGATTTGCATGCCGGACAGATACAGGGGTTTTTTGATATTCCGGTAGACAACCTATACGGCTCCACCGTTTTTATCGATTACATCAAACAAAAAAAACTTGAAAACCCGATTATTGCGAGCCCGGATGTCGGCGGTGTCGCAAGAGCCAGAAACATGGCTAGCAAAATGGGGCTAGACCTTGTGATTGTCGATAAAAGACGTGAAAAAGCGAACAAAAGCGAAGTTATGAACATCATAGGCGATGTGGCCGGAAAAGACGTAATTTTGGTGGACGATATCATCGATACCGCCGGAACTATCGTTCAGGCCGCTGCCGCACTAAAAGCAAAAGGGGCGACTTCGGTTATGGCGTGCTGTACGCACGGTGTATTGTCCGGCTCGGCTTTTGACAGAATAGACCAAGGGGCACTTGACGAACTTGTTATTACCGATACTATCCCGCACTCAAAAGAGTCTGCAAAAGTTACGGTTTTGTCTGTTGCAAATATATTCGGCGAGGTAATCAGACGCGTTTACCACAATGAAAGCGTTAACAGCCTTTTTATAGTCTAAACTTTAATTTCCCGTAAAAGAGGAAAAACCCTTTTTAACTTCCCTAAATAAGGATGCGGCGATGGCTTATGACGACGATGAGTTTTTAGAAGACGATATGGAAGAGGGGTATGGGGACGAGAGTGAACTAGACCCTTTTGCAGATGGCGACTCGTATGACTACGATGATGAGGATTATGTCTCTTTTGATGATTTGGAAGAGGACGAAGAAGATGAAGATTATTATGAAATGGATGACGAATAATGCCGCTACTGGACAGTTTTAAAGTAGACCACACAAAGATGAAGGCTCCGGCTGTTAGACTCGCAAAGACGATGACAACTCCAAAAGGGGATAAAATCTCCGTATTCGACCTTAGGTTTTTTGCCCCTAATGTTGAGATGATGGGGGAAAAAGGGACGCACACTTTGGAGCACCTATTTGCAGGTTATATCAGAGAGAGGTTGAGCGCTTCCGACGTTGAGATTATAGATGTCTCTCCGATGGGTTGCAGAACCGGATTTTATATGAGCCTTATCGGTACTCCGGTAGAGACCAGAGTGGCTGACGCATGGAAACTTGCGATGGAGGACATCCTAAAGGTCAAATCGGAAAGCGACATTCCGGAGCTAAACGTATACCAATGCGGAACATGTGCGATGCACTCACTGGCAGAGGCAAAAGAGATAGCGACAAAGGTACTTGATAGAGGTATCGGTGTTATGGACAATGAAGAGCTAAAATTAGACGAAAAACTGTTAGGCGAATAGGGGCTTGATGCAAAATATCCGAAATTTCTCCATTATAGCCCACATAGACCACGGCAAGTCAACTCTTGCCGATAGAATCATCGAGGAGTGCGGAGCCATTACTCAGCGTGAGATGCACTCTCAGCTTCTTGACACTATGGATATCGAAAAAGAGCGTGGAATCACGATAAAAGCGCAAAGCGTCCGGCTAAAATACAAAAAAAACGGTGAGGAATATATCCTAAACCTGATAGATACCCCGGGACACGTTGACTTCTCATACGAGGTCTCAAAATCTCTGGCCTCTTCAGACGGGGCGCTTCTCGTCGTAGACGCATCTCAGGGGATAGAGGCGCAGACGCTCGCAAACGTATACACGGCGATAGAGCACAATTTGGAGATTTTGCCGGTAATCAACAAAATAGATCTCCCCGCCGCAGAACCTGAGAGGGTTATGGAGGAGATAGAAAAAAGTATCGGTCTGGACTGCACAAATGCCGTATTGGTATCGGCAAAGAGCGGGATAGGGATAAAAGAGCTAATAGACAAGCTAATTGACGTAATACCTTCGCCGAAAGGGGATCAGACAAAACCCCTAAAAGCGGTTATCTACGACAGTTGGTTTGATAGTTATCTCGGAGCCCTTGCGATTGTCAGGGTATTTGACGGTGAGCTAAAACGTGGACAAGCCATTAAAGTGATGAGTACGGGTAAGGATTATTCGGTTCAAAACCTGACCTATCCGCACCCTCTGCACCCTGAGAGTACAGACTCTATAAAACCGGGTGAAATCGGTATTTTGGTGACGGGGCTAAAAAGCGTAAAAGAGCTACGTGTCGGCGATACGGTGACGGATGCAAAAAATCCGTGTGCCGAGTCGGTGGGCGAATTTAGAGAGCCTAGACCGTTCGTATTTGCGGGATTTTATCCTATAGATACGGATAAATTTGAGGATTTAAGGGACGCTCTCGACAAACTAAAACTAAACGATGCCTCTATCTCTTATGAGCCTGAGACATCGGCAGCTCTAGGATTTGGTTTTAGGGTAGGTTTTCTGGGTTTACTTCATATGGAAGTTGTAAAAGAGCGGTTGGAGAGGGAGTTTGGACTTGACCTCATTGCTACCGCCCCTACGGTCGTTTATGAGGTTCGCCTCACTAACGGCGAGACGGTAAGAGTCCAAAACCCTTCCGAACTGCCTGACGTTCAGCGTATAGAGTCAATTTTTGAGCCGTACGTCAAGGCAACCGTAATCGTCCCGAACGATTTTGTCGGGAATATAATCACCCTGATGAACGACCGTAGAGGTGTTCAGCAAAAGATGGACTATATCGGTCTTGACAGGGTGTTGCTTGTGTACGACGTGCCGCTAAACGAAATCGTAATTGATTTTTACGACAAGCTAAAGTCGGCCACAAAAGGGTACGCCAGCTTTGACTATGAACCGCACGATTACAAGATGGGTGATCTCGTGAAGCTTGATATTAGAGTAGCGGGAGAGATAGTCGATGCCCTATCGCTAATTGTTCCGAGACTAAAATCGGAGTATAGAGGTAGAGAGCTTGTAAAAAAGATGAAAGAGCTAGTCCCCAGACAGCTTTTTGAGGTTGCGATACAAGCAAGCATAGGAAATAGGGTAATAGCCAGAGAGACTGTAAAGTCTATGGGCAAAAACGTTACCGCCAAATGTTACGGCGGAGATATAACAAGAAAAAGAAAACTGCTTGAGAAGCAAAAAGAGGGTAAAAAACGGATGAAAGCGATCGGCAAAGTAGAACTTAGCCAAGACGCTTTCTTAGCCGTACTAAAACTGGATTAGGAGCCTTTTAGCTCGTCCAGCGCCTCTTGCATAGCGGCGACGATGAGCTCTCGGCTCGCCTTTTCGTCATTTTCGGGGACATCCCAGCCCGATATAGACAGATATTTTTCAAAGACGGATTTTGTATCCTCTTTGATGTCGGCTTTTAGTTTTGCCGCCTCTTTATTCTCTATTTGGGACATAACTGCTCCTTTTATGGATTTGTGAAAGCACAAAAAAGTTCTGCCGCCTTTGTGCGGTAGACCTTGGCGATATGCGCCCGACTAGCTGTAGACGAGTTTTCTCGCTTGCGGCTTATAATAACCAACAACAGGATAATAATACATGAGTTTTGAAAATTTAGGATTAAGCGAAAACATTTTGAGAGGGGTAAAAGAGGCCGGATTTACCGACCCAAGCCCGATACAAGAGCAAGCTATTCCGATAGTGCTAGAGGGTCACGAT
Organism: uncultured Helicobacteraceae bacterium; assembly: GCA_937973585.1. Taxonomy (GTDB): domain Bacteria; phylum Campylobacterota; class Campylobacteria; order Campylobacterales; family UBA6016; genus UBA6016. The sequence continues at coordinate 8,124 of CALJKN010000030.1, forward strand.
ATGGTGGCGCAAGCGCAAACAGGTACCGGTAAAACAGCCGCATTCGGCCTTCCGGTAATGAGCAAAATAGACCCTGACGGCGGTGTACAGGTCCTTATCATCACCCCTACACGTGAGCTTTGTATGCAAGTGAGCGACGAGCTATACAAACTGGGTAGATTTGCAAACATAAAAACAGTAGCCGTATACGGCGGACAAAGCATCTCAAGACAGGTGGATCTTATCGGTAGAGGGGCGCAGGTGGTTGTCGCAACGCCGGGAAGACTTCTTGACCATCTTTTAAATGAGAGACTTAGAAACTTTAACCCGCAATACGTCATTTTGGATGAAGCGGATGAGATGCTGGATATGGGATTTTTGGAGGATATCGAAGAGATCTTCAAGTTTTTACCGAAATCAAGACAAACACTACTCTTCTCGGCAACAATGCCAAGAGAGATCAGGGCGCTTGCGGACAAAATCCTAAAAGAGCCGAAATCGGTAAAAATCGAATCCAAAGAGGTAACAAGCGAAAACATCGAACAGTTCTTCTATGTGGTAGAGGATTGGGAGAGATCTGACGCTATCGTTAGACTAATCGATTTTGAAGACCCTAGCAGAGCGATCGTATTTTGTAGAACAAAAAAAGATGCGGATGAGCTCTCTACTACGCTTGTAGCCAGAGGTTATCCGGCAAAAGCGCTTCACGGCGACCTTGAGCAAAGACAAAGAGAAGAGGTAATCAAAAGCTTTAAAGCAGGTAAAGTACTTATCCTTGTAGCAACAGACGTTGCGGCCAGAGGTCTTGATATAGACAACGTAAGCCACGTCTTTAACTACCATATTCCGCTAGACCCTGAGAGCTATGTACACAGAATCGGCAGAACGGGAAGAGCCGGAAAACAAGGTAAGGCCGTAACGCTTGTTAAGCCGCTTGAATTTAGAGAGCTAAACAAGATAAAAACGGTTACAAAAGCGCAGATCTACCACATGGAAGTTCCGACGCTTGAAGATGTAAAAAGCAAAAAAATCGTTAAGCTGATAGAAAAAATCAAACATCAGCACATCTCTGACGAGGCGACCGAGCTATTTGCACAACTAACCGATGAGATGGATATAACAGCTCTTTGCATGAAGCTAATCTCAAAAATTATCTCAAAACACAAAGCCGAAGGCCCATCACATATCGGCATCAAAGGCAAAAACCTTGAGAAAATGCTAGAGAGATCGCAAGAGAGAAACGATCGTGGCGGCGGCAATAGAAGAGGCTTTGGCGGCGGCAGAGGCGGTAACTTCAGAGGTGACCGTGGCGGCGACAGAGGCGGCAGACGTGACGATAGAGGCGGTGACCGTGGCGGCGACAGAGGCCCTAGACCTGACTACAGAAGAGATGACAGAGGCGGCGGTGACCGTGGCGGCAGAAGAGACGGTGGCAGAGGGAGATAATGTTTGGGTGCATAGTTTGCGGCAAGATTAGCTTGTCGCATATATGCGCCGGATGCAAAACCACGATTTTAACCCCCTCGTTTTTTAAGCGAAACGACGGGGAACTCCCCGTTTTTAGCTTTTATAAATACTCCGAAATCGAGAAACTACTACTTACAAAACATACCCTATCCGGAAGCTTTATCTATAAAATTCTGGCCGAACTCTCTTTTAAAAAATTTTCCGAAAACTTTGAATACGACAAAACCGTATCGGTAATCCCGATAGATGACGATGCAAAGAGCGGATATTCGCACACCGCAATTTTGGCAAAAGCGCTAAAAAGTAGCCTCTTGGCCGTAGAATGGGGGAGGCTAAGGGCGGTAAACAGGGTAAAATATGCCGGACAAACGCTTGAATACCGAAAAAATAACCCCAGAAACTTTGAGTTTAAAGGGGCAAAACACAAAGAGATAATCATAGTGGATGACATAATCACGACAGGAACAACAATAAAAGAGGCGGCCGTAAAAATCAAAAAAGCGGGATATTACCCGATTTTTGCCCTTACGCTAGCCGATGCGAGGGAGTAGGGGGTTTTGGTGAAAAACTCCCCAACTTCTACACCCAAAACCTTTGATATTTTGTAAAGATGTTCGGTATTAAATCGGATATTATTGTATCCGGCTTCTGCTCCTGCTACAAGCGACACCGACTTGTTGCCGATAGCTAGAGATAGCTCCAGCTGACTCATCCCTCTTTCTTGTCTGAGCCTAGCGACATTCCTACCGATAAGTCTTTGAAACTCTTTTATCTCTTCTTCACAAAACTCTGCGTTCACCAATACTCTATCATTATAGATTTTTTAAAGTTTAGTTTGATAGAGTAGATTTCTCAATCTATTATAATAGAGTATGACCTTTTCGTAAAAAACTGTTAAGCGATTTTTTAGTGCGGGGGGGGGGGTAGTATATTTTTGAAAAAGAATAAAGGAATTAGCGGTGAATTATGTAGAGCAACTTAAAAATATTAGAAATGAGTGTATTTTTAATAGCCAAGTAATGTTTTCATCGGTCAAAAGAATTAAAAAACAAAATGAGCGAAGCAGGAGAATTGCCTATCTTATAAACATTATAGTTGTTGCTACGACGCTACTAAGCGTCCTTTTTTCGCTAAAAGATTTTGAAAAGCTTGCGTGTGCATCAGGTGTATCATCTTTTATGTCATTGCTTGCTTTTGGATTTTCGGTGTCCATATTTCTAGCTTATAGGGACTATGACTCAAGGGTTGATTATACGATTGCCAATAGCTATTGGCTTTTGCATAGCAGATGTCAGGATTTGATTCAGCTAGTGGGTAGCGAAAACGGTGAGTGTAAAATACTTGATGAAAAAATAAATGGAATCAAAAGAGAACAGGAACAATTAATAAGGCTTTCGCCTACATTTAAAAGTGAGGATGTGAAAGATGCTTGTAAAAAATTAAGGCGTGGTAACTTTTTGTATCTTGCAGAAGAGGATATGAATGAGATTATAGCTTTTTTCAAAAACAAAGATTGCAACAGAGGCTAAGGGCAAGAGATTTACGGGTTCCAATAAAAGAAAGTTGCAAAAAATATAATTTTTATAGAAAGGCGGATGATGTATGTATTGCGGTGAATGTGGAGCTGAGAATATCGTTAGTGCTCAATTTTGTAAATCTTGCGGCAAAAAGCTTTCAAACCATGTAGAGCCGCAAGTAAAACAGGAAAATATAAACGAGCAGCATGATTTCGACAAAGACATGCAAAAGTTTAGTTGGGGCGCTTGCGGTATTGGTTTTTTGTGGGGTATTTTTTTTAATGTAAGAATGGTTTGGGCGTGGTCGTTGATTGTCTCAGTATGTGCAGGTGTATTTTCCAAGATATTTTTCACATTGGGAAATTATTGGCTATTTGGAGCCTTGATTGTGTGCTGTTTGCAAATTTTTATTTCAATATATTTAGGTTCAAAGGCTAGATGCTGGGCAGTTGAGGGTAAAAATGCTGAATATACAGATAATTTTTTAACGAGGCAAAAGTATTGGGATATATTTGGTGCAATATTTTTTGTCTTGACTGTTGTGTATACGGCGGTCTTGTTGGTTGATGCCGCTTCTCATAATTTTACATTAAAAGCTGAAGAAAAAAATATTACTTATGTGCCAAGTGAACACACTATTGAAAATAATACTACCGGTGTCAATGATTCAAAAGACGAGAGTAGAGCTAATATGGATGCGGATCAGGCTGAGGCTGAAGCTAGAAAATTAACAAATCAATTCAATCAAAATATAGCCAAAATCTCATCCGAAGAATATAACCTATTGATTGAAAACTACGCAGACTATAAAGCTATTGAAAATGAACTGTTGCTAGAGTATCGTAGGCTACTGAGTAAATTACCAGACGAAAAACGTAGTAAGTTAATTGAGATACAAAAGGAATGGATTACTGAGCGTGATGACTTGGTTTTCAAAAGCAGGTACGATAAGGGAAGCAGAGGCTATGTAGATGCGCTTATTTCCGTAACAAAAGATCGCATTGCTGATTTTAAAAGTATTGGGAGTGGCGGAATATGAAAATATGCAAAAATTGCAACCTTGAAAATAGCAATGAAAGTAAGTTTTGTGTTGGTTGTGGCAACAAGCTTGAGAATGAAATCATAAAGTCTTTTTCTTGTCAAAAATGCGGGTTTGAGAATGATAAAGAAGTAAAATTTTGCACTAATTGCGGTATGCAATTAGAAGTATTACCTATGGTACGCACAGCAGTAGAAAAAAACAAACCATGTCCGGCTTGTGCTTATAAAAATGATGTTAAGGCAAAACTATGTCGCAATTGTGGTTTTGTTCTGCCGGAAGCGGTTTATATAAACCCTGAAAAATCAGATGGCAATAAGAAGCCGTTTTTGAAAATACCAATAATTGGTCTAGCTACATATGTGCTTATTGTCTATATAACAGCTTTTGTCTCACCGTCTATATGGTCAAAAATAACACTAGCAAAACCGCCTAGCTATGAGTTTGTATATAAAAGCGCCTATGAAAGATTTGGAGGCGATATGGATAGTGAAGTTCCAATTGTTGTTGAGCCATACGATAAAGGCGGCGGCATTGTGTTTGTTGCAACCGTTAAGGTTTTTGTTCCTACGGGTCCGTTGGGTTGGCCGGTGCCAAAAGATAAGTTTTTATATTTTGAGCCGAAAAATGTATTTGGTTATTTAATCGCAGGTTCAAGCGAGTGGCGTGTTAGGGAATAGTCATATGTGTGTTTTGAAATTAAGTAAAAAAGTTTGCATATGAAGATAATGTGTAAGCTCCCCACTTTTTCGCGCCACCTCCAACTTAGTGTTTTAGATATAAGCC
>CALJKN010000031.1 GCA_937973585.1 uncultured Helicobacteraceae bacterium
CTTCCGATCTATAGCGATAGAGTGGCTCTCAAAACTGGGGCTAAAAACAATGTCCGTAGACGGTTTCGAGGCCGATGACATCATCGCCGCAATGGCAAAAATAGCTAAAAATGACGGCTTAAGCGTCAAAGTCGTCAGCCACGATAAAGACCTATATCAACTAATCGACGGCCAAAAGGTTACGATTTGGGATCCGTCCAAAAAAACTACGGTTGACGAGGCGGGATGTATAGAAAAATTCGGAGTCCACCCTACTCTTTTTATAGATTTTCAAAGTCTGGTAGGCGATAGCGTGGATAATGTCCCTGGTGTCAAAGGGGTTGGACCAAAAACTGCCGCAAAACTAATAAACGAATACAAGACGATAGAAAACCTATATGAACACATAGAAGAGATTACGGGGCGGACAAAGGAGCTTTTGGAGACGGGGCGTGAAAACGCATTTATGAGCAAAAAACTGGTTTGTCTGCGAGATGATGCATTGGATGCTATACACTATGAGGATTCGGTACTTCCGGAGATTATAGATTTTTCGCTCATAAAAGACGAGATGCTTTTTTATGATATCCGCCACCTTCTCCAGAAGGCCTCCCTGTTTGAAGAGGCAAAACCGCAACAAACCGGAGAAAAAATACAAAAAGAGCCAAAATACACCACGCTAGACACAATCCAAAAACTGGAAGATATAATCTCAAACATTCCACCGGATACTGTTGTGGCGTTTGATACCGAGACGAATTCGCTAGATACGAAAACCGCAAAAATAGTCGGCTTTTCGTTTGCGACAAATACTGACGAGGCTTTTTATGTCCCGCTAGCTCACTCATATCTAGGGGTAGGGGAGCAAATTCCGTATGATGCGGCAAAAAAATCGATAAACGCCCTTTTTGAGAGAAAAATAGTAGGTCACAACCTAAAATTTGATATCGGTGTCGTATGGGATATGCTGGATGAGAAAAACAGACGAATTCACGCCGATACTATGGTTCTTTGCTGGATGCTTGCTCCTGATATGGCAGTTTCACTCGATGCAAACGCAAAACGGCTGTTCGGGCATGAGATGATAAAGTTCAAAGAGACCGTAAAAACAGGGGATGATTTTTCGACCGTATCAATAGAGGAAGCCACCAAGTACGCCGCCGAAGATGCCCTGTATACACTCAAAATATACAATGAACTATATCCGAAGCTTCAAAGCAACGAAAAAAAGATGTTTGAAGATTTTGTAAACATAGAAATGCCGTTTATATTTGTTTTGTTTTTTATGGAGAGAGCGGGAATCAGGGTAAATGCAAATATACTAAAAGAGCTGTTGTCCGCCACGGATGAAGACATTGAGGCTCTAAAAAAAGAGATTTTTGCCCTTACGGAATCCGAATTTAATATCAACTCTACAAAACAACTCTCGGAAGTCTTGTATCAAAAGCTAGGGCTTGACTCCAAAAAAAAGACAAAAACAGGGCTAAGTA
>CALJKN010000032.1 GCA_937973585.1 uncultured Helicobacteraceae bacterium
TTCCCTACACGACGCTCTTCCGATCTTTGCTATAGCCGGATTTATGCTCTCTGCCCTTGCCCTCAGCATTGTATACGGTGCACTCTCAGGTGCTTCGTCTACTATGTTTTATCTGGTTTGCTTTTTGATAGGGGTCTCATGCGGCTACTGGGCGCTCTTTATCACCGTTGCAGCAGAACAGTTCGGGACAAATATCCGCTCCACGGCGGCCTCCACGGTTCCAAACTTTGTACGGGGGATGGTTGTCCCTATGAGTGCCGGATTTATCGCCCTCAAACCCTCTTTTGGCCTATTGGGTGCGGCTGCGATAGTCGGGGCGCTAGTATTTGCGGCAGGGCTAATCGCCCTTTGGAAACTGGAAGAGACGTTTCACAAAGATTTGGACTATATAGAGGTCTAGGGTGGAGTATCTATGGGTTGCGATAGGGGGCGGGCTAGGCTCCGCTTTGAGGTATTTTACGGTTACCTCCACGGCGAAAATACTTGGGACAAACTACACCCACTACGGTACATTGGCGGTAAACTGTATCGGCTCTTTTTTGGCTGTATTTTTTATGATTTTGTACGTCGAAAAGCTCTCACTAGATCCGGCGGTGAGGCTATTTTTTGTTGTCGGTTTTTTAGGCGGTTTTACTACGTTTTCGGCATATAGCTACGAGACGATAGCGATGCTACACTCAAAGCTATATTTTTCGGCAGCTATGAATATACTATCATCAAATCTACTATCACTATTTTTCGGATTTATGGGACTTTTTGCGGCAAAGGCTCTCATAAGATAAAACTCCATAGCGTCCTACCGAACCGCTATGGAATAAACATATTTAGAGCCTAAAAGATTTGGAGATAGATTGAAGGGTTTGGACGTGCAGTCCCAATGTTTTTGCGACGTTTCCGGCGAGGCCTATCGCCTCTTTTGCCGATTCGCTCTCTTTTGCTTTTGCTACGGTTAGCTCGGCCGCATTTGAGATTTTAGATTTGAGGGCATCTGCATTTTCAAAAATGACTTTAAATATCCTCTCTGTCGATTTAATCTTCTCAATCCCTTGATTTATAGCGCTCAGACCTTCATTTGTCGCCCCTACGGCGTTGTTTGACTGCTCTTTTAGCGCTTTTACCTTGTTTTGTATATCAGCTGTAGCATCTTGAGTCTTCTCGGCCAGATTTCGTACCTCATCGGCCACAACGGCAAACCCCCTGCCATGCTCCCCTGCCCTTGCAGCCTCAATGGCGGCGTTTAGGGCAAGCAAGTTCGTCTGGTCGGCAATATCGCTGATTAAAACCGTGATATTTTCGATATCGGCTACACTCAGACTCAACACGTCGATATTGCCCTTAAACATATTCATAGTTTGAGACATCCCCTGAATGCTTTTTAGGATCTCGTCTAGCGATTTTCCACCCTCAAACGAGTTTTTAGACATAGTCTCCGACGACTCTCTGGCCTCCATCATCAAATATTCGATATTTTTGACCCCGTCCAGCAAAGAGATATTGTTTTCAGAGAGCCGCACCGATGCACCGTCCAAATCGGTAGAGGAGGATTCTAGTTTTTCCGATATCTCTTTTAGGTTTGAGACAAATCCCCGTAGTTTGAGCACCATCGAGGCCATAGCGTGCCCCAGTTTGTCTTTTTCACTTTTTGGCATCGAATCCTTACCGAGATCGCCCGTCGATATACTCTCGGCCACTTTTGTGATGTCGTTTAGCTCATCTACGAGCATATTAAAGACTCTGGCTATATCTCCGGCCTCCGTCCCTATCTCAGGCTCTATCTTTACCGCAAAATCTCCGCTTTTTACCATATAGCTGATAGCATCATAGGTATCTAGCATTGTCTGTTTAGCACCGTGTTCGGCTTCGTTTAGCCCCCTTGATTCATACTCCGGCGGAACCCTTAAGACATCTAGTTTTTTCATAATCCAAAACATTATGAGTCCGACTACAAATGCCCATCCAAAAGCGGCAGCGGCTCCGATACACTGTACCCATAGTTGAGCCAGATTGTCTTTTAGGGGCAAAGCCTCGGCAGGTGCAAAAACAGCAAGGGCAAGAGTCCCGTACAACCCGTTAAAGCCGTGAACCGGAATAGCACCCACCGGATCGTCGATTTTTAGTTTTATGAGTAGTACTTCCGCAAAGTAAACGATAAATCCGGCACCTATGCCCATAAAAAATGCCCCCATAGGCTCTAGTACCGCACACCCTGCCGTAACGGCGACTAGACCGGCCAACGCTCCGTTTAGGATGTGTTCGGCTCTAAATTTTCCTGTAAATATTTTTGAGACAAAAAAAGCGGTAACGGAACCGACAGCTCCGGCAATAGATGTATTAACTACAATCTTTGCGATACTGCCGTCTCCGATAAGGGTGCTTCCGCCGTTAAAACCGAACCAGCCAAACCAGAGTATAAATGCCCCCAAAACAGCCATCGGCATAGAGGAACCCGGAATCTCGTTTGCGCTTCCGTCCGCATTGAATTTACCTATTCTACCCCCCAAAATAATGGCTCCGGCCAGACCTACCCATCCGCCTACCGAGTGGACTACGGATGAACCGGCAAAATCGACAAATTTCATACCTGCTAGCCACCCCTCGCTACTCCATGCCCAATGACCGTAAATTGGATAGATGATTGCAGATATAACGACGGTAGATATGAGGTAAGCTTCAAACTTCATCCTCTCGGCAACCGCTCCGGATACGATTGTAGCCGCCGTACCTGCGAAAACCGCCTGAAAAATGAAATAAGCATAGTCGTACGGCTGGGTTTTTCCATCCAGAAAAAATCCGCTCATACCGATAAGACCGCTCTCGCTTGTCCCAAACATAAACGCAAAACCGACTATAAAAAAAGTAACCATCGAAAAAATAAGGTCACTAAAGTTTTTAAGTGAGACGTTTATCGAGTTTTTGGCTCGTACAAGTCCCGATTCCAGAGCCGAAAATCCGGCCTGCATAAAAAACACCAATGCGGCGGCTGTAATAATCCAGACAAAATTTAGATTCTCCTGTGTAGCCATCGCCGGAGCGGCGGCAAACAATTGTGATGAATTTATCATCATTAATACGGCAAAAAATAGCCATATACGGCTTGCTCTCATGGATATCTCCTGCTTATTTTTTTAACAGTGTACTAAAAAAGAATGATTAAAAAAAGCGAGAATCGGGGTTTTTGACCCCTGATTTGCAAAAATATAAAAACTACCCCGACACAAAAGCCACAAAAGAGCAACTAGTTGCGAGAGCCGTCTGCTGAAGACCTAATTTGCGGCTCTGCTGAAAATTTGAGCATTCATCAAAATAACGGCTAGTTGCGAGAGCCGTCTGCTGAAGACCTAATTTTTGGCTTTGCCGGAAATTTGAGCATTCATCCAATAGTTTCTTCTATTCGCCGCCTATAGACAATCTCTTTGCCTCTACTTCACAAGGTAGCTTTTTAGGGCCTACAGGTATATGCCATACGTCACCGTTTGAGATTTTAGTCTCTCCGCCCCATTTTTCGTCGGTATCGAATTCTATTGAGAGTATCGTCTCTTCCATATCTTTTTTTGCGACATAAAATTTTACTTTTCCGTCTTTTTCTCTTAGCATTACTTTTGCCATAGTTATCTCCTTATAAAATGTTTGATTGCCGCAAATACCCCTCTCTCCTCAAAACGGTGGAAAAGTCTCATTCCGTCCATTTTGACTATAGAGTGGGCTTTGAACCTGTTGTCGTCTCTTACCCCGAAATCATCCCTAAAATGAGCCCCTCTGCTCTCCTCCCGTTTTAAAGCGGCAAGGACGGTAGCCTCTGCTATCAGGGCGGCATTTTGGAGCTCCAAAATAAAAGGAACCTCAAAATTCCCTTCCCTTTTTTTCTCCATGGCGCTCATCATCCCCGCAACCCCTTTGAGGTATCCGGTGTATTCGTATCCACGCATTAACCCCTCTTCGGTTCTAAAAAGTCCCACATTTTTATACATGGCATCGCCCAAACTCTTTCGGACGGCTCTCGGATTTGCTCCGGCCTCCCCTTTTAGGATGTTCTCTATCCTTTTTTCATCTTTTGCCACGATTGTCAAATCTGCTTTTAGGTATCCGGTCTGTTTTTTTGCATACGCCGAGGCCTCTTCTCCGGCAATCCGCCCGAATACCGCTGCCTCCAAAAGGCTGTTTCCACCGAGTCTATTGGCCCCGTGAGTGCCGTTACAGGCACACTCTCCGGCGGCGTATAACCCTTTTATCTGTGTTTCGCATTTTTCATTTACCGCTATACCGCCCATAGAGTAGTGAGCTACAGGTTTTATCGGAACAAGCTCTTTTGTTACGTCTTTCCCCTCTTGCGACATAGCCGCCCTGATGAATGAGGGAACCCTTTTTTCCAAAATCTCAGGTTCTATATGTCTGACATCTATGTATACGCCGCCGCCCTGCTCCATCTCTCTGGCTATTGCTCTGGAGAGCACGTCTCTAGTGGCAAGCTCGTTTGTAAATCTCTCGCCTTTTGCATTTACTATATATCCCCCCTCGCCTCTTACGGCCTCGCTGACAAGCGATCCGGAGTGCCAAAGCCCAGTCGGGTGAAACTGCATAAACTCCATATCCCGAAGTCCCAATCCGGCTCTGAGGGCTACAGAGAGCAAATCACCCACGCTGTCAAGCGGATTTGAGGTGTGTCCAAAATAGACACCGCCATAGCCGCCTCCGGCAAATACTACACTTTTTGCCCCGAAAAGCTCTATCTGACAGGTTTTTTTGTTTAGAGCCGACACCCCTGCCGCCCTCTCCTCATCCACAAGCAGACTCATAACACAGTAATCGCTGACGACTTTGATATTTTTCCCTTTAAGGCTCATAATCATAGCCTGAACGATAGCCCCTCCGGTTTTGTCGGCTACAAAACAGGTTCTTTTTTTGCCTGCTCCGCCAAAAGCCCTCTGTAGTATCTTGCCGTTTTCGTCTTTATCAAAATTCGCCCCAAGCCCGTCAAGCCAAGAGACCACATCAACGCCGTTTTTTGTGAGGGTTGCGGCAGACCTCTCCTCAACAAGCCCGTCTCCGCCCTTTATCGTATCGGCTAGATGTGCCCTGTAGTCATCCGGCTCCATATTTGCAAAAGAGGCGTTGATACCCCCTGCCGCCATAGAGCTATTAGAACGGAGCGGCATATTTTTTGTAAGAAGCAGTACGTTTGCGTAGTTCTCACCCGCCCTGATAGCCGCCGCCAAACCTGCTATGCCGCTCCCGACTACTATCACGTCATACAGCATTCTTAGAGCCTAAAAAAGTTTTCATAGTTTTTTGA
>CALJKN010000033.1 GCA_937973585.1 uncultured Helicobacteraceae bacterium
TCGTTGAGTCTCCCGCAAAAGCCAAAACACTAAAAGGTTTTTTGGGCAAAGAGTACGAGATCGTAGCCAGCAAGGGGCATATTCGGGATTTGCCGAAAAATAGTTTCGGCATAAAAGTCGCAAAGGATAGTTTTATTCCCGACTACAAAGTAACGGACGACCATAAAAAAATAGCGGAAGAGCTACAAAAGCTAGCCGAAAAAGCCGATACCGTATATCTGGCGACGGACGAGGATAGAGAGGGTGAGGCAATAGCTTTTCACATAGCGGCCATACTCGGCAAAGAGGCGTTGGAGCTACCTAGAATAGTCTTTCACGAGATAACCAAAAATGCCATTTTGAAAGCACTAGAAACACCCAGAAAACTCAATATGGAGATGGTAAACGCCCAACAGGCAAGGAGACTACTTGATAGAATAGTCGGCTACAAACTCTCTCCGCTTATCTCTTCAAAAATACAAAAAGGGCTTAGCGCAGGACGGGTGCAATCCTCGGCTCTAAAAATAGTAGTAGACAAAGAGAGGGAGATACGGGAGTTTATACCTCAGGAGTATCACGAGATAAAGGCCTCATTTGATAACAAAATAGACGGCGCGCTGTTTGAGGCTTTCGGGAAAAAAATAGACAAACTATCGGTAAAAACCAAAGAAGAGGCCGACAAAATAGTAAAAGCGGCCAAAACGGGCGGTTTTGTTGTCTCTAAAATCGAAAAAAAGAAAAAAGTATCCGCCTCCCCTGCCCCGTTTATGACATCTACGCTTCAGCAATCGGCATCGTCGTCACTTGGATTTTCACCCAAAAAGACAATGATGTTAGCCCAAAAGCTATACGAAGGGGTTCCGACCCACAAAGGGGTCAGCGGTGTAATCACATACATGAGAACCGACAGCCTCAATATCGCAAAAGAGGCCGAAGAGGCGGCAAGAGAACTCATAGAGTCCAAATACGGTAAAAAATATCTCCCAACCTCCCCTAAAAAGTACAAAACAAAAAGTCAGGGGGCGCAAGAGGCGCACGAGGCCATTAGACCTACAATGCTTGACTTTACGCCCGATACGGCAAAAGGGTTTTTAAAAGGGGATGAGCTAAGGCTTTATACGCTTATCTATAACCGTTTTTTGGCCTCTCAGATGAAAGATGCAGAGTTTGAAAGCCAAAGTGTATTTATCTCAAACAAAGAGACGGTATTTAAGGCAAGCGGCTCTATTTTGGTATTCGACGGTTTTTATAAGGCTCTCAGCGAAACTGAAAAAGACAAGCTACTCCCTGAGACAAAAGAGGGTGAGACGACTGAGCTAAAAAAGATAGACTCAATCCAAAAATTCACAGAGCCGCCGAGCAGATACACCGAAGCGGGACTCGTAAAACAGCTGGAATCTCTCGGTATAGGTAGACCGAGTACCTACGCCCCGACCATATCCACCCTCGAAGACAGAGGATATATAGCCATAGAGAGCAAAAGTATTATCCCTAGCGAAACGGCATTTAAAGTAACGGATATGCTCCAAAAACATTTTGAGGAGATCGTCGATAGCAACTTTACGGCCAAAATGGAAGAGGAGCTCGACAAAATAGAGGAAGAGAACAAAGACTGGCAAAAGCTTTTGTGGGAGTTTTATGAGGGGTTTATCGAAAAGGTAAATGAGGGTAAAAAGACAATAGAGAGCCAAAAGATTGTTATCCCGATAGACGAAGACTGCCCAAAATGCGGTCTCCCGCTAGTCAAAAGGATGGGTCGGTTCGGAGAGTTTGTCTCTTGCAGCGGATACCCGAAGTGTAAATATACGAGAAATCTACAAAAAGAGAACGAAGCAAAAGAGGAGCCGAAATTTACGGACGTAGTGTGCGATAAATGCGGTTCTCCAATGGTTGTAAAGTCAAGTTTTAGAGGTGATTTTTTGGCATGCTCCGCTTATCCGTCATGCAAAAATACAAAATCACTAGCCCCCCAAAAAGTTGCAGAGGCTCCGTGCCCTATGTGCGGCGGCAAAGTTGTTGAGAAAAAATCAAAAAGGGGGGCTTTTTTCGGATGCGAAAACTACCCCAAATGTACATTTATTTCAAAGTATGAACCGTCAAAAGTCCCATGCGAAAAATGTGGCAAAACAACGGTTCATAAAAAACTGAAAACAAAAGAGTATTACGAGTGCCTAGACCCTGAATGCAAGCATAAAACGGAATCCAAAGCCCAATGAAAACATATTTTCTGCCGCTACATGCGGCTAGCTTTAGTGCCTTAGCGGCTAGCGTAGCCGACATGGGCTTTGCTCATGCGACGTTTATATGAAAATAGGGATACTCTCCGATACCCATAGAAAGGTGGGACGGGCTAAAAAAATCATAGAGCTATTCACCTCTTTGGGGTGCGAGCATATTATACATGCCGGAGATATCGTCGAAGAGGGGGTTTTGTTGGAGATGAGAAAATCAAAAATCCCTTTTACGGCTGTTTTTGGAAACAATGACAGACATTTGCGAAATGAACAGGAGAGATACACTCTCTTGTATGAACCTGCATATTTTAAAATAGGCGATTTGAGCCTAAAACTAATGCATATTCCGGTTTATCTAAATCCGGATGCCGATGTCGTTATATTTGGGCATACACACAAAAAATATATTAATTTCACCGGAAAAACACTTTTTCTAAACCCAGGTGAAGCATGCGCCAGAAACAAAGATTTATCAGAGTGTATGACGTTAGAGTGGAGTGAGAAAAAATTTATAGTCAACTATTTTTATAGAAAATTAAAAACAGACTCATGGAATGAGCATATTACGGAATTTGAAAGATGAAAAAACAGATTATGCTATGTGCTATCTCAAACGTTCAAAGCGGGGGTTGCTCCGAGGACTGCGCTTTTTGTGCCCAAAGTGCAAAATATAAAACAGGGATCGACACATATACTTTTAAAGACCCCTCGGTAGTCGTCGAAGAGGCAAAAAAAGCCCGCACAAGCGGTGCAATAGGATTTTGTCTAGTAACTAGCGGAACAGGGCTGGATGCAGAAAAAACCGAATACCTCTCATCTTTGGCCGCTAGAATCAAAAAAGAGGTGGACGGATTATTCTTGATATCATCTGCCGGTATAGCGGATACACATTCGCTACTAGAGCTAAAAAGAGGGGGTGTGGACAGCTATAACCACAACCTTGAAACATCGAGGGAGTTTTACCCGTCGATCTGCTCCACTCACACATGGGAAGCCAGATACGACACATGTGAAAACGCCCGCTCGGCAGGACTGATGCTATGTGTAGGCGGTATATTCGGGCTAGGGGAGAGCGATAAAGATAGAGAATCGCTATTTAACTCTCTAAAGTCGCTAAATCCGATGAGCTCCCCGATAAATTTTTTTATGCCGACACCGGCTCTTCCGATAAAAGAGTGCTCCGTAAATACCGATAAAGCACTGGAGATCATCAGGCAGGCAAAAGCAGCTCTACCAAATACGGTGATTATGTCTGCAGGAGGAAGGGAGATGATGTTTGGGGATAGGCAGGTAGAGATTTTCAATGCCGGATGCGATGCGATTATCGTTGGAGATTATCTCACCACGTGCGGACAGGAGCCATCACGTGATTTTGAAATTTTGAAGCAAGCAGGGCTAGAACCCCTACCGGAATGTCCATTTCATTTTTGATGGATTCTCAAATCTTGAGCGAAGCCCAAGATTAGGTCTTCGGCAGACTGCCCTCGCCGCTAGCGGCTCTATTGGCGGCATTACCGATAAATCTGCTCCGTAGGAGCTAGCTTTAGTGGCATAGCGCCTAGCGTAGCAAAACGGGCTTTGCCAGTTTTAGCGTATTTTTTTGATATATGCTCAAATCTTGAGCGAAGCCCAAGATTAGGTCTTCGCCGTACTGTCCTAGCCGCTAGCGGGTCTTATGAACTGTAGGGTTTGCTATACATTAAACCTAAAGTGCATAACGTCGCCATCAGCGACGACGTACTCTTTGCCCTCTAGTCTCATTTTCCCTTTCTCTTTTGCCCCTTGTTCTCCGCCGTTTGCAACATAATCATCATAGGCTATAACCTCGGCACGGATAAACCCTTTTTCAAAGTCATTGTGTATTACGCTAGCGGCCTTCGGAGCTTTCCACCCCTTTTCAATCGTCCAAGCCCTTACCTCTTTAACGCCTGCGGTAAAGTAGCTGATAAGGCCTAGTTTGTGAAACCCTTTTCGGATGATTTGATCAAGTCCAGACTCTTCAACACCAAGCCCCTCAAGCATTTCAAGCCTCTCATCGTCAGATAGACCGACAAGCTCCTCCTCAATTTTTGCGCATATCTTGATAACATCTGCGCCTTTTTCGGCGGCAAATTTTAGTAGTGCTTCATAATGGGGATTGGTTCCGGCAAGCGCATCTTCATCTACATTTGCGGCATACATAATCTCTTTTGCCGTAATCAGCCTAAGCTCACGGCTAAGCTCTGCAAAAGCCTCATTGTCCCTATCCGGAAAACTAATAGCCAAAGAGCCGCCGTTCATATGCTCAAGCAGTTTTTTTGCCTGGGCAAGCATCGCCGCCGCACTCTTGTCTGTTTTTGCCTGTTTTTCTAACCTCTCTATCCGCTTTTCAAGACTCTGAATGTCGGCAAGCAGTAGTTCCGTCTCTATAATCTCAATATCCCTGAGCGGGTCTACGCTATTTTCGACGTGTGTGATGTTGCCGTCCTCAAAGCATCTGACAACGTGAAGCACTACGCCTACGTCTTTGATGTGCCCCAAAAACTGATTGCCGAGCCCCTCGCCACGGCTTGCGCCCTTTACGAGTCCCGCTATATCCACAAAATCAACGGTTGAGTGCTGTATTCTCTCCGGATTTACTATTTTGGCAAGCTCTTCTAGTCTTTTATCCGGTACCGGAACTATTGCCTTATTTGGCTCTATAGTACAAAACGGATAGTTTGCCGCCTCTGCATTTTGCGCTTTTGTCAGCGCATTAAAAGTTGTTGATTTTCCTACATTCGGAAGACCTACCAGTCCTACTCCAAGTCCCATTTATTACCTTTTTTACTACCTGATGTTATGCGCAAATACAAGCAAAGCCCATATTTGCGGCAAGGACTAATCGCCCTTGCAGAGTCCCCTAAAGCTTCCTGCTAGCACAGGAGAATAAGGGGTTTTGCGCACTTAAGAGTGCGTAAGTCTATTACTACTTTAGCTCTTCAAGCCATTTTACTATTGTTCTAACCGGAGTACCGGTGGCTCCGTGAGGGTTGTATCCCCAGCTTTTTTCCACATAAGCAGGTCCTGCTATATCGAGATGAACCCATTTTTGCTTATTCTCTTCGTACACAAACTCATCCAAAAACATTGCAGCCGTAATTGCCCCGCCGTAACGGGAGCTTGAGCAGTTTGCCACATCGGCTATTTCACTTTTTATAAGCTTTCTTAGATGTTTATTAAACGGCAGGGCAGCCATCAGGTCACCGGCTTTTTGTGAAGCAGAGAGGATGGATGATTTTAGCTTTTCATTATGCCCCATCACTCCCGACGTATATTCACCAACTGCTACAACGCATGCCCCCGTAAGTGTTGCCATATCTATCATCGCCTCAAACTTCTCGTTTTTGGCCTTAAAATAATCCTGTATATAGCATAGCACATCGGCAAGAACCAATCTACCTTCTGCATCGGTATTTCTAATCTCTATAGTCTTGCCGTTTTTGGCTTTTAGTACGTCATCCGGTTTGTAGGCGTTACCGCCTATCATATTTTCGCAAAGCCCTATAACTCCGTGTATCTCAACAGGCAATTTTAGTTTTGCGGCAACCCTCATAGCGGCAACAACGGCGCATGCACCGGCTTTGTCGGCTTTCATCGTCACCATATAATCCGCCGGCTTTAGACTAAGACCGCCGCTGTCATATGTGAGGCCTTTGCCTACCAAAACAGCTTTTTTAGGATTTTTGACCCCTTGCGGTTTATAAATCATATGAACCAATCTAGGTGGATGAGCCGAGGCTCTTGAGACAGCCAAAAAAGAACCCATAGAGTTATCCGCCAAATACTTTTCATCATACGCTAGCGTATCAAATCCGAATTCTTTTGCGCTATTTTCTGCTATTGTGGCTATTTGTATAGGAGTCGCATCGTCAGGAGTCGTATTGACGAGGTCTCTGGCAAAATTAACATTTTCAGAGCAGACAACCACCCTCTCCAGAGCCTCATTTATCTCTTTTTCCTCTTTTGAATCTTTTTGAGGGGCTTTCGGGGTAACGGTAAATGTTTTTAGCATTGACTCTTTTTTCTCTTTTGATTTATACCAATCAAACTCGTAAGCCCCAAGGATAACCCCTTCACAAAAAGCAGAGGCAAACAACAGGTTATTATCTCCGATAGCTTCAACTTTGACACTTTTTAGGTTGTATTTTTTTAAGGCTTTATAGCTATTGGCCGCTACGGTTTTTATCTCCTCACCGTCTACTCCGTCAACTTTTACAAATAGTGTTCTAATGTGCGGCAAATAAAAGGAGTCGGTATCTTCGTTTAAAAAACCGACCTCTTCAAGCAGTTTATATTCACCCTCCGGCAAAACCTTTTTAAAGTTTGCTTTTTTTTCCAAAACTACTATGGTAGCATCGGCCTTAATAGAATCAAGAGCTTTATTTTTGTATGTTATCGTCATTTATCGATTCTCTTCTTATAGGTTTTGGTTTCGGCTTTGAAGCTTTATTAACGTAATAATAAAAAATTCCGATAATAGCCCCGCCAAACGGTATTGCAAAATACCAATGAGCTTTTGCCAACTTGATGAGCTCCAAAATAGGTGCCCCAAAAACATACGTCAAAACTATCGTTAGTGCAGCCCAGATAAATGCACTAATTAGATTTATAAGAGCAAATTTTCTCTTGTCGTATCTAGTTGTCCCTATAGCCATAGGTATAATCGTTCTAAGGCCGTAAAGATATCTTTGGATAAAGATTATAGGCCAGCCGTATTTTTTTAGTAGCAGATGCGCAAGCGCAACTTTTCGACGGTGAGATCTAAAAAATTCGAGTGTGTACTTTTTGTTGTATCGTCCGACATAAAACCAAAACTGATCACCTACAAAACCACCGACTCCGGCTACAAAAATCGCCAAAAAGACGTTCATATGTCCAGTATGCGATAAAAGCCCTGCCATCACGAGTCCTAACTCACCCTCCATCATGCTCCATACAAAAAGTATAGGATAACCGTATTCGGAGAGGAGCCTTATGAGGGTCTCTTCCATAAAACCCCTAAACCGTCAGTATCGAATAAACGTTTGTCAGGCTCTCTAGCTTTTGTCTGCCGGGCAAAAAGCTAAGCTCAACGATAAAACAAGCTTCAATACACTCACCACCGGCTTTTCCGATCAAATTTGCAGCCGCCACCGCAGTTCCACCGGTTGCTATCAAATCATCCACAAGCAATACTTTTGCATTTTCGGTGCCACCGAATGCGTCCAGATGAATCTGAACCTCATCGGTGCCGTATTCTAGAGTATATTTTTCACTTACTACTTTACTAGGAAGTTTCCCCGGCTTTCTAATAGGGACAAACCCTATACCGAGCGCATTTGCAAGAGCAGAGCCGAAAATAAAGCCTCTACTCTCTATTCCGGCTATATAGTCAAGATTATAATCCTCGTATTTTGCGGCCAGATGCTCCATTAGCTTTGAATATGCCGTTTTATTGTTTAGAAGCGTGGTAATGTCTTTGAACATTATCCCAGGCTTTGGAAAATCCGGAACATCCCTAATAGAAGAGAGAATAATCTCTTTATCGGTACCCTCTAACACTTTCATTGCTACCCCTTGGTTAAGTTGATTAAATTAGAGCCTCGATTTTATTTTCAAGCTCTTTGATTCTACCTTTTAGCTTGTCGTTTTCGACTCTATACTGGCTATTTCTGGCCTTTATAGTCTTAACGTCGTTTCTTAATTTTGTAAGCTCTTCGTTTAGAACGTCGATATCACCGAGACTTCTTTGGAGTTGGAGCTGATATTTTCGGATCAGATTCTCCGCCTCTTCAAGGGTAGTCTGAGTAGCAGTAGTAGAGTTTTTCTCCTGTTCGGATATATTTTTGTAATAAAACATCCTAAACGCCAAAAAAGCTATGATGAGGATAACTACCGTTAAAAAAAGCCAGTTAAATAGCATAGTTACTCTTTGTTAGTATTTATTGATCCTGATTTCGTGTCTGCCGCCTTCAAACTCGGTAGATAGCCAAGCCTCCAAGATTGATTCTGCAACACCGAAGCCGATAGCTCTTTCGCCCATACATAAAACGTTTGCATCATTATGTGCTCTTGCGGCTGCGCCCGTGTAGGAATCGTGACAGAGAGCCGCCCTAATCCCTTTGTGTCTGTTTGCCGCAAGGCTCATCCCTATCCCGCTACCGCAAATCAAAACCCCTTTTGAACCGGACTCGGCCAAAACCGCCTCACACACTTTGTTTGCAAAATCAGGATAGTCCACTCTATCCTCTTCACACCCCAAATCTACAACCTCAAACCCTTTATTTTTTAAGAATTCGGCGGTAAACCTCCTTAGATTTTTACCCGCATGGTCGCTTGCAATAAAGTATTTCAAAATTTAAAACCTCTTTTTAAACCGATTTTAACCTAAATGGTTTTAATTTTAATGACCCTCGCCGGCCATCGGAGTTGTCTCATTTGTCTCAACTTCTTCCGTTCCGCCCTTTAAAACACCGTCAGGTGAGTAAAACTCTCTCTTTGACGACGGCCTGAAGTTTAATACAGCCGCATTGTATCTTGCAAAAACAGGAGCTGCCACTACGCCACCCGTCATTTTCCCAGGGAGCGGCTTATTGTCGTCGTTTCCGAACCAGACAAGGGTTTGAACGGATGGGGTAAAACCGCAAAACCATGCATCACGGTAGTCATTTGTCGTCCCAGTCTTGCCTGCCACCTGCGTACCCGGTGTTGCCGCTTTCGTTCCGGTTCCCCTTGTCACTACATCCATCATCATGTCAATGACAACGTATGCAATTTCCGGTGATACGATATTCTCTTTTTTGGACTCAAACATAACCGTCTGCCCGTTTCTGGCTTTTATGCTTTTGACAATTCTGTGAGAGACCTTTGTCCCATAGTTTGAAAGTATTGTATACGCCTCGCTCATATCATACGGCGATAGGGTATAGCTACCAAGAGCTACCGATAGGTCAGCCTGAATCCCTCTAAAGCCGAATCTGTTTAGCTCTTTTTTTACGGTATCCATCCCTATTTTCTCAACCAAATCGATAGTTGCAAGGTTTTTGGAGTGGGTTAGCGCCTCTCTGAGGGTTATCACCCCTTCAAATTTTAGGTCGTAGTTTTGCGGATTCCACTCCCTGCCGCCAAACGTATAGCTCTTTGGAGAGTCATCCACCAAAGCATCCTGATAGTATCCGTTTTCTGCGCCAACCAGATAGATAAAAGGTTTAAAACTGGAACCGGCCTGTCTTTTTGCCTGCACAACTCTATTAAAAGGGCTTTTATAAAAGTCAACGCCGCCGGACAAAGCCAAAATATCACCGGTAGACTGCTCTACAGATATTAGTGCGCCGTTAAAATTTGCAAGATTTTTCGCCCCGTAAGCTTTTACCGCATCATCATATTGGGCTTTTAGGGCTGTGTCGGCCGCATCCTGCAAATCCAGATCAATAGTCAAATCTATCCTGTAGCCGCCGCTTTTTATATCCGGATATTGTGGTGCTAGAGCTCTAAGTGCCGCATCTACGGCATACGGAGCCCTATTGAATCCGGCTGTTTCGTTATAAACCTTTGGCTGTTCGGCAATCGCTTTTTGATGCGCCGCATCATCTATCCACCCGAGATATCTAATCCTGTTTACGATAGCGTTAGCCCTCTGCATTGCACCCTCATAGTTTTTTACAGGATCATATGTGCTAGGTGCTTTCGGTAATCCAACCAAAATCGCCGCCTCTTTCAACGTTATCTCATGCAAATTTTTATGAAAATATCCCCATGCGGCGGTCTTTATCCCGTAATAACCGTGACCAAAATATATCTGATTTAGATAGCGCTCCAAAATCTGCTGTTTTGTTAGCTTCTCCTCAATTTTAAAAGAAATTAACGCCTCTTTAAATTTTCTACTAATAGTCTTTTCGGATGATAGCAGGGTTGTTTTGATTAGCTGTTGGGTAATCGTACTTGCCCCTTCAACCGCTTTTCCGGCAATAATATCTTTTACAAGTGCTCGTAATATTGCTTCAAAGCTAATCCCTTTGTGTTCAAAAAAAGCGGTATCTTCCGTAGCCACCAAAGCTTCTATTAGATGATTGGGCATCTCTTCGTACGCTGCGTAAACCCTGTTTTCATTTTCAAATAAATTTGCAATAAGCCTCCCTTTTGCATCAAAGACTTGGGTTGTGATAGGCGGGTTATAGTTTATCAGTTTATCCAGATCGTAGCTAAACGACCTATAAAAATATATCAGTAAAAAAATCAGTAGCGTAGTAATAATAACGGCTCCCGCCGCTACATATCTGATTATCATCTTCTAAAATCCCTATTCTTAAAATCTGCTTTTATTAGTTTTTGGATGTACTCGTCACCACTTTTGAAAAAATCGGCGCTCTTACCCTCGCACAATGCCTTTCCGTCTCTAATCAGCAATATATCTTCACATAGATAAGAGGCCAGAGTCAACTCATGCGTCACAAAAATTAGGTCAAACCCAAGCTCTTTTTGAAGGTTTTTGATAAGTTCCAATATCTCATCTTTGGTATCTTTGTCCAAAGCGGTAGTCGGCTCATCCATCAAAAGGAGTCTCGGTGAGGAGGCCAGAGAGAGGGCTATAACTACCCTCTGGAGCTGTCCGCCGCTAAGTTCGGACGGGAATCTCTCAAAAAATACGGCATCTAGCCCCACTTTTTCAAACAGAGCGGCTAAAACCTCTTTTTTTATACCCCACCCCTGTTTTTTGATTTTACTCATCGGTGAGAGCGCCGTGAAAGGGTTTTGCGGAACAAAAGAAATATCCACACCCCTTTTAAGAGTTAATCCATCTTTGATTTTGATATTGACATCAAGCTCTTTCGGCAAAATACCCATTATTGCTTTTAACGTCAAAGATTTACCGCTTCCGCTCTCTCCCACAAGTGCCAACGTACCGTCAACCTCAAAAGATAGATTTACGATCTCTTGTTCATCCGATTTTACAACGATCCGGTCAAACCCTATCAAGCATACCTCTTTATGATCTCAAGCGCTTTTTTAAAATCCTCTAAGTCCTCTCCGATGTTGGCTATCAATCTAATATGATCGCTTTTTACCGTCGGGGGTCTTATATAACCGGTTATTATATTCATTTTGAGCAATTTTGTATGTATTTTTTTTGAATTCGGACTTTCAATCATAATTATAGGGGTTAAAAACTTTTTTCCCAAATACTTTTCGGCAATTGAAAGCCTTTTGTCGATTTTTTCTTTAAAAGAGCTACTTTTTTTTGAGATTTTCTCAACCCTTATTCTGGCAATCTCTACGTCTATAGGCGAGAGAGCCGTCGAATATATAACAGGTTTTGCCCTGTTGAGTAAAAAATCTATTATCTCTTTAGCCCCTAATATATACGCCCCATAGCTACCTACCGCTTTTGAGAGGGTTCCCATTTTGATATGTTTTTTTGACGGCGTGATATTGTAATAATCATATATGCCGCCGAGCTTTGCTCCGATAGTACCGTGCCCGTGAGCCTCGTCTATTATGAGATAAGCACCGTACTTGTCCGCAATCTCGATAACGGACATCGGCAAAATATCTCCTATCATAGAGTAAACAGACTCTACGAAAATAAATACCCTGCCAAACTTTGCATCTTTGAGTTTGCATTCGAGGTCGTTTGCATCGCTATGGGCAAATAACTCGTATTTTGCTTTGGAAAGAGAGAGGGCGGCTATACCGCTGGCGTGATACTCCTCGTCCATAAGTATCAGGTCGTTATGCCCTGCAAGCGCCGATACGAGAGCGGTATTTGCCAAAAATCCGCTACCAACGATGAGTGCATCTTCAAAGTCGTACATCTTTTTAAGGGTATTTTCCAGTTTTTTGTGGGAGTTTTGGTAGCCGTAGACGAGTTGAGAGGCGGAAGGGGCAAATAGACCCTCTTTTTTGACCGCTTTGACGGCCGTTTCAAAGCTTTTTTGATCTTTTTTAAACCCCAAATAATCGTTTGAAGCAAAATCAATGGAGTTTTTCGGCAATAATCTCCTACCCCGCAGCCTCCCTTTTTTTGCTAAAACGTCAAGCGATTTTTGAAATTCGGTCATTGTTTTATCTCTGCCGTGAATACGGCTAGCGTAGCTGATCCGGCTTTGCCGGTTCAGCGTGCCCAATAAAAGGTAGTAATTTTTCGATTGTAATGCCCATGGCGCAAGACTCCAAACCGACTTGTTTGGCGATGTATTGTTTGCAAAATCCCTCTACCATGCAACCTCCCGCCTTGCCGTCCCAGCCGTTTGAGTCCAGATACCGCTCAAGCTCCATCCTGTCAAACTCTTTAAAAAAATATTCGGTAATTGAGAGGTCTATAAAGGTTAAAGCCTTTGAAGCGTAAGCCGTACACGTTAGTATCCCTACGGTGTTGCCGCTTTGTTTTAGGAGTATCCCTCTAGCGTCATCTATATTTTTCGGTTTTCGAAGTATTGCATTATCGGCGGTAACTACCGTGTCTGCACATAATAGCGGCGTACTTAGTCCGTGCTCATCTTTTGCCCACTCAAGCTTGCCTATCGTAGCCTTATAGACAAACTCCGCCGGATTTGCGGCAACTATTTTCTCCTCATCAAATCCACAGCCGACCTGTGAAAACAAAACACCGTAGTCTCTTAAAATTTTTGCCCTTGTCTGGGAAGACGAAGCCAAATACAACACTGACTAATACCCTCTCAGCACAATACCCAGCATTATCTCTACAAGCCCCAAAAATATATTTATAGGGATTAACCATTTGGACAAAGGGGCAAGTTTTTGTTTTGCCCCGTCCAAATCGCCTAGCTCAAACATTTTTTTTGCTTTTGTAAACTTAAAATAGATAATACCGTATACAACCGCCATAAGCATCCAGATTTGGGACTTGATATGAACCGTTAAATAGAGCGTAGGAACACTCTTAAATCCGATTCCAAGCATCATAATAATCCCAGTAATGCCTATAAATACGATAGCCGTAGAGACCATCAAAAAAAATCTATTCAGGGTTGCTATCGTCAACTCTAATCTTTTTTGCCCGCTGTCGATCACGGCAAGAGATGGGTGGAGGGCAAACCTGATTGCAACCATCCCACCTATCCAAGTCACCGCAAACAAGACATGGATAAAAAGGATAATTCTCGCATACTCGGCAAAAAAAGCACTCACGCTATCTCCTTAATTATTCTAAAATTTTAAGCAAAACCCAAAACAAGCAAAGCGCTCGGGCGAAAGTCCGATGTCTCCTCGAAAATTAGCTCTTCGACCCCATGTAACCGGTCGCTTTTATCCTAGTTTATTTTTGACAAACCCCAACGCAGCCGTTTTTAACTCTTCTTTTTTGCTAACGTCTTTTGCGCTACCGCTTGCAAAATCAGCTCTACCACCGCCTTTGCCATCAGCTGTCGCAAGGGCGATCTTTAGCCACTCTCCGGCATTTACATCTACACCTTTTGTGCCGCATACGGCGGAGATTTTGTCCTCATTTACCTCAAGCAGCATTACGGCAACTTTTTCATACTTATTTTTTAGTTCATCGACAAGCGCTTTGGCATCCACCCCGTCTACAAAATCGCACACAACTTTTGCACCGTTTACATCAAGCGCTTCAAGCTCTGTTTTGCCACTACTTTGGGCTTTGGCAAGTCTCTCTTTTAGCTCTTTTATCTCGGCTCTAAGCCTTGCAACCCCGGCTTTTAGGTCTTTGTTTTTAAGCTCACTCTCAAGCTCGCCTACAGCCGCCCTAAAGCTTTTTGCATACTCCACGGCAGAGAGACCCGCAACACCCTCTATACGTCTAACTCCCGCCGATACGCCACTCTCTTTTACGATATAAAAGCTCCCTATCTCGCCGGTAGACCCCGTATGCGTACCGCCGCAAAGCTCCACGGAGGCATCGCCGAAGCTAACAACCCTGACGCTGTCGCCGTATTTTTCGCCAAACAGCGCCATAGCACCGCTGTTTTTGGCATCTTCTACGCCCATAACTTCAGTCTTGCCGCCGATATTTTTGGCGATTAGGGCGTTTACTTTTGTCTCAACCTCGGCTATTTGTGCATCGGTCATCGCTTTTGGAGCCGTAAAGTCAAATCTAAGTCGTCTATCATCTACATCGCTACCCGCTTGCGTGACGGTATTTCCAAGCACATCTCGCAAAACGGCGTGAAGCAGATGGGTGCAAGAGTGGTGTTTTGCACTCTCGGCTCTTGCGTTTGATACTACCGCTTTTACGGTATCGCCGACAGATATTTTGCTAGCTGCATTTACTTTTGAGAGATTTAGTTCAAAAAACTTTCTAGTATCAAGAACGGCTCCTTTGCCGACCAATTCGCCCGTGTCGCCAGCTTGACCACCGCTTGCGGCGTAAAAAGGGGTGGTGTCTAGCATCACCCAACCATCACCCGTAAGCTCAGAAACTGCTTTAAAATCGGCATCAAGAATTGCAAGTACTTTTGTATCGGCCGTAAGAGAGTCGTATCCTACGAATTCGTTTTTGCCGAACTTTTCAAGCAGCTCCTTGAAGTCTCCCTCATTTGCGGCGTCCCCACTACCTTTCCAAGCCGCTTTCGCCCTCTCTCTTTGCTCTTTCATCTTCGCATCAAAGCCGTCGTTGTCGAGGGCTACATTTTTCTCTCTTAGCATATCTTCTGTTAAGTCAAGAGGGAAACCGAATGTATCGTATAGCTTGAAAGCAGTCTCGCCGCTAAAGATTTTTGGATTTCCGGCCATCTCTTTTTCAAATAGCTCCATCCCTGCAAATATCGTAGAGAAAAATCTCTCCTCTTCGGCTTTTATACTCTCTTTGACATACTGCGCTTTCTCGGCAAGGTACGGATAGCCATGACCCATTAAGGAGACAAGAGCGTCATAAAGCGCATACAAAAACGGCTCTTTGAACCCTAGCTTGTAGCCGTGTCTTACCGCTCGTCTAAGTATCCTTCGTAGGACATATCCCCTACCTTCTTTGTCAAACGTTACCCCCTGCGCAACAAGGAAGCTAACAGCCCTTAGGTGGTCTGCGATAACACGGTAGCTAGCGCCGGATGCGTACTCGTATTTTTTGCCGACTTTTGCTTCAATGGCATCGATGAGCGGTATAAACAGTGAACTGTCATAGTTTGAGAATTTACCTTCTTTAATAGCCGTGATCCTCTCGAGTCCCATACCGGTGTCAATCGAAGGCTTTGGCAGGCTTACCATTGAGCCGTCTTCAAATCTTTGGTATTGCATAAATACAAGGTTCCAAATTTCTAGGAATCTGTCACCGTCGCCGCCGAAATAATCCTCGGAGGTATTAAATCTCTCTGCACCCTGATCTACATATATCTCGGAACACGGTCCGCAAGGGCCGGTATCGCCCATCTGCCAGAAGTTGTCCTTGTCGCCCATCCTGACTATTCTGTCTTTGGCGATGTATTTCTCCCAGATTTTTGCCGCTTCATCGTCGCTATCGTGGACGGAAATCCAAAGTTTCTCTTTTGGCAAATCCATCTCACCGGTTACGAACTCCCAAGCATATTTGATAGCGTCCTCTTTGAAATAATCGCCAAATGAGAAGTTGCCGAGCATCTCAAAAAATGTGTGGTGTCTAGCTGTAAAACCGACGTTTTCGAGGTCATTGTGCTTTCCTCCGGCCCTGATACACGTCTGGCTACTAGTAGCCCTAGGAGTATTTGGCACAGGCACTTCGCCAGTAAATATGCTCTTAAACTGCACCATTCCGGCATTGGTAAAAAGTAGGCTTGCATCATCCGGAACCAATGGGGAACTGTCTACGACCGCATGCCCTTTTGAGCCGAAATAATCTAAAAACGATTTTCTAATATCCATAATAATTGTCTCTTTGTAAACTTAAAATCCATCAATCCCCGCCTTGGCGGGTAGCTTTATGGGTACAGGGACGCTCGTATCCATGCCGCATATACGGGTTTTGCCTGCGTATACGCATTGTTAAAAATCTCCGATTATACCCAAACTAGAGTGAAATTTCCGTACCGATACCGTCTACGGTAAATAGTTCAAGCAAAATTGAGTGCTCGACTCTCCCGTCTACGATATGGGCTTTTTCTACACCGCCGTTTACGGCCTCTAGGCAAGCTTCTACTTTCGGAATCATCCCCCCGGCGATAGTGCCGTCATCTATAAGTTCATCAATCGTTGTTTTGTCTAGTGTTGTCAAAAGATTTTTCTCCTTATCGAGCACTCCGGCGGTATCGGTCATAAAAATCACTTTTTTGGCTTTTATCGCTACCGCCACAGCTGAGGCCAACGTATCGGCATTGATGTTGTATCCGGGATGCCCAAGACTCTCACCCTCGGCAATAGATGCTATGACAGGGACGAATTTTTCATCCAACACCTTCTCTACTATAGACGGGTCCACCTCTGTTACTTCTCCGGTTAGCCCCATCCCTTCTTTGAGCGGTTTTGCCTTAAAAAACGAAGAGCTTTTACCGTTTAGACCGATAGCTTTTGCGCCGTGCCCGCAAAGAAGTGATACAATTTCGTTGTTGATAGCCCCCCAAAGCACCATCTCCACAACCTCCATCGTAGCCTCATCGGTTACCCGAACACCGTCTATAAACTTTGGCTCAATACTTAGCTTTTCAAGCATCCTGTTTATATCTTTTCCGCCGCCGTGAACTATTACGGGCTTTATCCCGACAAGTGTTAGCAGTAGTATATCTCTGGCAAAAGAGGTTTTGAGCTCATCCGAAATCTGCGCCGCACCGCCGTACTTTATAACCATAGTCTGACCGCTAAACTCTTTTATATACGGTAACGCATTTAAAAGCGTCTTTGCCGTTTCAACTTTTTTTTGCATCAATATATTCTCTCCGGATATCAAATGTATAACCGGAATTTTCTCCAAAAAGGGCTTTAACCCCGAAATAATAAAAAAACCATCTGATTAATTCTCAAATTTCCGGCAAAGCCGTAAATTAGGTCTTCAGCAGACGGCTCTCGCAACTAGTTGCTCTTTTAAAACCTCTATTTAGTCAGAAGTCTTAAAAACATTCGAATTTAATTTTAGTTTAAACTATATCTTTGATACAATCTGCTGTTTCTTTTGTAAATTTTTTTTACAAAAATGTCATACATCAGGCAAACAATAAAAATCTATACAAGCAGGAGAGACAGCAGATATGCGCCCTACGCCTATTAATCACGAAGTTCCGTTTCCAGACAACGAGTTCATAGTTTCCAAAACAGATCTAAAAGGGAAAATAACCTACGGAAATGCCCTGTTTATAAAGCTTAGCGGCTACACCGAGGAGGAGCTTTTGGGTGCTCCGCACAGCATACTGCGGCACCCAGATATGCCAAAGGCGGTTTTCAAACTGCTGTGGGATACGATTGCGGCAGGAAACGAGATTTTTGCATATGTAAAAAACTTGGTTAAAGACGGTAGTTATTATTGGGTAGAGGCTCAAGTCACCCCTTCGTTTGACGACAACGGTACAATAATAGCTTACCACTCTGTCAGACGTAAGCCGTCTTCTAAAACTATAAACATGATAGCTCAGGTTTATAGTCAGATGTTATCGATAGAGGGTAAGTCTGGAGTTGAGGCTTCGGCGAAATATCTTTTTGATCTACTAAAACAAAAGGGGGTTAGCTATGACGAGTTTATCTTCTCTCTCAAAAGCTAAATATATAAACATTTTTTTAATTTGCTCCCTAGCTCTTGGGCTGATTATTGAGACGATAACCCTCGGTTTTCATTGGATTTTTTTGTTCGGTCTTATCAATTTCGTAGCACTATGGCTCCTTTATAGGTATATAACAAAAGTCCAAAACAGTATTTTGCGGTTTTCAAGTGTCGTAAGGGATGTAGACAACGGTAAGTTTGAGAGCAGGATAACCAATATCACGGATGGCGGTGAGCTAAACGAGGCTTGCTGGGCGGTAAATAATATGCTCGATAAAATCGAGGTCTTCATGAGAGAGATTAGAACGTCTATAGGCAAGGCGGCCGACGGCGTGTTTTATAGAAAAGTACTTATAGACGGTCTTCCGGGGCAGTTTAAATTTAACGGCTCCCTGATTAATCAAGCTCTTAGCGCCATGGAGGCCAACGCCAAACAGACTGAACGGAATAAAGTAAATACGGAAATAGGAAATATAGGAAAAGGGATATCCGGCGGATTACACGTACTCGAAGAGGATCTCAAAAAAAGTGTCGATAAGCTAAAAGATATTAGCAAGGAGAGTACAAACACCGCCCAAAAATCGCAAGAGGGGATAGTCTCTTTAGAGGTCATTGTAGACAAGCTTCATGACCTGCTAGACAAAATAACATCTTCAAACCACAAAATAGATGCTTTGACATCAAAAACAGAGGAGATTACCTCAGTAGTAAACCTCATCAAGGATATAGCAGACCAAACAAACCTATTGGCTCTCAACGCCGCCATCGAAGCGGCTAGAGCCGGAGAGCAAGGGAGAGGATTTGCCGTCGTTGCAGACGAGGTACGAAAACTGGCAGAGAGAACCCAAAAAGCGACCGGAGAGATAGCAATATCAATACAAACGCTACAACAAGAGGCAAACGAAATCAGCCAAAACTCGGAGGAGATGACGTATATCGCAAAAGAATCCGGCGACACGATTGCGGATTTCAAAAACACGGTCTATAGCTTTAACGACAATGCAAATCAGGTAAGCCTGTTAGCTAAGACACTGGAGAGCCTAAACTCCGTTATGCTTGCAAAAATGGATGTAATAGTGTTTAAGTCAAAAATCTACTCCTCTGTTTTTCATACCTCAACAAAAGCTGAGCTTGAGCCAGAGCAAAGTTGCAAATTTGCACAATGGGAAAAAAACGAGGCAAAAGCGATATTCTCAAATACACCCTCGTACGGGTATCTCGACAGACTCCACAAAGATGTACACGCTTACGCCGAAAAAAATATTTCGTTTATCAAGCCAAGCGACAAAGTGCTAGCCAACAAAGCAGAGGTATTTGATAACTTCATCAAAATGGAAGAGGCAAGCGAGGAGCTGTTTGTCGTTATGGATAGAATGCTAGAAGAATTTCACTACTCTAAAAAATAAGAGGCTAGGCCAATAAGGCCGCCTCCTCTTTTGCTTTTTCCAGCTCCAAAACTGCATCTTTGCTTTTTTGTTTAAAAATCTCCACAACCTCTTTTGCGGCCCTATACTCATCCGAGACTTTATCGTAAAAATCTGTTTTGTATTTGATAAATGAGATAAAAGCATCGACTATTTTTACAAAATCATCTACACCGCCGACGAGGGCGAACAGCTCCTTTAGCATCCTTTTTCGCTCCTGCACCTGCAATGCATATCCGCAAGTCGCAGCCACGGCCAACAAATCGTTTTTTGATATATAAACCCCGCTCAATGCAGGAGAGAGTATATATTTTGTAAGTCTTGAATCTTCTTCCATTTTATTTTCCTTTATAACCGATGTTAAGCACAAAAGCTTCCCGCTTTTGCGGGATTAGTGCCGCTAGGTCAGCATATAACCTTGTGTTTATCCGTTGCTACTAAGGATACTTTCCCTGACGGAACTCTCATATAACGTTTTTGCCGTATCCTCCGGTATCGCCGCAAAAAAGCCGAACCACTCAAAAAAGTTCAACCCTATCGACGATAGCACATACTCTTCATCAAATATTGGCGATACCGGAGAGAGTATAGGAATTAGCTTTTTATCCACAACATCTATTCTCACGACAGGCGAACTCACTCCAAAAAACGATAAAACCTCACCCATGGTGGCCGCCTCTTTGCTCATTACTACCGATTCGATCTCGCTATTGCCGAGATTTTGGAGTGTAAACGCCATTTTGCCGGAGGGAACCGACATGTTTACGAGTGCCGCATCGACATTGTTTGTAGCAAATACATAGTTATAGGCTTGATAGACACGGTTAGCCGCCAAATCCGGCCCTAAAAATGCAAACAATCTCGTAGTTTTCCCTATCATAATCCTAGTAACTCCATCGCATCTTCACTCTCTTTGGCGCACCTGGGACACTCATCGGTATCTCCGTTAAACACCGCACCGCACGAATGACATATCCTTGATCTAAATTTTATCAAAACCTTTTTCGGTTTTTTTGCAAAATCTTCAATCTTAAAATCCTGCAGAGAAGAGATGGCTTTTTTCTCGCATACATCCTCACACAACTTGCATCTTAGGCAAAGATGAGGAGAAAATAAAACGGCATTTTTCATAGCTGTCGTCTCTAGTGCTCCGGACGGGCAGAGGTTGTAGCAAAGCGAGCAGTTGTCACACGTCTCATCTATATGTTTATCGGTTGCAAAAGAGAGAGAAGCCCTAGCTTCGGTGTCCGCAAAAAAGCCCGCATTGCCTACTAGCGACAAAAACTCAAAACGTTTTTTCGGCAGAAAATGTGCTTTTAGTTTTGAAAAATCAAGCTCACCGGTTAGCTCTTTACCGGTTTTTAGGCTCTTTGATGCCTCACTTATCCCATCTTTTGAAAACATCTTCAAAAAGGCTCTTTTAGAACCGTCAACCGGAGCATCTCCGGTGTCCCCCGCATTATCTACTTCACTCAATAAAATTTTTTGCGGCAAATCGGCAAAAGACAAAAGCATATTTGTCTCGTCTACAATCTCTTGCCACCCAAAAGCGGTATTTTTTTGCACCTCGAACCGATAATCTTCACCTCTTGATACCGCAACGACAAACAGAGCCTCCACGCCAAAAGACAAATCGTCACCGGATATTGTGGCCCCAGTCGGACAAACGGATAGACAGGCGGCACAATCGGTGCAGTTTGTCAGGACAGTCTTTATAAACGCTCCATCGATCTCCAAAGCATTATAGTCGCAGACATCGACGCACAATCTACAGGTAGATGCGATACTCTTTTGCCTTACGCATCTCTCGTAAACAACCGAGATACTCACTCTTTACACAGCTCTTCGTAATCTGAAAGTAAAAACTCCAATGCAATCTCAGCCGCATCGGCATAAAAAGGGTTTTTAGAGGCATCCGTCAAAGCCGGCAAGAATAAAAGAGCAAACGGGAGCAGATGGGTCTTGATAAACTCTTTTTGTATATCTCTAATACTATTTGCATACTCTTCATTGCCGTCATTTAAAGCGACTTTTTCACTTTTTACAAGATTCATCATAAATTCAAATTCGATTCCGATATGATCCGACGAAACAGCCCTTGCCCTAGATAGCTCAACCTCAAAACCGTATTTTCTATAAAAAATATCAACCGGATTTTCGGTTCCGGAGTTTACCATCTGATCCTCCGAGGTGTAAAAACTCTCATATGGAACCAACTTTATCAGAAACAACTCAACAAAAACCGATGCCAATTCCTCGGCCGTTTTTTGAGGCTCCCCATCCAAATATCCGGCATCCAATGAGTGCAAAAATAGAGCCTTTAGACTCTCGTCCCCTTGTATAATCCCGATTGTATCGGCATCGATCTCCGCAACCAACAATCTCGATATTAGAGTATAATAAAACTCCCGCAATTTGATAGATTCTTGCAACGAAATACCCTTTTTTTGACTTTTATTAAACCTTCTCAAAATTCCGACAAAGCGGCAGAGCCATAATAGTTGTCCACTAGTGATACATAAGGCTTATTTTGTTTTTATGAATTTTTGCATAAAAACTCATAAAAACAAAAAAGCCCCCGAAGGGGCCAAAGGTTTTTAACCTTTTACGGGCATTTTGTAGGCTTCTCTCGTTAGCGGAACCCACGGTCTTTTGATATGTTCCGGTCGTCTTAGACCTTTTGGTCCCGGAGCCGGACGTGTCAATTTGTCTCTCCAAGCTTGGAAAATTTTCATATTGTTTTCGATGTTGACTTTTACATCGCCGATTTTATCGTTTGCCCCTGCCTTTTCGACAAGAACTTTTTTATGCCAGCACTGCATACCTCCGATTGGGTCAGGATTTGAGCTAAATGTAGCATTTTGGAATGTCCCCGTTAGGCCGTTCCAATGCACATGTTTCATATCCTTGTTGAACTCGGCATAAGGCCAACCATGCGTCCCAAACTCTTTTACCTCTTTTGGATCTTGCGGCTTAATCCCCTCTTTATACGAAAGGGAATACGACTCACCCTCTTTTTTGAGTGCAGCTATAGGCGCACCTGCCCCCATAACCACTAGTGGATGTTCAAACCCAGGAATCTGTACGCTATCGACAAGCCTCCATCTACCTGAGTGGTGAGAGCATGTTAGGGTGCCGGGCAAGATTCCCTCTGTAGTTACGCACATACCGACAAAGTATCCGCTCTCAAGGTCAACGACCGTATCCACAACTTTTACTTTGATAGCATCGCCTGTTTTTACCCCCAGTTTTTTTGCATCCACAGGGGACATCCAAACAGGGTTGTGATTTTGGCTAATCTCCATCAACCATTTTGAGTTTACGCTTCTTGTATGTATGTTGTATGAAAGCCTAAATATAGGATTTAGCGCAAACGAGTTCGGCTCTTTCATATACACATGGTTTACGTGGCTTGTCGCCTGTACGTATTTTTTCTTTTGCTCATCGTTTTTCGGATACATCGGAACCGCATACTCAGGCCATCCCCAATCTTTCATCCAATCGACAAAGAAGTCGAGTTTTTTGCTAGGGGTCTCAAAACCGTCTACAAGCTTACCGTCATATTGAACGCCTACATTATGTCTACCTTCGGCAGTTTCGACATATGCAACATTTGTTCTGGAGTCTACTTTTACGTTTGACATCGGATATTCAACCGGAGCTTGCCAAAACTGCATAGCTTTTGTTTTTAGCGTATGTTTTTCATGGTCAACATGAAGCTCTCTTTTGTGTATATCATATACGTTTGTAGCCTCAGTCCAAGTGCCTCTGTCTCTCATAAGATCGTAATTAGGATATTTTTGAGCAAATGCCGCAAGCTCTTTTTCGAGAGGCGTTTTTGCATTTTTTACCTTTTGGGCTACGGCAGTCTCCGCCGCTTTTACGAGATTTGGAAGGTTTCCAAAGGCCGCATTGTAGTATTCCGGCAATGTAACAGGTTTTCCGGGGTTCTCTTTTGACTCCCAGTATTGTCTAATACCTAGACTACCGTCCGGATCTGTTGCCCAAATCAGGTTAATCCACATCTCATTCTCTTCCCATATCTCACCTAGACCCGCTTTCATATGTGCTTCAAGTGTAGCCTTAACCGGATTTTTCGGTTTCCAACCACCTTTTTCTAGCATTACCCTCAGTACAGGCTGCCTAAAGCTAGTCCACGCCTCAGGCTTGGAGGCCTCAGAGTGTTGGTCGTGTCTCTCGGCTGCCAGACCGGTTGGAAGAATATAGTCCATATACCAGTTTGTCTCAGACCATGTCGGGGATGGATTTACCGTTAGCTCCATTTTGGTTTCGTCTTTTAGAACCTCAACCCACCTGAAACCGTCCGGATTAATCCACGCCGGATTATATTGCCTAGGGAACCATACCGATAGCTTCGAGGGAACCGTTAGCCCTTTTGCTTTCCATTTTTCCTGCCAAGCAGTATCGGCTAGAAGGTGCGGCAGACACATAGATAGCTCATAGCTTGTCAAAGGCCACTCCGGCGGCCAGCTCAGCTCATTCCATTCGTTTACGTTTGGTGCTTTTTCACCAACGCACGCTTTGCCGCCTTTGCCGCCGACAAAAATAGCCCTTAGGTGCTCAAAACCGAATTGACCCTTGCCTTGCATCGCACCGACTAGGGATAGAGCAAATATCATATTTTTTCCGTATAGCCATCCACCCCTGTTTCCAGCCGATGGTCCTCTCCAGTTAAACGATGTTATTTGATTTCCAGCCCATACAAAATATTCATACAGTTTTTCAAGTCTATCAAGCGGAACATGGCTCTCTTTTGATGCCCATTCCATTGTATAATCTTTGTACATATCTTTCATTAGGGCGATAAAGCTCTCAAAACTACCGTCCTTTGGAAGTTCCGTGATAAAACCCTCTTTTTTCAAAAACTCAAGATAGTTTCTGTCGTCCATCATATTTTGCCAGTTGTACCAATCTTTTACAAACTTGGCATCATATTTTGCATCTATCAAAAGCCTATTTGCTATAGCCAGATATATAGCTGCTTCCGTGCCAGGCCAGCAAGCAATCCAAAGATCGGCAACGCCCGCAGAATTTGACATCCTAGGATCCATAACTACAAGTTTGGCTCCAGCTTTTCTTGCCTTTGCTATCTGTCCGGCAGATTGTTGGAAGTAGTGACCGGCATCGGCAGCATGAGCCGAGGCAAGGACTATTAACTTTGAGTTCGCCCAATCCGGAGCGGTTCTATCGTCGTTTGCCCACATGATAGAGCTTGAACGGCCATTGGCAGAACAGATGTTTGTATGCGAATTCGTACAGT
>CALJKN010000034.1 GCA_937973585.1 uncultured Helicobacteraceae bacterium
TGTTTTTGCGGGACCTCTATAGTTGACTAGAAGTCGCCCGAATCTGTCCGTAGGGATCTCTATTTTGCCGATAGCAACACCCCTGACCCCTATATCATCATAAAAAACCTCTATTTTTTTGACCCCTGAAGCGGCTCTAACCATCTCCAAAGATAGTGCAGGATAGACTACTCCGTCATACCTCATCAGTAACGGAACGGAACGTACTATCCCGTCGGAGTCCGGAACGGTATTAAAAAAACCGCTCGAATATGCTGCGGTTTGGATTTGCTCAATATTTAGGGTTGCCCTATAAGGGTTAATCAAAAAATCAACTTCACCCCTCCCTTTTTCTACCACTATAGACGAAATAGCGGGAGCGCCCGACGGTTTTATCCCGTCATTTTCAAGGGCAAATATATATCCGAGAATTGTAGGGGATGCCCCTATGGAGTCAGCCGCTATCTTATCGTAATCCGGCAACCCTTTTAAATCAAGTCCGGCCTCTCTCATAACTTTTACCGGGGACGAGTTGTCCCTCTCCGCAAAGACAATATCCAGTCCTATTACGCCTGCCCCCATAGAGGTTAGATTGTCTATGACTTTTGCAAACTTATTTCTACTCCAAGGCCACTGACCTAGTTCTTTTAGGCTTTTTTCGTCTATATCGACGATTACTACGTCTTTGGCGCTACTATCCCCGCCTTTTGCCATAAACATCAAATCTCTAATTTTGTCGTCAAAAACCTGAATTGTTTTCGGAAGGTAAAAATACCCAAGAGTTGACAAAATCGATACCAACAGGCCGATCAACAGATAGTTTTTTAGGTTTTTAAGCACAATTTTCCCTGTCTCTAATTAGTTCTGCCGGCTTTAAATACGCCGACACCTTTTGTACTACCCCCATTGAAAGTGCCAGCCCAATTTCCGCCCATACTGTTTGCCTCTGGGCCAAAAAACTTGCCGAAATACTGAAAATTACTTGCACCCCAAGAGGCGGTTCCTTGAAAATTATTCAACGGAATAGTGGCCGAAGAAGGATCCACTCCTCCTATTTTGCTACTACTTGTAGTAATGCCGCTACCACTAATAGTTGTACCGCCTACCGTTGTAAACCCTATTCCTGTCAGCTGCACTGGATTTGACCCGCCAAAATTGACGTTAAAATTTATAAAGTTACCACCGTCTAGCCTGATAGTATCCTTAATACCGCCTGAATCAAGATTTCCCAGTACGTGGCCTGCATAGTTCGCAACAGTAGCTCCAGTTCTGTAAGAATTTAGCACCCCAACAGCCGTATCAATACCTGCAACCCAGAAACCTACGGCAACATTTGACGTTGAGGCGGTAGCCTCTCTGGCTAGCCAATACCCCCAACTACTTGCATCATCCACATATTCAAGAGTTGAGCCGCTTACTTTGTCCGGTAAAGATGCGAAAGCCATATCATAAAACGGCGCTGCCGCACTATTGATAGAAATACCCTTACTAGATGCGCTATCGCCTTTAATAATCAATGTTTGAATATCTTCGGATACAAAGCTGCCGGACATAGCCGGAGAACCTATTATCGCCATCCCCGGAGCCCTATCGGAGTCCAAAACCCCGCTAATCCCGTCATTTGCGGCAAGTAAGTTGTTTGTCGCAAAAGCCAAATCCGAAACCTTTAGCGTTAACTCTTTTAGTATATATTTACCGCTGATAGTCTCGTATCCGCTCATAAAACCGTTTATTGTATCGGCTTGCATAATAGTAGTTCCGGTTCCGGCAAAACCCCAACCGTATGTTGGTTTTTTAACCAATGAAAGATCTGATGCGACTTTTTTGTATACATCCGTAGTACTATCCGAATTTTTGTGTATTAGATATGCCAAAAGATCCGATGTATAGTCCGGCCCACCCATACCACTCCAAAGATATTGGTCGTTTCCATGTGCCAAAACCACATCGGTTAGATATTGAGCCCCTGTTTGCATATCAAAATGAAGGCCGCCTATCGCATTTGTATTGTCTATTTTTCCCGCAATAACACTACCGCCTTGAACCAAAGAGCCGCCCTGATTTGAAAACATACCGTTCGAGGCGGCGAATGCCAACGAATCGACTCCCGTTTTTACAAAAATATTATTACCAAGCTTGGTAGCATCACTAGCACCGTTTGAGCCATATTGAGTATATATAAATACCTGATTTTGCAACGGTGAATTTGCCGATAGCGCCTGAGGAACAAGCGTTTCAAAAACAACCACCTCCCCGTATGGTGTATGCGTTGACGGGATAAGTCCTTTTAGGTTTGCGGTATACAGATTCGGATTTGAAGCTAACGGCCTAATAGCGTCGAAAGTCGTTAGATATGATATCCTACTACCTGCATCTGTATTCTCCATCGTCCATCTGTTTCTAACCGGATCAAATGCGGTAGCAGAGTATACATATCCGTCGGCAAATAAAGTTCTAATAATAAATGAGTTCACAAGCGTAGAAGCATCTGCGGCCGATATAGTTTTTCCGATTTTGGAGAGCTCAAGCGGAATATCCGGATAGTCATGCACAAGACCCATCCCATTAAAACTTGCATAGAAAGGATATGTCTCACTAAATGACGGGAGATATATCATTACGTCGGCATAGCTTTGCGAACTAATATATATATGATTTTTTAAAGCGTTTACCATATCGAGAGAGGTGATATACTGATATTTTGTAATCGGATTATTGAGCTCATCCACCATATTTACCTGCCTACTCCACGCATAGGCCTCGCCGTCGTCATTGTAATAGCTCATGGTAAACGTCTCGGTAGTTCCGGCATGAGTAATTGTTCTTGTCTGCCCCACTCCAACAGGGCTC
>CALJKN010000035.1 GCA_937973585.1 uncultured Helicobacteraceae bacterium
T
Source organism: uncultured Helicobacteraceae bacterium (assembly GCA_937973585.1). Taxonomy (GTDB): domain Bacteria; phylum Campylobacterota; class Campylobacteria; order Campylobacterales; family UBA6016; genus UBA6016. Next base: position 2 of record CALJKN010000035.1, read on the forward strand.
TGTTTTTGGAGAGGTCAATAAAATCATAGAAATTTTACAAAACGGATTAGATGATGATCTGCGATGAAAATATTTTGAGACAAACTCAAAAAAACCCATCTGTTTAAATACGTCTTTATGAAAACCGGTCTTGGTTCTATCCGGCGTTATTAACAACTCATCGGTCGTCATCAATCTAAAGCCTTTTTTGTAGGCTCTATATGTGTATTCGCTATCAGAATTGTAGTGAGGTAACAATCTAGGATAAAAGCCTCCTATCTCCAAAACATCAGACCATCTCATAAACAAGCACATAGTTGTAAAAAGATTTATCTCTTCATCCGGTTTCGATGCTCTAAACGTAAAGTTGTACGAGTCATAAACCGCACCTGTCTCTTTTATCTCTCCGGTGTCAACCATCTTCCATTTTGGCAAAATAAGAGCCCTAGGATTTACATCCAATAACCTAACGCCCCTCTCCAAAAAATCAGGTTCAAACTGGGTATCATCATTCGCCATTACGATGATATCATCTGCCCTCGGACATATTTCGTTGCGTAAATAGTCTATCCCTTTTTGCAAAGAACCCGCCCACCAAAGATTGCCATCACCATTCATAATAATGATATCCGGCAATAGACTCACACAAGCCTCGACAGTATTATCAGTGGACGCATCATCTATTAGAATCAATCTATAATCAGTATATGTTTGAGCCTTAAGACACTTGATAAATTTGACGGTCGTGTTTGCCCTGTTATGGGTCGGCAATAAAATATAGACTGCAGCCAAATTATAGTTTTCCGAGGATATCTATAAACTCTTTGATGCCTGTTTGGATTCTGGCTTTTACAACATACAGGGCGTTTGAGATATTCTCATTCCCTAGCTTTGTCATACACTCTGGATTATTTATTAGATAATCGGCAACCTCGATATAATCATCCACATCGCAAGCCCAGTCTCTGCACTTGTTTTCTACGCCTTCTTTTTCTACCATAAAGTTTGCAACGTTAGGCTGATCCAACAATCTCAAAAACACACCGCCTTTGGAAGAATATTCAGACATTGACTCACCCTGATGCATAGGAAACGTATCTAGCCACAAATCCAATACATACCCAAATACGTGTGGATTTATATGCCCAGTAAAAACAAATCTATCGGCGAGACCTAAGCTTTTAATTCTCTCTTGAAAATACTCAATATTTCCGGATCCGCAAGCTAAATATATGGCATGTGGATTTTTTTCCATAATAGCCTTTACGGCACTAAAATATTCGTCACTATCAAGTTTTACTAACCTGCCTATTGTCCCCAAAACAAAGGCTCCTCGTGGTAGCTGCTGTCGTATCTCTTTTGCTTTTTGCCTGCCGCCTGCCGCATCTCTAAATCTCTGATCGATAGCCATAGTGAAAAAATCCAACCCGCTGTTATTCTTATCAAAAATCAAATGGGTTATTTTTTTATCTAGCCCTTCAATTTCATACTCAAGGTTACCGTGGCACCAAAACACCTGTTTTGGTGCGCTTCTAACGGCAATCAAAAAATCACTTATATCGTATCCGTTATTAGGGGATATCAAAATATCGACACCGTCATTTATGATTTGCTCTCTTATAAAAAGGGCTTTCTCTAAATGGTTATGATAAAAACCGTCCCTATAAAAAGGTGCGGCTCCATCCCATACCTCTATACCCATCCCCTCTAGCTCAGCTATACATTCTTGGTCATTTGGGCTTTTTTCAAAATAACTCATCAAATAAACTTTAATTTCGTATTTATCCCTAAAGCCCTCATCCTCCTGCAGACCCTTCCAAACCGTATATTGTATTTTGTACGGAGAGTTTTCAACAAGTCTATCTTGCAAAAAACCGATTTTTATTTTTCCGTTTTTGGAAACTTCTGTTTTTGGCTTTGAAATATCAAAAGACGATGCCCATTCTTTGTAGTACTTAGATGCAACAACAGACACCTCATCGTTATACATTTTCCATTCTGACGGCTCTTGCCAGCTATTTAGCAACTTGTGGTACATAATAAAATGGACAAACATCGCCTCATCGCATTGATTTTTGGCCATATGCATATAAAGAAGTTGTTTCCATTCCTGATACAACGAAACCCAAAACGGATGGTTAAAAAGTTTTTTTGCTGACCAAAAACAATGAAGCCCCCAGTTCCAAAAGCTTCTTCTTGCGGTTTTATCCAATGAAAAATAGTAATCCGGCTCCAGCGCAGTTTTGTAAACCTCTATAATATCATCGATATCGACTCCATCGGTATCGATGAAAATGGTTATATCATGAGTAAAGTTTAGAGCACCTGCCTCATTCATGTGTATCGATAGCACTCTCAATAAAAATGTTTTTAATCCGTCCGCTTTGGAGTTTAAAAATGAGCAGACAAATCCTAAAACAGCTAAATAGACCCTCTCCGTATCGGATGTTTCCGATGATGTGAAGCCACTATTTACTAGAGCATCATACGGATTAAATCTTGCATCAATCTCCAGTTTAACAGGTTTATAGAAACTAAAAAGAGCAATATAGGTATTCTCCGGTATATCCCCGACACTAAGCAAAATTGTATAAATTTTATCTCTTAGTAGTCCGCAAAATTCAACCAATAGCTCTGTTTTTTGTATAGCTTTGTACTGATACATTCCAGTGATTATTTTCACAAAATCATCAAGGTCATCTTTGCAATCTATCTCTTTAACATATTCTATGCAACCGCCCAGAAAATCGTCCCCAGCAGTCACATTGCAGTTATTTACAAACTTTTGTTTTATCTCTAGATTCACCTAAACATACTCCAATCCAGCGGCTCTCCCGCTTTTAAATCTCTGGCGGCGATTTTGCCCGTTATATCTTTAAAATACTTTGGCAAAATCCCAAATCCGGGCCTAACCGAACGGATATTTGTCGCATCCAATTTTTCGCCTTCCCCTATATCGGCAGATACAAAAAGAGTTCTACAAAATTCTCTTGATTTTTTACTTTTTTCGCTAAGCTCATATGTCACGTTCCCAAGTAGCGCCTCGGTATTTCTAACCGCTTTTACCATAGCGGCAAACTCTGACGGGTTTAGGCTAAAGCCGCTATCCGGTCCACCCATCGCTCTGTCTAGTATAAAATGCTTCTCAATAATCCTAGCGCCAAGAGCCACGGCGGCGCATGGAGCCTCGATACTCATCGTATGATCCGACAAACCGACGACAACGCCAAAACGGTGAGACATATCTAATACGGTAGCCAAATTCATCTCCTCAAGGGGCGCAGGGTAGCTAGATGTGCATTTTAGGAGGGCTACGTTTTCGTTTCCGACTCTTTTGCAAGCCTCTAAAGCCTCATTGATATCAGATAACTCCGCTATTCCGGTGGATATGATAATCGGCTTTTGTTTTGAGGCAACATATTCGATGAGCGGAATATCGGTAATCTCGAAAGAGGCAATTTTATATATCGGATTATCCAAGGTTTCCAGAAAGTCAACAGCACTTTTGTCAAAAGGGGTAGAAAAACAAACTAACCCCTCTTCTTTTGCCACATGAAAAATTTCTTCATGCCATTCCCATGGAGTATATGCCTTTTGATACAAATGATACAAATTTTCTCCATTCCAAATAGTACCATGAATTTTGAACCATTCTTGGTTACTGTCAATAGTCATGGTATCTGCCGTATAGGTCTGTATCTTCACGGCATCCGCACCGCACCGCTTTGCCGCACGAATAGTGTCAAGAGCCACCTGCTTATCATGATTATGATTTGCCGATAGTTCGGCTATAATAAATGTCTTATTCATGATTACTTCTTTGTTATTTTTACGTCAGCCACAATACTACCATCCGCTTTGATGGACGCACGTGTAAACTCATATCTGAACTCTCCTTTTTCAATATAGGCATGAGGATAGCCATCAGCATCCAGCATACGAATATAATCGAAAATCTCCTCCAATTTTTCCAGTCCACTCATATCGCTCTGTTCAGGCTTTCGTCTTTTAAAGACAACGGGGTCTCCCTCTTGTGGCACCGGCTGCAGATTATTTTGAATAATTTCAACTATCATCTTTCCAACAAGCTTATTGACCCTGACAAAAATTTCTTCGGCAGTTCCCGATAAAGACAAATCCATTTTTAAATAGACCGGTCCGGTATCTAATCCCACTTCTACACGGAGAGCTGAAAGTTTTGTCGCCGTCAGTCCCCGAACAATAAGATTTTGCAATGGGCTTCCCCCACGTCCATAGGGTAAATCAGTCATGTGGAATACGATACATTCATATCGTTCAAAAATAGCAGAAGGAATTATATAAGACCAATGCGGAATAAATATTTTAACCGGT
>CALJKN010000036.1 GCA_937973585.1 uncultured Helicobacteraceae bacterium
TACTTCACAAGGATTGACATGAATAATAAGTTAATAAAATTTTTTACTTTTTTATCTATTTTTGGCTCTATTGCCGTTTTTGCCGAAAATGAGAGATTGACTCTGTTTTTAAAAGGGGGTTCGCTCAAAATGGACTATACCGAGACCGGATCCTCTGGCTCAAAGCTTGATACTGAGAGCTCAAAGCTCGGCGGCAAAATTTCCGGATTTGAGGTCGGTGGACGGGCGAAGCTCTTTTCAGGCGTTATGGGTGGCGACAAAACGGAGCTTGAGGCTCTGTACTCAAAATACACAGGTAAGAGTGAATACGTCGGCTCACTTATAGGCTCAGGCGGCGGATACGGCTCTTTTCGATCTAATACTCAAAATAATATAAGGGAGTACGAGTTAAATATCATAGAGACAAGGTATCTAAACTACGGAGAGGCTTTTTTTAAATTTGGGTACGGTGATAGGCTATGGAGACGAGAGCTTAGCCCTTCCCAGACGGAGGACTACAAATGGCGCTATGCCCATGTCGGCTTTGGGTTTGATTTTAAAACAATATTTGGCGGTAGATTTGGGCTTAACGGTAGATACCAGTACGGGTTTTCTCCGACAATGGAGAGTTTTGGTCTGCCGATATCAGCAACGTTTAAGCTCAAAGGGGTAGACGGATATAGATTTGAAGCTCCCGTCACCATACCAATAACAAAACATATCAGTCTGATAGGTTCGTACAAATATGACTACTGGAAGATAAAAGCCTCGTCGGAGATAGGCGGCTACTATGAGCCGGATAGCAAAACGAAAAATCATATCGGAACGGTTGGGATTTTGGCAAAATGGTGAAAAAGCATTTTTTGGTATTTATTGCCTTGCTCTCTATGGCTTTCGCCAAAGAGACAACGGCTTATGATGAGCATTTTAAAGAGATAGGCTCACACTTTGGGATTCCTCCGACACTACTCAAAAAAATAGCAAAGATAGAGAGCAATCTAAATCCAAAATGCGTTGGGGTGAATAAAAATAAAACCGTCGATTACGGATTGATGCAGATAAACTCCTGTCACTTCAAAGAGCTGGCTCCGTACGGCATCAATGAGGCCAACATAATGAATGTAAAGGTAAATATCACGGCGGCGGCGATACTACTAAAAAAATACGTAGCAAAAGACGGGTTTAATTTTAGTGAGATAGGAAAATACCACTCCCACACGGAAAAATTTAAATCAATATGGAACGGCAGACTCTCCGGCGAACTGGCCAAAGAGCTTTGATTAGGCGACATCTTTGGCAGAAAATCCCATCATCCCCTCTACGCTAAGGTGAAAATCAAGCTCTTCCCATTCTATCCCGGTATCCATACAAATCAACTTGTAGTTTTTTAATTTCGATATTGATGCATTTTTTAATGTCGGATACCACTCTATTGGGGTTGATATGATTCTATTGTCTGCCAATTTAACATGTAGATACTCTTCGTCAAAATGAACCTCTTTAGCTTTGATTAAACCACTCATCCCAAATCCTTTCAAAATCATCCCTGTTTTGCGCTATAACCTCTATCGCAAATTTTAGCTCTTTCGGTTTTAAATAGTTGCTTACAACTTTTAGGCTTTTGAGTTCTATTTTTGCAAAACCGTCATTTTTGATGACATGTATATGTTTTGGCTCGTGCTCATTTGCATAAAAGAAAAATTTAAAACCGTCTCTTATCAATAATGTCGGCATTTTTTGATCTAAAACTATCCGATTGATATAGAAAATATAGGAAGCAACATAGCTACAACGACGACACCGATGATTCCGCCTACCGCCAAAATCAAAACAGGCTCCAGTATAGATGTCAAAAGCGTTATTTTGTCTTTATTTTCCTCGGCATAGAGGGTTGATAAGTTCTCAAAAGCTGTCTTTACCTCTCCTGACTCTTCTGCCAGATATACGGCTTGCACAAACCCACGATCCAACTCTTCAAAACGTGACAACATAACCGAAAATCTTTGACCCTCTACGACTTTTGAGGTGGCTTCGTTGATAATGGATTTGATGTGTCCGTTGGTGACAACGTCATTTCCGTATTTTAGAGCCTGCACAAAAGGGAGCCCTGAACGTAATAACATTGAGCTAACCGATAGAAATCTGCTAAGTTCCGCCGTTTGTATAATCCGTCCGAATACCGGAATTTTTAGGAGGAGATAATCCACTTTTTGCATAAAAATTTCAGATTTTTTGTATGCCACCTGAAAAGCGACTATGATTGCAAGCGTCAAAACGAGAATAATCGTTATGTTTTCACCCAAAAAACCGGAGACTGCAAGGACAAATTTTGTTATGGGCGGGAGCTCCTGCCCTAATGATACGAATACCTCGGACATTTTCGGTATTGCCACTATGAACATAAAAATTAGCATAAGTATCGAAGCAAAAACTATAAAGGCCGGATATGCAAAAGCGGCACGTATATCGGCTTTGATCTTCTCTTTTGCATTGATAAAGGATGACAACTCAAGTAGAATATCACCGAGAAAACCTCTGGCCTCTGCTACTTTGATTGATTGTTTGAAAAACTCTGCCAGATTGATTATTTTTTGGCTCTCCAATGATTGGTAAAAGCTTTTCCCCTCGTTTAAAGAGTTCTCTATCTGCCCCAAAAAGTTCTCAAGTTTTTTATCGTTTCTGTATTGGAGTTTTGATAGTTTTATCGCTTTGGCTATCGACACCCCTGACTTTATAAATATGGACAGGTCTCTGGATAGTCTGGAGAGTTTTTTTTCAGGAATTTTTGAAGACGATAACAATCCCAATTCACCCAAAAACTCTGTTTTGGATTCTGATATTTTGTAGGCCGAGATGCCTTGCGATTTTAGTCTTGTTTTTGCATCATTGGCGGATTCGGCCTCTATTTTCCCTTTTTGAATCTCTCCACCGTTTGCTAGCCCTTCGTATAAAAAAACCATTAAGCCTCTTTGATCCCGATTCTTATCGCCTCTTCAAGGCTTGTTTCGCCGTTTGAGAGTAGCTTTTTTAGTTTGTGCGATAGAGGAATCATCCCTTTTTTTACGGCCAATTCCCTAATTGTATGATCGTTGGTTGTGATTGATATTAGCTCTTTTAGCTCATCATCTAAAGCCAAAATCTCACCTACGGCAATCCTGCCGACATAGCCGCTATGCCCACAATCTTCGCATCCGCATGCCTTGTATAGTGTCATATTTTTCTGTAGCCCAAACTCATCGGCAAAACTATCGGATATTGTTTCGGGAGTTTTGCATTTTGGGCATAGTTTTCTAACAAGCCTTTGAGCCAAAACCCCTAAAAGCGTGGAAGAGATTAGGAAATTCTCTATCCCCATATCGGCTAGTCTTGTTACTGCCGCCGTAGCATTGTTGGTATGGAGTGTCGAAAGTAGCAGATGCCCTGTTAGAGCGGCCTGTATGGATATCTGTGCCGTCTCCTTGTCCCTTATTTCGCCGACCATTACGATATCCGGATCTTGTCTTAGGACTGAGCGGAGTGCGGATGCAAAAGTGAGACCCACTTTTGTGTTGACCTGTATCTGGTTGATGTTGTCTGCGTTGTATTCGACCGGATCCTCTATGGTGATGACGTTTTTTTCTATTGAGGCTATTTGTTGCAATGAGGCATGTAGTGTCGTTGATTTACCGCTTCCTGTAGGTCCGGTTACTAGGATCATCCCGTGAGGGTGTCTGAGCAGGCTCTCAAGGGTGCTACTTATCTCCTCGTCAAAACCCAGATCGGCTATAGTTGGAATCGTAGACGAGTGGGAGAGTATCCTCATGACTGCCCGCTCCCCGTGATATGTAGGGAGTATTGAGACCCTTATATCTAGGCTTCTTCCGGCTATTTTAACCTTTGTCCTACCGTCTTGCGGGACTCTTCTTTCCGAGATGTCTAGATTGGAGATAATCTTTATACGGCTGATTACTAGGGCTACTACGTTTTTGTCTAGTTCCAGATGTTTTGATAGTGTGCCGTCTACTCTAAAGCGAACCTCTCCTTTGTTTTCATGGACTTCAACATGAATATCGGAGGAGTTTTTTTTGATTGCCTGATAAAATAATGAATTGACGAGCTTTATTACCGGAGCCGACTCTTCGCTTGAGAGCAGATCGGTAGAGTTTTGCAAAAACTCCGCCAGTTTCGCATCTTCCTCTATGAAATCATCCGCATCGGTGATTATTTCGCCGAAAGAAGAGGCGTTAAAAGCCTCCGCATATCTGGAGTTTAGCTTTTGAAAAGATACAGGGTCTAATTCGACAAGCGGAAATCTTTTGTCGAGTTTTGATATAAAGCCTAACGCTTCGGCTATGTTTGTCCTGTTGAGCACTAGGACAATCTCTTTGCCTATTTGAGTAGGGAGAACCCCGTTCTTAAATGCGAGACTTCCATTGATGCCGTCCAAATTTATCGGATATGCGTCAACATCCTGATATATAGGTAGTTTTAGCATTTTTGCCTATCTCTCTTTTTGCTTAATGGCTTTTACATACTCGTCTTGTATTTTGTCAAGTTCCGTTAGTTTCTGTCTTAGACTGGAGAGATCCGAACTCTTCTCAACGATAAAAGGCGTTAAGACAATAGCCAGATTGATTTTGTCTCCGTTTTTATCGGAGTATTTAAATAGCTCTCCTAGCACCGGAATATCACCCATCAGTGGAACTTTACTTATTGAATCGCTTCTGTTGTCTTTGATTAGGCCGCCTATTATTACTGTTTCACCGTTGCTAACTATTGCGGTAGTCTTAACCTCTCTTTTTGTTGTGCTAGGTATTCCGGCGGTACTGTTTGGTATCAAATCTTCCAGTTTTGTCTCAATATTTAGAGTTACTTTGTTATCTGTTGACAATCTCGGTTTCACCTTTAGTGTTAATCCGATATCTTGTCTAGTATATGAATTTTTAGTTAGATCTGTTGTATTTGTGCCTACTGTTGTTTGTGATACTATTGACTCTGTTCTGCCTACATATATTGAGGACTCCTGGTTATTAATGCAAAGGATGGATGGCTCCGATAACACGTTTGCCGCACCCTCTGTTTGGAGTAGCGATAGGCTGGCACCTAGAGCCAATCCTTGTTTTAATACTGGAATATCAAAGCTCATTAGCCCTAGTAGCTTATCGCTGAGTGTGATGCTGTTGCCGCCCATATTTGCCGCAAGGCTGTAAAGGCCGTTTACCCCTCCGGATCCGGCTTCAAATCCGTATTTTAAACCTATTTGAGATGACCTGTTTTCGCTTATCTCCACTATTTTTGCTTTGACATAAACTTGTTGTCTCTCAAAATCAAGTGACTTGATAACGCTTTTTATCTCTTCTAGTTCGTCAAGGGCTGTTACGACAATTATTGCATTTAGGTGCGGATCAGCAGAAAAAAGAGGCCTTGCCGTATCTTTTGGATATGTTTTTTTAGAGTATATTTCGTTTAGGATTTTTACTACGTTTTCGGATTCTGCATTTTTGAGATTTATGACGCTTGTGTGTTGAGTGGAGCCGTACTCCTCTTTTTTGTCTATTTTCTTGAGGTAGCTTACAAACTTCTCCGCATTTTCCTCGTTTCCGACTACAATGATTGTATTTGTGGCATCATCTTTTAGCACGTCAACTTTTTGGCTCGGAATCGACTGGTTAAACATTCCTGCCGCTATTTTTACAAGGTTGTCGTGTACGACTTGTGTTTTTGCATATTGAAGAGGGAAGAACCTTACCTGCTTAGAGTTGTCGGAATCTACAGACGCTAAAACCTTTTGGATTGTTTTTATATTTGATGAAAAATCGGATAATACAACAGAATTGGACTCCGGCGAGACAAGTGCGGAGCCGTTTTTTGATAGCATATGCTTGACGGCATTTATAGCATCGGCCGCTTTTACATTGTCAAGTCTGATGATTTTTGTCATCATCTGAGGAATTTGTCCGTCTTGTCCGACCGGAAGGTTGTATTTTACAGCTTCAGCACTCGGTACGACTTTTAGATACCCCTTGTTTGTGTCTACTATCGTAAACCCTTTTGAGTCGAGAACACTTATTAATAGTTCGTATAACTGGCTTTTTCTAACAGGTCTTTCGGTGATAAAATCAACCTTGCCTTGAATGTCGGCGTTTACCATAATATTTTTACCGCTTATTTTCGATACCATTTTGACAAAATCGGCTATCTGTAGATCTGAAAAGTTAATCTCCACAACAGGGTCGTTTTTGGCAGCCTTAACAGGTGCAGCATTGCCAAATGAGCACATCACACAGAGTGCAAGTGTAGCGGCTATACTTTTAGTTGATTTCATAGTTTAGTTCCTTCCTCAGGTTTTGTCTTTTAATGATTATACTAAGCGTTTTTGTCTTTTCCGGCTCTTTGAATATTGAGAGTAGATCTGAGAAGCTTGAGACTTTTGAACCGTTTAACTCTATGATGGTATCACCCTCTTTTAGGCCTAGTTCTGAAAAAAAAGAGTCTTTTGCTACAAAGTTTATAACAACACCGTCATTTGTCTGTGAAGCTTTCACTTCATCCATCAATAGGCCGGTATTTTTTGCGTATTTTTCATATCTAGCTCTGGATATATTAAATCTAGCCGATGCCGGTTCTGAAGAGATTTTTTCAGCCGCCTCGGATGTTTTTTTATCCAATTTAATCTCAAAATTGGCACCGCCGTTTGAGAACTTGGCTTTATCTTGAGCTATTTCGTCTAGTTTGTAGCCGTTATAGGTTTCGCCTAACCCTAAAAATACAGTCTTGCTTCCGTCGTCAAATATTACGAAGCTCCCTTGAATGTATTTAAAGACCCCTTTCAATTTCCAGTTTTGGGTAGTTGCATTTGTGGTTATTTTGTTTGCTAGGGCAAATTTTGAAGATAGCTTGTAGCTTTCAAAAACCGTCGAGCTTTGCGAGGCGGTTTTGAGTGAAGGCGATGGGTTGTTTGCCAAAATCAAAGCCGTTACGCCGATAACCTTTGCCAGAGCTAATGCAGCTATGGAGACAGTAATGTAGGGAGCTTTTTTATCGTCACCGATAAATTTAAATATCCGATTCATACACGAATCCCTCTTCTGTTTGCTTGAACTTTGACAGTAGCACTCCCTTTTTTGCTTTGAATTCATCGGCAGTCTCAAATGCTTGCGACATATATAGTTTTGCCCTAAATTTATTTTGTTTTAAATCTATGGCTCCCTTGATGGATCCGAACTCTCCATCGGCTTTTATCCATATTTTTGACGGCATAAACGCAGAGTTGTAAAGTTTTATATGGGTAGGCTCTATGCCCAAAGCCGCTTTTGAAATCTCGGATATTTTCGGATTTGAGATGGAATACGAGTTATAGACGAAAGAGGCAAAAAAACACCCTTCTCCACCGGTTATCACATCGTTGCCAAGAATTTTTAGTGACGGATTTTCTATAGATACCGCAACTCCAAAGTCGGTGATGTCTTTATTTTGCAAATCTATTTTTTTAGACAAGAGTATTGATTCTGTTTTATATAACAACTCTTTTTTTGGAGAACAGATAGACAGTGATATCAAAAATACCGTAATCCCCAGTCCGGACATGGCTACTAACCGTTTTGTTTTCACAGTGTTGCCTCCAAATCTATCAGATACCCGACATCATTATTGATTATGTCCAATTTATTTATTTTAAGGTTAGAGTTTAGAATTCTTCTTGTGATTGCGTCGAACTCATCGCTATTTAAAACCATTATGCCAACCGTATATATATCCCCTTTAAGCTCTTTTTTTGTTATAACTGCCGAGAAATATCCTTTGCCCATATCTGCAGTTAAAGCATCAATGTGGTTTTTTGAATACTCCTTGTTGAGCCATGTGCTTTTAAAGGCCTGATAATCAAGGCCGACAGAGTTTACTTTTACCAGCTCATCATTGGATGCTTTTAGTTTATATGAGCTGTAAATACTTACGGCCAACGATAATAAGGTTATTGTAAACAACGTTACGATAGTTTTTATTGTGGCGCTCATTTTAGGCTCGCTTTAAAGGTCACCGAATCAACCCCTTTCTCTGTTTTAGTAATATTTGTCTCTTTTTTTAGAGCCGCTTCAATTTCGGTTATTCTTTGTGTTTTTATGGTTATTGAGCTATCGGATGCGGATAGTTTTATGGACTCTATCGATTCCCCTTGTTGTAAAACTAGTGAGTTTGCCGCTTTTGCGACGGTTCTGAGGTGGTTTTGGGAGTGCTCTATATTTTTTGCTTTAGAGATTATGTTGTCTATCTCTAGCTTGGTTTGAGGTAGTTTGTATTGCTCCCGTAGGGTTTCTGTTTTTTTGTCAACGTCTGCTGATCTTTTAATGTCGATAATCGCCTCGGCGATAAATGCCAAAGATATCACGGATAGTGCAATCAAAGACACCTTCAGCCACTTATCTGATTTTATTTCTATCTCTGAGTTTTGTCTATCGGAGCCAGAGAGGCTTTTTTTGAGTCCGAACGGAGAAAGTTTTATTTTGGATGCTTTGACAGCCGTTGAAAGTTGTAGCTTATGCCCATCCTCCAAATATGCAGACGGAATTTTCTCCATTGTGCCGTCTATTGTTGCAAGAGAGTAACTTTCATTGATTTCTATCCGCTCTGTAGCCAAGCCGGAGAATATATCTTGGGCTGTTACGATATCTATATCATCAGGCTCTATGCCGATATGCTGTCTTAGATATTTTCTTACGGCCGGGAGATCTATTGCAATAAAATAGTATGTGTTGCCATCACCTTTTAGCGCTATCTTTTTTAAGTTAGTGCCGTTTTCTAAATCTTCAAAAACTACTTCGGCTATTTTTTTTATTTTATGGAGACCGCTTATGCCGACAAGCTCTTTTTTTCTAGTCCAATAAAGGGATGGTGATAGTATTATGCATTGGTTATTGTTTTTGAATGTTTTTTTTGAGGTTATATCTTGCATATTAATTTTTGCAAAAAAATCTCTATCCAAAAAAATATACGAGCCGTACTTTTTTACGGGACGTATAGACTTGAGGGCGCTATCTAACGAGGGTAATTTGTTTAGAGCCTGATTCATAAATAAACTTTTTTTCCAGATGTTGAGTTTTATTTTTTGAGATGTTTACGTCTACCAAAAACGAATAAGGCGACTTGGGATTAAAGCTAATTATAGAGAAGCTTGTTTTAAACTTCTCATAGTTCTTTGATTTTTCAAATCCGGTGCAGTCGTAAAACGGATCATCTGAGTATGCTGCTATAATCGAATAAACCTCAGATGTCATTATTTTGCAATCAACAAAGTACTGTGCTGGTTTTTTGTAAAAATTAAAAAACAATCTCCAGTCGATTGCATCTATGGCGGTATCTCCCGTTTCAAGTTTGTATCCGGCAACAATTTTTTGCAGTTTGTCGTATGACTCTATCTCGCCGTCTTGAAAAGCCCGATCTTTTTTTGATAGTTCACTAAACGGTTCTCTCTCAAAAACGTCTTTGTCTACTCCGTCTTGGAGCATTGCCAAAAAAAGCGGTTTATATCTTAGTCCATAAAAATCTAGTGTTTGCGAGAATACCCTCAGATAATCGGGCTTGATGTTGCCCGATGCAATATCGAACATATCGGCAAAAATAATCCTATCATTCATTGGTTTCAAGGAGACGTTTATATCAAATTCCTGATCGCTGAAGCTGTAGCTTGATTCGTTGCGCAAAAAATATTCAAAGTCTGTTTCGCTTTGTATTTTCGAGAGTTTGATCTGAATAAGCTTTGGAAAGTCTTTGACCACTCTGGAAAACTGAGACTCTAGTTCTACGGCAGCCTCTCTGTCGTAAAAGTTTTTTATCACGGTAAAAAAACCGACCGATAATGCGGAGACGGCGGCTACAAATATCAGGGCATATATAACGGCAAACCCGCCGCTTTGTTTTCGGGACATTTTTCCGTTTAGCCTTTTTTGGTTAAAATCTTAGTTAGTTCGGTATGTTATTGTTACCTATTTTAAGTTAAAGAGGGATTTTGCAGATATGAAAAACACTAATAGCAGAAAGGGTTTTACCCTAGTTGAGATTATGATCGTAATCATAATTTTGGGTCTTCTGGCGGCACTTGTCGTTCCTAACCTTGTTGGCAAGGGCGAAGAGGCGAAGCAAAAGCTAGTGTGCGTACAGATGAAGAGTCTAACGGAGGCTCTAAATATGTTTAAGGCCGATAACGGCGTTTATCCGGATACCGAAGAGGGGCTTGATGCGTTAGTGAAAAATCCGAATCCGGAAAAATATAAAAATTATTCACAAAACGGCTACTTGGGGTCAAAAAATCTTCCGCAAGACCCTTGGAAACATAAATTTATATATCTAAACAACGGCGGTAGTTTTGAGATAATTTCGCTAGGAGCTGACGCAAAAGAGGGTGGTGAGGGTGAAAGCAAAGATTTTAAATCCTCAGAGTGCGGTCAGTAGCTAGGTGTCTAAAAAAGGCTTTACCCTATTTGAGCTACTTTTGGTAGTGGCTCTTATCGGGCTTTTTTTTATTTTTATTACTCCAAACTTGATGAGGCAAGCTAAGATATCTAAAGAGGCAAATATCACGACTCTTAGGGGGTATCTAGGTGACTATGCACTAAAAAGCAATATCAAAGAAAAAATCAGTTTTATCTGCAAAGGCGGGAGCTTAACGGATTGTTTTATCTCTTCAGAAGGCGGTAAAAAACTTGAAGATGGAATCACACTTAAAGTTGCAGATAAGAATGCTTTTGTGGCTTACGACGTAAAGCCTGACGGAGAGCTGTACGAAATGAATTTTGATGGACTAAAAGGAAATTTTCAAAAAGATGTAATTCTCAACTTTGCTTTTAACCCGGCTACCGGTATTTCTGATTCGTTTGTGTTATATGATGGGAAAGAGTATTTTGTCCAAGACGCAATAAGGGATTCAGTTTTAGTGTTTAAAGATTCGATAGAGGCAAAAAAAGCTTTTGTCAAATATGACAAAATGCCGATTAATGATTCAAAGTACTTTTTTAATGAATAAAAAAGCATTTACTATTGTAGAGACGATTATCGCAGTAATGATAGTAGTGTTTGCGGCGGTAGCCGTTATACAAATGCAAAGTGGCGGTATAAAAAATATCGACAGATTAAATCAGAGGGCAGAAAACAAATATAAGTTTACATTCTTGTTGAATGATGATAATTTGCAAAGCATAGGCAGTAGAGCCGATTTTGCGTCTTATATAACATCGAAATATCCGATAGACAATCAGAAAGTAGCAGATGCGATTAAGAATATAGAGTTTATAAAAAGCGAAGATGAGACATCTGTATATTTGTTGGATGCGATGGGTTCTAATGCAATGAGAGGATTTAGAAAAAAAATCGAGATAGGCGGTTCGTCGGTTGCCATATATGGTTTTAAAGAGGAGAAGCGTTGAAAAAAGGTTTTACCCTCGTTGAACTGTTGTTGTCTCTTGTTCTTACGATGCTAATAGTGTATTTTTCTTACTCTTTTTTAAATGATGCAAAAGCAAAAGGGAATTGGGGGTTTGAAACTGACAAAAAAGCCCTATCTCGCTCCTATCTTTTCGGTACACTAAAAAATGACTTACTGTATTCATTGTCCTATCAGATCCAAGGCGGCAAAGAGTATTCGATATTAAGGCTAAAAACAAAAAATGGACTTCATATTTCCGGCGAGCCTTTTGTCGTATGGTTGGTTTTAAAAGAGGGCAGGGAACTTGTAAGGTTGGAGTCTGCCGAAGAGATACCTTTGCCGCTACCGGAGAGCTCTATATATAAAGTGTTTATGGACGGTTTTGGCTCTGATTGCGAGATATTTAAGGCATATACCTCGTCTGGTTCTACCGATATGATGATGTTTGTAGGTCTTAAAAATGAAAAGCCCTATATTTTCGAGGTTCCTCTAAAACTAACTAACTAGGAAAAACAATGGAATTTATCAATCTAAAAGCGCAGTATGCCGCATATAAAGCGGAGATAGACGAGAGGGTTTTGTCTGTATTCGGATCGGCGGCGTTTATCATGGGAAAAGAGGTAGAGGAGCTAGAGGGAGCTCTGTCGGCGTATACCGGGGCGAAACATACGATTTCATGTGCTAGCGGGACGGATGCGCTACTGCTTGCCTTGATGGCGCTTGATATAAAAGCCGGAGATGAGGTTATTACAACTCCGTTTACGTTTATCGCAACTGCCGAAGTTATAGCCCTTTTGGGGGCAAAACCGGTATTTGTTGACATTGAGGAAGAGAGCTACAATATCGACCCGTCAAAGATAGAAGCGGCTATAACCCCCAAAACAAAGGCGATTATCCCTGTTAGCCTGTACGGTCAATGCGCCGATATGGACGAGATAAACCAAATAGCTGAAAAATATGGGGTTACGGTGATTGAGGATGGGGCACAGAGCTTTGGGGCTGAGTACAAAGGGAGAAAATCGTGCAATCTTTCACGCATCGGGTGTACTAGCTTTTTCCCGTCAAAACCGCTCGGTTGCTACGGCGATGGCGGTGCTGTTTTTACGTCGGATGATGACATAGCCGCAAAGCTAAAATCTCTAAGAAACCACGGTCAGGGTGAGAGATATATGCACAAATACGTAGGCATAAACGGTAGGTTGGATGCGGTACAGGCAGCCGTTTTGAATGTTAAGCTAAAATATTTTGACGACGAACTCAAAAAAAGGGAAGAGCTTGCCGCAAACTACGCATCTTTGCTTACGGGTGCCGATTTGACGTTGCCTACCGTGAAAAGCGATAGGACAAGCGTATATGGTCAGTATTCGGTCAGGGTAAAAAATCGAGATTCCGTGATTGCTTCACTCTCAAACGCCAAAATTCCAACCGCCGTTCACTACCCTAGGCCGCTCCATCTACAAGAGTGCTTTGCGTATCTGGGTCTTAATGAGGGGAGTTTTTTGGTTAGCGAGAAGGTATCGAGTGAGATTATGAGCCTTCCGTTTAGTCCATTTTTGGATTTTACCGAACAAGAGGCGGTGGCAACGGCTTTAAAAAGCGCCGTACACCGATAGATGTTCAGAAACGGCCTCTCTCTGACGGCCTTACAGCTTTTTAGCTACGCCGTCCCTTTTTTACTCCTCCCCTATCTATCCAGAACGCTTGGAGTTGCGGGGTTTGGAGAGGTTGCTTTGGTGTGGGCTA
The DNA here is from genome assembly GCA_937973585.1 of uncultured Helicobacteraceae bacterium. GTDB lineage: Bacteria > Campylobacterota > Campylobacteria > Campylobacterales > UBA6016 > UBA6016. Next base: position 13,118 of record CALJKN010000036.1, read on the forward strand.
TCGGAGCGTATATACAGATTTTTGCCGATTTCGGTTTTTACGTCTATGGGGCAAAAGAGGCGGCAGTACATAGAGACGACAATGCAGAGCTTTCCAGGCTTTGGTCATCGGCGCTTTTGATCAAATCTGTCTTGTTGGCCATCTCGTTTTTGATGATGCTCCTTGCCGCTTTTTTATCAGGCTCCTCTATCTCCCTTTTTGCATTTATGTGGGTTGCGCTGGCGGCTCAGGCTTTGGCTCCGTCGTGGTTTTTTCAGGGGCTCGAAAAAGGGTTTGCGCTACTTGTCTTTGCTCTGTCGGCTCAGGTGGCGGGAGCTGTTTTGACCGTTTTTACGGTAAAGTCACCGGATGATTTGGTATTTGTCGCCGCCTCTCAGGCTTTTGCGTGGGTTGCCGTATCGTTTTTAGCAAATATTTTTGTTGCAAAAAAATACTCTCTGATTTTATCTATTCCACGGCCGGAATATCTCAAAAAGACAGTTTCCGAGGCTTACCACCTGTTTGTCGCAAACGTTGCGATATCATTTTATGTCAACCTCCCGTCTTTGGCGTTAGGTGTTTTCTCTACAAAAAACGAGTTAGCTGTTTTTACGGCTGCACAAAAGATAGTCTTTGCGTTGCAGGGGCTGTTTACTCCGGTCTCGTCGGCCGTGTTTCCGAGAAGCTCCAGATTGGCAAAAGAAAACGGAGTAGGGCATACCTCTTTTGTGGCTAGATTTTGGCTTTTGTCGATAGCTTGTTTTTTTGTTTTTGGATCTTTTTTGTTTATGTTCTCGGACGAAATTGTCTCCTTGGCTTTTGGAGCGGAGTTTTCAAAAAGTGGCGAAATCCTAAAAATCATGGCATTTGGCCCTATGTTTGTAGCCGCTAGCATCGTAGCTTCAAATCATTACGTAATCCCCATAGGAAAAGCCCCGAAACTAAAAAAAATATACATATCTGTAGCTATAGCAGGGTCGGTCGCCTCGGTATTTTTATGCGGTTTTTTTGGGGCTGTCGGCGGAGCGTATTTATATCTTGCGGTCGAAGCGGCCGTTTGCGGTTGGCTCGGGTTTGCCGCCTTGTCTATGAGGCAAAAAACCTAAACGCAAATTTTACGGCTCTGATTTTATTGAAAAGTGTCAGCATAAGGATGTTTTTTACCGTAAAATCGCCGCTTTTTTTGATCGCCTCTTTAAAAAACGAGATGCATTCGAGATTTTTTTGGGTGTAGCTAAACCCGAAAAGATCGAAGATCCCCCCTAGATGCCTATTGATGAGCTTGGCTTGGTTTTCTGGGTTTAGAGATATATCTCCGGCTATTTTTTTCTTAAGCTCCCAGAGCCTAAAGAAAGAGTCGATATATGATGCTTTCATTGTATGCATAATAGACCCCTCTCTCTGGACGTAGCTATATACGAGATTTGGCAAAAATGAGACTTTGTCGGCTTTTTTTAGGAGCAGTAGATTTAGGTATTGATCCTCTCCAAGATTAAAAATGCCGGACGGGAAAGAGAGCGCATCAAATAGTGATGTTTTGTATAGTTTATTCCAAACCGGATAGAGTCCGGTTTCCAAAAAGTCGTCACACAAAAGCGCCCTGAGAGCCTCTTTGGAGTCTACTACCCCGTATTTTGGGGCTATTGTCTGAAGCGGCTTGCCGTTTTCATCTACGGTTTCAAATCCGGCAACGGCTATATCGCTTTTTGCTTCGAGGGCACTTTTTAGGAGAAGCTCTATCATATCCTCTTTGACGTAGTCGTCTGAATCGATAAAGGCTAGATATTCACCGTTTGCCGTTTTTGCCCCGAGTCTTCTAACGCTGATTAGTCCACCGTTTTCCTTGTGGATCACCTTTACTCTCTCGTCTTTGTCGCCCCATTTATCCAAAATATCACTGCACCCGTCGGTACTTCCGTCGTTGATGCATAAAATTTCAATATTTTTGTAGGTTTGTTTTATGATGCTTTCGATACACTTATCCAAGAATTTTTCTACGTTATAGACCGGTACTATGATACTTACTAACTTATCCACTTTATATCCATTCGACTTTTCTTTGAAATAATACAATCCAAATAGTTAATGGAGGCTTCTACTCAATATTCATTTTCCAAAAGAGCAACTAGTTGCGAGAGCCGTCTGCTGAAGACCTAATTTACGGCTTTGCCGGAAATTTGAGAATTGATTAAAGAATTCAATGATGAAAAACAGAAAAATAAAAATTTTGGTCGCTATCCGTTCGTTAGATGTCGGAGGGGCAGAAAAACAGGTATTGGAGTTTTGCAAGCATATAGACAAAGAGCGTTTTGATGTTTGTTTGGCGACGATGTACGGCGGAGTTATGGAGCCTACGGCCGAGGCGATAGATGGCCTATATTATGTCAATCTCGAAAAAAAAGGGAGATTTGATATTGTGGGTTTTTTGGGTTCATACGTTGGACTTCTCGGCAATTTTGAGCCGGATATCGTATATGCCCATATAGGGGAGATGAATCTTTTTTCATTAGCGGCAAAATATCTATCGTTTAAAAAATTCAAGCTCGTCTGGACTTTTCACTCCGCTTTTATAGATTACAAAGCATACGGAAAGTTTTTTGAGCTTTTGTTTTGGCTCCAAAAAAAACTCTCTCGCTATCCCGACAAAATAATCTGTGTCAGCCATTCCGCATACGATTTTCATAAAGAGGCCGGATATGATATGCGAAAAGGGGTTGTCGTATATAACGGGGTTGATACCGAGCATTTCATTCCGGCTCCGGCATTAAAAGAGGAGTTTAGAAACCGTTTTGGAATACCGCAAAGTGCTTTTGTGGTTGGGATGGCCGCCAGAATCGACAAAATGAAAGGGTACCCGCTTTTTGCCGCCGCTGCCGCAACACTCTTGCCAAAATACGAAAATCTCTTTTTTGTAGCCGCCGGAGAGGGGGATATGGGCATAAAAGATGATTGCAAGGCGATCCTTGCCGATGTATCGAATCGGTTTGTATGGTGCGGAAGATTGGATGACTTGAGAGAGTTTTATAACGGTATAGACCTCTTTTGCCTTCCTAGTTTGGGCGAGGCTTTCGGTCTTACGGTGGCTGAGGCGATGTCATGCGATAAGGCGGCGATAGTGAGCGATGCCGGAGATATGAAGCATATTGTTTTGTCCGAAGAGTTTGTATTTAAAGCTGGGGACAAAGACGAATTGGCAGACAAAATAGAGTCTATGATTCTGCAAAGATTTGAACTGAATATTTTTAGAAAAAAGATAGTTTCAAATTTTGATTCGAGGCAAAGTGTTCAAAATATTGTATCGGAGCTGTTTTTTAATGACTAATTCGAAAAAAAAAGTTGCGATTTTTATCTACTCTCTTGGAGGCGGCGGAGCCGAAAAAGCGGCTCTCGGGCTATACGAGGGTTTAAAAGCCGATTACGAGATGTTTTTTGTAACGGTAAGTCCCGTGACCGCATATGATACAAAGGGGCTCAATGTAACAGTTTTGGGTGAGAATGACCATAAAACATCAAAACTAAAAAAGCTTTTTACGACGTTAAAACTGTTTGTCGCATTTATAAAATTTTGTCGTCAAAACAAAATAACGGCTGTTGTATCGTTTCTGAGTAGGCCAAATATCATAGCGGCCATGGCAAAACTTTTTTGCAAAAATCTAAACGTTATAGCGACGGAGCACTCTACGATTTCAAAATACTACGACGATGGGTTTGCCTCGAAAGCGTTTTTGTTTTTCCTAAAAACAGCATATATGCTTGCCGATAAGGTTGTGGCCGTATCAAAAGGGATCAAGGACGATCTGGTTCAAAATATCGGGGTAAGTGACGAAAAGGTGGAGATTGTACATAATCCGTTAGATATAGATACGATCGCCTTAATGTCAAAAGAAAAACTGGAGAACAGAGGAGACGGTTTTGTGTTCGTCACGGCAGGAAGGCTTACGGAGAGCAAAAACTACCCGTTTTTGTTTGAGGCATTCAAGACGCTTCCGGACTTTTGTAGGCTTTGGATACTTGGTGACGGCGAACTAAAAAGTGAGCTTAGATTTTTAGCCGTAGAGAGCGGGATACATGAGAGGGTAAAATTTTTTGGATTTTGCCAAAATCCGTACAAATATTTTGCAGCCGCCGACTGTTTTGTATCGGCCTCAAAGCTTGAGGGGTTGCCGACCGTTTTATTGGAGGCAATGGCATGCGGCTTGCCGATAGTGGCTACCGACTGTCATAGCGGCCCCAGAGAGATTCTGGGAGGGGATGACGAGATGCTTTTTAGCGGGATTGAAAAAGCAGAACACGGTATTTTGGTCTCACTGGACACCCCTATGTATCTCTCTTTGGGGATGCAAAAGATTATAGATGAAGACGTGACTCGTGAGAGATACAAAGAGTCGGCTAAAGACGGCCTAAAAGAGTTTTTGCCGGAAGTATCCATATTAAAGTATAGGAATTTAATAAATTGAGACCTCTGATTAAATAGAGGCCTCAAAAAGAGCAACTAGTTGCGAGAGCCATCACGCTGAAGACCTAATTTTGGGCTTAGCTCAAAATTTGAGAATTAATCAGATGGTTAAATTTTAATAAAGGTGGTTTATGAAAGTTTTAGTAACCGGTGGGGCTGGATATATCGGAAGTCATACGGTAAAACAGTTGGGCGAGAGCGGAAAATTTGATATTACGGTGCTTGATAATCTATCTACCGGTTTTAAAGATTCGGTACTATTCGGCAAACTTGTTGTAGGCGATTTGTCGGATTTTGGGTTTGTGGAGAATTTTTTGGCAACCGAAAAATTTGACGCAATAATTCATTTTGCAGCCAGTATCGTGGTTCCGGAATCTGTCACAAACCCACTAAAATACTATCTCAATAATACGGCGAACACATCAAACCTGATAAAAGCGGCCGTAAATAGCGGTGTTAAATATTTTGTTTTCTCATCTACGGCAGCAGTTTACGGAGAGCCAAAAAGTGAGAGCGTAACCGAGGATAGTGAGACATTTCCTATTAATCCTTACGGACACAGCAAGCTTATGAGCGAGCGGGTGATAAGGGATTCCGGCACAGCGCATAAAGGGTTTAAGTTTGTTATTTTGCGATATTTTAACGTTGCGGGGGCTTCTGCTGACGGTAGAATCGGGCAGAGATTCCCAAATGCTACCCACCTAATCAAGGTGGCCTCGGAGACTGCATGCGGCAAAAGAGATTTTATATCCGTATTCGGAACTGATTATCCGACAAAAGACGGTACGTGCATCAGGGATTATATCCATGTTGAGGATTTGGCATCTGCGCATCTGTCCGCCCTAGAGTATCTGGATAACGGCGGCGAAAGTGATATATTTAACTGCGGATACGGCAGGGGCTTTAGTGTAAAAGAGGTTATAGAAAACGTCAAAAAAGCGAGCGGTATCGATTTTAAAGTGGTAGAGGGGGAGAGGAGGGCAGGAGACCCGTCATCTCTCATATCGGTAAACTCAAAAATATTAAAACATCTAAACTGGAAACCGAAATACGATAATTTGGAGTTTATCTGCAAAAGCGCCTATGAGTGGGAGAAAAAATGTTAGCCCTGAGAAAAGGCGTTTTTGATCTCTTCGTTTAGCTCTCTTAGCCTCCTTGAGAGGCTTTTCATTATTCTAACAGCCACAAGAGGCTCCCATGCTATGATTCTCTCAAAGTTTTTCTCATTGATCGCAAATAGCAGTAGCGTATCGGCGGCCGTTATCGTAGCGCTTCTAGGGGAGCCGTCTATAAGGCTCATCTCGCCGAAAAAATCACCCGCATTTAGCTCCCCGACCGTTATATTGCCGATCTCCACATAGGCTTTTCCCTGTAAAATAATATACATTTCATCGCCTACGTCGCCCTCATATACAACCGATTCACCGGATCCAAACTTTTTTACCGAACCGTATGCGGCAAGTTTTTTTGGGTCAAATCTTTTATCTTGTAACACTCTGTATCCCTTTGTTTTGCTTTTGCCGTATTCTTTTCTTTAATAGTTGACGATTTTAGCCTATAAAGATAAAATTTTAATAAAAAACGAGAAAAACAAATGTTAGATTATGTTTTAACTAATGAAGACGATATATTATATAGGATTATCGTAGTAAAGGGGTGCCTATGAGCCTTGTATTGCTGGATGCCGTCTATAAAATTACAGCCTCAAAAAGTTACCAAGAGATATTTGACAATCTATGTGAGTACCTAATCGGCTCCGATATCTGCAGAAGCGTTAAATTTTTGGTTTTTAGATCCAAAGGGGATGTGGCATATCCGGAAGGCAATGAGCATATAACCCAAGAGGAGCTAAAACAGCTCAGAGAGTTTGAGATGGAAAAAATAGACGAGTTGCAGAGTTGTTTTGTTTTTTTGGCAAATCTCGGTGTCTGTTTTGAGTCGCAAAAAATTCATCTTTGCAGATTTAAAGTTTTGGAGCAAGGGGAGGAGGTTTTTGCATTTTTTGAGCCGGCTGAAAGTTTTGATGAGAAAGCTTTTTTGTATATTTTGAAAATTGCAAGCGCCCCCCTAAACTTTGTCTCCTCCCAAAATACCCTCGGTTCAATCCTAAAATATGCCGCTTTTGTAGCCGATCAAAGGGAGCCGGAGCAGATGCTTGTAACGTTGGCGGAGATGGCAAGGGAGTTTAGCGCCGCCGACAGAGCTACGATATGGATGAGCGATGAGGCAAATAGTACTCTGTGGACAAAAGTAGCGCACGGAATGGGGCCGATAACGATACCTAACTCCGCAGGCATAGTCGGTTTCGTGTATAAAAACGGAGAGATAGTCGTTTCCAACGACCCTTATTCCGATTCTAGGTTTAATCAGGAGGTTGATAGAAAAACCGGATATAGGACAAAATCGATACTTGCGATTCCGATAAAAAACAGCGAAAACGAGATTATCGGTGCTTTGCAGACTATCAATAAGCTCGCTTCAAAAGATGATTTCAATGATGCAGACGTGGCAAAACTAAAGCTTGTGTCGTCATACATCGGCAATACGGTTGAGTTGGCGAATTTACACAAAGAGATAGAGGACACCCAAAAAGAGGTTATCTTTACGATGGGTGAGGCCGGCGAATTTCGTTCAAAGGAGACCGGAAACCATGTAAAAAGGGTTGCCGAGTATTCGTATATACTGGCACAAGGATGCGGGCTTGACGATACTACATCAGATCTGCTCAGAATGGCATCACCGATGCATGATATCGGCAAAGTTGCTATTGAAGATGCAATACTAAAAAAGCCCGGCAAGTTAACAGATGAAGAGTTTGAGATTATGAAGACCCATACGACGATGGGATACGAGATTTTGAGGCACTCAAAAAGAAGAATCATATCGGCGGCTGCTACCGTAGCCTACGAACATCATGAAAAATTTAACGGAAGGGGATATCCGAGGGGGCTAGCTGGAGAAGATATCCATATATTTGGTCGGATTACGGCATTGGCGGATGTGTTTGACGCATTGGGGAGTGATAGATGCTATAAAAAAGCATGGGAACTCGAGAAGATTTTTGAGCTTTTTAATCGTGAAAAAGGGGAGCACTTTGATCCAAAAATAGTTGATACATTTTTCAAAAATCTTGATAGAATATTAGAGGTAAGAGACAGATTTAAAGATGTCTAAATAAGGGGGCAAAGATGAGATTTTCAAAAATTATAGCGGCGGCTTTGGTTATAGGGTGCGGACACTCTATGTTGTATGCAGCCACTGATATTAAGACAACCAAAGAGGCTATAGCCACTCTTAAAAAATACGATGAAGCGGTAAATATTTTTAATAATAAAGATTATGAAGAGGCATATAAGAGATTCTTAAGACTTTTCGACGTTAGGCCTGATGATAGTAGGATAAATTTTTATCTTGGATTGTCGGCGTTTGAGACCAAAAGATACGACGAGGCATTAGCTGCTTTTGAGAGAGTTTTGATTGTTGAGCCGAACCATATCCGAAGCCGTCTTGAGATGGGTCGTGTATATTTTGAAGAAAAAGAGTTTGATTCTGCCGAGACTGAATTTAGGACAGCCTTAGAATATGACCTGCCTGAGCAGGTAAAAAAGCAGATTCAGGTATATCTTTCAATGATTGAGGCAACAAAGAAAAAGCATTTTATAAACGGCTCTTTGGTTTTGGGTCTTGGATTGGATACGAATGTTAACAACGGGATTGGAAATAAAGACTTTACTCTTCCATCGGGTCTCACTCTTCCTGGAGATGACAAGAAAAAAGATATATCCGGCACGGCTGCGCTCTCATTAAATCATATTTATGATTTCGGAGAATCAGGCGGTTGGTATTGGCAAGACGGCGGCGCTGTATATACGCAACTATACAAAAAAGAGGCAGGGGCGAATGTTAGGTATTTGGCGTTGAATGCAGGCCCTGCATACAGGGGTGAAAAAACAGATTTTGCGATATATGCCACATATGATACGTTAAATTATGCCCAAAATCAATACATGTCAAGTCTTGGAGTTGCCCCTAAAGCAACTTATCGTTTGCCGAACAACTATGCAATCGATGGAGGGGTCAATCTTAAAAAGAAATACTATCCGTATGATAGGTGGAATAGGGCGTCACTGTACGAAGATGCTTCGTTGTCACTAAAAAAAGGGTATGCCGCAACAGGGGCGATAGCCTCTATAGGGATTACCCTCTCAAAAGAGTTTGAGACTTACAATGAAAACTCTATCGGCGTTGGGGCCGAAGGCAGAACCGATATTACAAATACTTCTAAAACTTTAAAGGTAGACTACTATAGACCTATAGCGGCGGGATTGGATGCTACATTCTCTGCCTCAATAAGACAGACATCATATCCGGAAACAGATGTAATGTTTGATTCGCCGAAAAAAGAACTCAATAAATCTTTTAATGCGGCGATTTATAAAACATGGTACAAAAACTCAATCGTAGGCGCATCATACGGCTATAGTCAAAATGAGTCTAATTTTGACAACTTAAATTACAACAAGCATACGCTTGGAGTAAGTTATATTTATAATTTCTAATCTATTTCAAAAAAGGAGCCAGCAATGAAGAGTTACAATCTAGGCTTTTTAAATAGGCTCATAGCCTTACTTGTTCTATGTTCCATCTCTCTTTTTGCCTCTATAGGCAAGATTACTGCCGTTAACGGTCAGGTAAGTATAGAGAGAGGCGGCAAAACTATAGAGGCAAAAGCCGGGGTAGAGCTAAATCAAAAAGATACCGTAAAATCAAAAGCATCCTCGAATGCTCAGCTTGTCTTTGCCGACCAGACCGTTATAACGGTCGGCCCTAACTCCTCTTTTGGTATAGACGAGTATATAAACGACGATAAAAATCCAAGCGCTAAATTTAAAGCCGGAGACGGAGCTTTTAAGGCAATAACCGGAAAGATAGGAAAACTTGCTCCCGATAAATTCAAAGTAGAGACTAAGACTGCTACGATAGGGATTAGGGGGACAAGACTCATTATTATCTCTGCGGCAGGAGTAGAGACATATGCCTGTACAAAAGGGACAATAACCGCTGTCCCGAAAACTGCCCCTATGGCACCACCGGTGTCTGGAGCACCCGTAGCCCCTGCGCAACAACAACAACAGCAGCAAGAGCCTGTAATCATAATAATCAAATCCGGACAAATGACAACATCCAAAGGGGGTCAAATAGAGCCTCCTAGAATGTATAGTCCGACAGAGCTAAAACAACTTGAAAAATCTACGGAAGCTAACCTAAAAACGGTTCTTCAAAGTCTTGGTAATGAAGATGGTGGGAAGACTCCGGTGGTTGTTTTGGACAGCGTTGGTGCCGAAAAAGTGCTCAATACTATATTGTCGAATGTGGCAGATGTTAAAAACGATGCAGTGGTAGATGTAAACGTTAACAAGCTTCAGGACTTGTACGGGAAATTAACGGAAGAAGAGAAAAAAGTTGTTCAGGCCATAATAAGTAGTCTTCCAACAACCGTGACCGCAGCCTTGTCGACTACTCCTCAGCCGACACCGTTTTTGGCGCTACCGCCATCTGGGGTATATAGATATATCGATGTCAACTACGCCAACATAGGTGGTCCATCGGTTGAAGGTATTGCTTTGGGGGCGCAATCTTACGGCAATTTCGCAACTGGAAGAGTTGCCCATATTAACAGAATTTTTAACCCTGCCGGAGGTGGATATGATTATTCATTTGGATTTGGATCGGTAAGTGAAAATAATGTTACCAGATATGCTGTCGGCTCCACACAGAGCTTTGTCCAAAGGCAAGGTGGTAGCTATAAATCTAGCGGAACACTTGATTTTGCCGGTGCCAAGATCGGAAGAGCGTCGTGTA
>CALJKN010000037.1 GCA_937973585.1 uncultured Helicobacteraceae bacterium
GCCCCATGCGACAAAAGCGCATTAGCGATACTGCTCTCCACAAATTTATTTAGCGATATACCCTCTTTCAGCGCCTCTTCGTATGCCGCCTTGTGAAGTTCGGGTTGTATTCTGATATTGAACACCCCTTTGAACGGCTTTTCGGGCGCTATTCCCTGTTCTTTGCAAGTTGCTAGATAATCATCCACGGCTTCTTGAAAAGCATTTTCTAGCTCTGCCGCATTATCCGCCTCAAATGTAACTAGCGAGCGTATCATCTCTATCTTGCCCCAAAAAGTTTTATCCTTTTTTGAGTAGTGCAAAGAGCCGATATAGCCTTTGTAACTAAGCGTTTCCATCTTTAAATCCTTTCAAAACTTCCTGAATTTGTTTTACGATGTACTCTTTGAGTATGTTTGACGGGTGCGGTTTGTGTAGACTGATTACCAGATTTTTGTCTTTGTGGATAAATTTTATCCTTGAGCCGCTACCCTCTGTCTTCTCAAATCCCAAATGCGTCAAAAGCGTTTCTAGTTCGTTAAAGCTTAAGTCTTTTAACGGTGGAATTTTTGTAAATTTTTCAAAAAGTTTATTGTGCTTTGCCATATGGTTTATAGTATCAAATTTTAGTTACAAAAGTCAATTTCATCATAATTGACCCCCGTCATGTTTTAGGTTTAGTTTTTTGGGTAGAGTTTTGCCAAAAAAATAGGTTATATAAAATGGATAATACTTTAGACTTCACTGAATCACAACTAAAAAGACGGCTCAAATCGTTAGTCGCAAAGCCGCATCAACCTTTTTTTATCGGCGGCATACTTGTGGCTGTTTATTCTATGCTTGTTACGGTATTTGGGCTAATGGGGGATCTGAATATCGATGTGAGGGTTTTTCATATATCAAATATCGCCCTGTTGATGCCTACGTATCTATTTTTCGGATTTTTGACGACGGTTCTGTATAGATTTTTGCTCTCAATGCCGTTTTCGCAAACCGAGTATATGCGTATTTTTTATACGTTGACGGTCGGCACCGTAATTGTACAGATTGGGTTTTTTGTCTCGTCTGCTCTGCTTTTTTTGGGGTATATTGTTGTTTTTTGCGCTCAACTATACGGCGTGTATATCTATGCCAAAAAATACAGAGAGTCAAACGTTATACACAAGAGCGACCCGTTTTGGATGTTGTTTTGTTTTTCGTTTGGCCCATTGGCCTCCGCCTTGTTCGCACTATCTATTTTTTTTCCGCAAATCTCAACCATTGCCGAAAATATAGCCTTTTATCCGTTTGCCGTCGGGGTTGTCTTTGCCGTTGCGCAAAAAATGGTTTTGAATTTTTATGCTATCTATTTTAGTGTTAGCGACCAAAACAAAAGAGGTTACATAACGGGCAATATAGCATCGGCCATAGTTTTATTGGCGTTATCTAGGAGTTTGTCGTTGTCGTGGCTAACGGCTTTGGCCGGAGTTTGGATTTTTTGTTTTGCTGCAAAGCTGATTTTTGACAACAGATTTATCCTCAAAAAAGCCCCTCCGATACTCTCTATTTTGGCGGTCGGATGGTTTTGGTTTTTTGCCGGGGCTGTGTTTGTTGCTCTATCGGGCGTTACGGGGAGCAGTGCATTGTATGTGGCGGGCGTACATTCGTTTGGAGCCGGATTTATCGGAACGATGATGATAGGGTTTGCGAGCAGAGTCGCCCTCGGACACTCAAATAACAAGATAGAAGCCGATAGGATTACCGTTATTTTGTTTGTGTTGTTTGAGCTTGTCGTAGCCATTAGGCTTTTCGGGGTTTTGGAGCCGTCATTTGCGGTTATTGCCGGATTCTTGTGGAGTGCGGTCTTTGGATCTTGGTTTTACAGGTATTTCCCCCTAATAACCAAATGACCTTAGCCTAGTTTTGAGAAAACCGCACCGGGAAAGTTGATCTCTTTGTCTTTGTTTTTGGAGACAAGTGCTTTTACATCCCCTGCCTTTTTCCTCAAAACCTCATAGACCTTAATATCTAGCTCTAGCTTCATACTGTCGAGAGTCGCAAACATAGACTCCAAAACATCTATAGAGTTGGCCAGATACCGAACCCTCATTGCTCTGGAGTTGTATTGGACATAGCTCTTTGTCTTTACCTCTTCTATAATAAAAGAGACGGGTGTTTTTACGATATCGGAGACTGTTATGTTGTGGTATGAGAGCATATCCATTTTTAGAGGGTCAAACAGCTCTTTCGCCTCTTTTAGGTGCAGGCTTATATATATTCCACGTCTGACTATATCTTTTACAAGCTCTATTTCGTCTTGCTGACTTAACTTTTTGGTCTCCTCGCTCACGACCGTCTCCTTTTTCGCTTATGCTATACTAAAACAAAACATATAAAAATATAACCCCTAGGGCTATACGATAAACTGCAAACGGAATAAAATTAAATTTTGCTACGAATTTTAAAAACCATTTGATGGCGACAAGCGCAACGATAAATGCGCTAATAAAACCGACCGCCAGATTTGATACGTCAGAGGGGTCAAATGACGAGAAGTTTTTTACTATATCGTATCCGGTTGCTATAATCATTGTAGGAACGGCAAGTAAAAATGAGAACTCAACGGCTGTCTTTCTATCCAGTCCGGAGAGTAGCCCCCCTATGATTGTAGCCCCCGATCTACTGGTTCCGGGAACCATTGAGAGCGATTGGGCAAATCCGATCAGTAATGCCTGTTTATAGCTAATCGTATCAATCGAATGAACGCTATGCTCTTTGTTTTTATAGAAATACTCTATCGCTATAAAAACAAGTCCGCCGATAATCAGCATAAAGGCTACCGTCTCCGGTACAAATAGGGCTTTTATGTGTTTATAGAGCAAAAATCCTAGAACCCCTGTCGGTAAAAATGCAACGGCAAGTTTTTTGATAAGCACCGTATCCGAGAGGAGTTTTTTAAAGTACAAAAAAATCACGGCCATAATAGAACCCAGCTGTATGGAGACCTCAAACGTTTTGTGCACGTCCGTCTGTTCGATACCCAAAAGCTTTGATGCTAAAATCAGATGTCCTGTGGAGGATATTGGCAAAAACTCCGTTAGCCCCTCCAGAACCCCTAACATAACCGCTTCAAATATACCCATAACCAAAAACCTTTAAATCATAAAATATAAGATCGGCATAGTTGCAAAAGAGATAAATATCCCAAGTGCTACTGCTGAAACTGCAAGCTCTTTGTCCAGCCCGTATCTGCTAGCAAATACTACCACCATAACCATGGGTGGCATGGCCGATTCTATTAGCGCAACCCTAAAAGGTTCTTTGTCTAAAACCCCAAACGGTAAAAGTAAAATATATATAAACAGCGGCACGACAAGCATCTTTGAGACTAAAATCATAGATGTCGATGTCATCGTTTGTTTTATATGCCTGATATCTATCTTCATGCCGACGGCAATCGTAACTATCGGGAGCAGTACGGCCGATAGTTTTTCAACTCCGGATAGAAAAAACTCCGGTAAAACAAATATTTTTAGAAAAATGGCAGCCATAATAGCCAAGAAAGGTGGAAATAGTATGAATGATTTTATCAGCTTTCCGGTGCTACTGGTTTTTTGTGCCCCCCAGGCGGCTATCATGGAGCCTGCCAAAGATAGGGTCAGAAAACTGCCGAACTGATCAAATATAAGAGCGTATCCGAGTGAGTTTGAACCAAATAGCGCCTCTACAAACGGAAATCCAACAAAAGATGTATTTCCGAGTCCGGAAGCCATAATTATTACGGCGGTGGTCTCTCTTTTGGTTTTTAAAATACTGCTAAATAAAAATCCAAATAAAAATCCGATAAAAATAGACAAAACGGCAATGGGGACAATGAGCAAGTCGGCAACGGATAATTTCAGCGGATAGAGTTTGTGTATTACTAGAGCGGGAAAAGCGATATTGATGCAAAAATGCATCAACTGTTCAGAGTAATCTTTTTTTGCGAGCTTCATCGCATAGCCGATTATCAAAAAGCAAAAAATAATTAAAAGACCTTGAAACATCGGCTAAAATTATATTATACAAAGGTAAAATAAGGGTAATGTCCAAAAAAGAGGGTCTATGGCAAACAAGAGATTTAACATAGTAAAAAACACGAGCCACGCTATCGAGGGGTTTTTGGAGGTTTTGAAAAACGAGACTCCGCTTCAGATAGAGGTAGCTCTTTTTTTCGGTGCGACGGTTTTTATAGCCCTTTTAGATATTAGTAGTTTCTCAAAAGCTATACTCTTTTTCTCAATGTTTCCGATTATTATAGCCGAGGTGTTTAATAGTGCCATAGAGCGTGCGGTGGATTTGGTCACGAGAGAGTACGACGAGAGGGCAAAAATGGCAAAAGATGCCGCTGCTGCAGGTGTTCTGGTCTCGGTAGTATTTACTTTTTTAGTTTGGTGTGCCGTTTTGATGACCGAATTTGATATTTAGCCGATTCGCTTTAGCGGCTTTCCGTAGGAGACGCCACAGAGGTAAAGGCCGTTCGGCAAGGCCGGTTTTGTGATGTGTTGACGCTTATTTTCTATCTGCTCATTTAGCTCTGGTATCTCTAGCCCCCCAAGCCCTACTTGCAAGACTGCGTTTACCGATAATCTAATCTGGCTCCTCAAAAAGCCGTTGCCGACAAATACAAAAATCAAAAATCCGTTCTTTTCGTATACGTTTGCATTTTTGATTATTCTGACCGTCGTTTTCTCGTCGCTCCCTTTTTTTCTAAACATAGCAAAGTCATGTGTTCCGACAAATAGCGACATACCATTTTTTAATTTCTTTATATTCGGCTTCTCTTCTATGTATGTGACGTAATCTGCCAAAAAAGGGTTTTTTTTGTTAAGGCTCACGATATATCTATATTTTCGCCAAACGGCATCAAATCTAGGGTGAAAATCGCTACTCGCTTCATATAGTTTTTTGATTTTAATTGAGTCAGGAAGTTTTGAGTTTAATGTCTTTAGTAGTATTTCGCCGCCGTATGCCTCTAACTTTTTCGCCCAGAAGTCATCTATGTCAAAAGCTATCGGCTGATATGTCGCATGGACTCCGGTATCGGTACGCCCAGCATAAACCGCTTTTTGAAAAATCCCACATTTTGCGAGAGCCCTCTCAAAGCTCTCCATGACGGTGACTGCCGCCCCTTGTTGTGTCTGGAGTCCAAAAAACCTTGAGCCGTCGTACGAGGTTATCGCAACTAATCTCAAAACCTGACCGCTTCGCTCTTTTTGTAAAAAAAGTATCCTGCAAAAAACCAAAGAGGAGCCAAAACCGCTATGCCGTAGTAGGTTATCGCTTGATTGACCGATAGCAAAGAGACGTAAAACATCGCCGTTACGGCAATAAGTAAAAAAGCGGCTCTGTTTTTTTGGTATCTGGGATTTTTGATCCCTATCGCCGGAATAAAAAATATGGCCAAAAGCGGAAACATAGCGGTCAAAAATACATCTGCAAAATCTTTTGCCCTTTTTTTGTCACTCATCGCCTGAGCCCAGTAGGCCGCTACGCCCCCCTCCTCAAAGCCTCCGTTTGACGGCTTTGGTTTTAGTCTCATCTCGTCAAACGAAAGCGTTTTTACTCTGTTTGCATCCTCTATTCTGTACGATTTGCCACCCATAAGGTTTAGCGAGCCGAACCTCTCGTTTGAGATTACGGCAGAATCGGCCAATATTATCGTAGAGCCGTTCATATCCTGTTTTTTTTCGGTATCCATAGGGGACTCACCGGTAGAGAAAAGGACTATATCGTCAAATTTTTTATCGGTTGCCCCAGAGGCAAATACAAGCCAGTTTCCAAATTTTTGCCCGACTTCGGTTGGCCTGATATTGAGCTCTTTTGAGGTTTTTTTGTACTCTATAAAATTTTTTGCAACACCCGTAGAGTATGGGTGTAAAAAATAGCCTACAAATAGTAAAACCGACGAGCAAAATAGAGCCGCTTTAAATATCGGCTTCAAAACGGCCTCTTTGGATGTGCCGAGGGCAAATACGGCGACTAGCTCCCTATCGAAAGAGGCTTTTGAAAACGAGAGGCCAAACGCTATAAAAAACGATATCGGGAGGGTATAAAAAATCAGTTGCGGGGTTGCAAACATATAAAGGGAGATAAAATCTATAAAGTCTACGTTTGCAATTTTTGTTAAATCGGCAAGCCTGATCGCCATAATCAGAGAAGATATGGCAAAAAGTGTCAAAAACAACGGCCAAAAAGAGACTAAAAAGTTTTTAAAAATATAAGACTCGACCCTTTTCATACACTATCTCATAAACCAAAGCTGCTCTTTGAACATAAAAACCAAAAAACCGCCCATTGCCAAATAAGGGACAAATGCTATTTCGGCATTTCCTTTTTTGCGTCCTATGATTGCAGGGATTAGCGATATAACGGCTCCGATGAAGATGGCAAAAAAGCCGTACATGCTCCCGAGTATCCCGCCGAGGGTCGCCGCTACTATGATATCGGCTTCGCCCAAACTCTCTTTTTTTAGGGCGTACGAGAGGGAGAATCTAAGCATTACAAAAAAACCGGCCAACAAAAATGCCGATTTTGCGTATTCAAGTAGGTTGATTAGATTGACAAACATCGGCATCGGGGCAAAGAAAAATGCAGAGGAAAGTGCTGTCAAAAACGCTGCTAAATTAATAGAATCAGGAACCTCTTTTAGTTTGATGTCGATTACAGAGAGGGCTAGCAGTAGCGAAAAAGTGAGAGATACGCTGACGGCATAAAAAATATTTGGAGATTTTAAAAATACCGCTACAAATATAGCCCCTGAGAGGATCTCCACAATGATATAGGTTTTTTCGATTGGGGCATTGCAGTCGGCACATCTACCGCGCAACACAATATACGATACGACCGGAATATTATGATACCACTTTATCTGGTTTTTGCATACCGGACAATGTGATGCGGGTCTGACGATACTCTCCCCTTTCGGGACTCTGCTGATTAGGACATTTAAAAAAGAGCCGAATACGACCCCCAGCAGACAGGCAAAAAGTATCATATCTTTCCGAACCTCCGCTCCCTATTTTTGAACTCCTCAATCATACCGAAAAACTCTTCCTCTCCGAAGTCCGGCCAAAGTGTTTTGGTAAAAAATAGTTCCGCATATGCAGATTGCCATAGTAGAAAGTTTGAGAGCCTTTTTTCGCCGCCTGTTCTGATTAGCATATCGACGCTTGGAACCCCTCCGGTATCGAGGGCAGCCGTTAGAGTATCCTCCGTTATCTCTTTGTCTTGCGAGACTAGAGTATTTGCCGCTCTGATTATTTCATCTTTTGAGCCGTAGTTTATTGCTAGTATTTGCGTTAGTTTTTTATGTTTTTTTGTTGCCTCTTTGACCGACTCTATCCGTTTTATGAGCGCAGGAGAGAATTTTGAGATGTCGCCTACGGTTTTAAATTTAACCTCGTGCTTAGCATAAAAAGGGGTCTCTTTGTCGAGGTATTTCTCCAAAAGCTTCATCAAAAAATCAACTTCCGATTTCGGCCTAGACCAGTTTTCGGTACTGAATGCATAAAGCGTAATATATTTTACATCGGCTTTTATGGCGGATTCCGTGATCGCTCTTACGACTTCAGCCCCTTTTTCGTGCCCTTTTGTCCGTATTTTTCCAC
This sequence comes from uncultured Helicobacteraceae bacterium, assembly GCA_937973585.1. Lineage (GTDB taxonomy): Bacteria > Campylobacterota > Campylobacteria > Campylobacterales > UBA6016 > UBA6016. Next base: position 7,608 of record CALJKN010000037.1, read on the forward strand.
GCTCTTTTGCCCACCTGCCGTTTCCGTCCATGATGATTGCTACATGTTTTGGCGCTTTCAAATACTAATCCCTCTAAAAATCATTTTCTCTTTGACCCATATAGCAAAAACCGCCCCTATATAGCTTCCGGCTACTATATCGGAGAGGTAGTGTGCATCTACCGCCATCCTACTAAATGCTACAAGTGCGGCAATAGATAAGGCGATGTATGCGTATCTGGGGAATAGTGTCGTAATCCCGACGGCCAAAGAAAAAGCGGTCGCTGAATGGCCTGACGGAAACGAAAAATATAAATGTTCGGTTCCGAAAAAGTGAAATCCGTAGATCCCCTGCTCCAGATAGAGCTTTGGCCTCGACCTTCCAAAAATAAATTTTAGTATATCTACGATTAGACCGCTCCCCGCTATCGCAAAAAACAGATACAAAAACCTGTTCCCGACCGTCTTTAGCCTAAATAAAAACCTAAAGATTAAAAACATAGCAGCAAAGCCGAAAAGATACCATTTTGATACGCCGAGTTTTGTGATAAACTCAAAAAAAGGCGAAAGCGTATCGTTGGCGGCAAAAAAATCGGCTACGCCTCTATCCAGATACAGATACGATAAAATCAAAAAAAACGCTACTATGACGGCGGAGCCGATTAGCTTTTTACCTATCATCTGATCCCTTGATAATTTATGCATAGCTCATACGAAAAGGAGTCTACTATCCCGCCGTTTATCGTCTCATCGTAGCGTCCGGCCGGAATTATCTCGTCACATCTGTATGAGCCGTTTATATCCCTGTAAAAAGTTTTAGGGTTTATAAATAGTAGATTTTTACCCTCCGGGGACTCTTTTTGCCACATATCAAACTGATCTACCCTGCTATCAAGCAAAAATACCGGAAATTCGGAATAGAGGATAACCCTGCTGGCTTCGCTCCAGTTTGTTACGGCTAGCCCGTCTGCACATCTTTGTTTTGCTATGTTGGCTCCAATTTTTGATCCGTTATCCCACCCCGCTATATCCCTAAAAGGTGATTTGTAGTCAGGAAATTTTCCGATCTTAAAGATTAGTTCCAGATGTATCAAAACGGCAATAGCTAGTGAGATGTATACGATATATTTGGTAGTTTTTGGTGCTGTTTTGTATAGATAAAGCGTTCCGATTGGGATAAATAATACAAAAAACGGGCTTATCCAGTGAGGCAGTGCAACCTGCTTTGATTGTGAGTAAAACATAAACAAAACAACGGCAACCCCTATGCAAAGAGGAAGTAAAAACTCCCGATTTTTAGCCGCTTTGTATAGGCCGAAAAAAGCTATCAAAAAAAGAGCCGGATTATATGTTGCGGCCTGTCTTCCGAGTGAGGTAAAAAACGTTTTTATATCAATCTTATCGCCGCCGGATACGTGCGAGGCCTGAAATGCGAAAGAGGCAAAATCGTTTTGTATATTCCAGATCAAAACAGGCGAGACGACTATGCACGACACCAAAATACTAACGAGTGTTTTGGAATTAAAGATGATATCGTACCTTTTTTTGTAGGCGATATATGCAAACAAAGCCGGTACGAGTAAGACGGCGGTATATTTGGAGAGTCCGGCAACTCCAAGTATGAGACCGATATAAAGATAGTTTAAAAATGTTTTTTCACCCTCTAGCCGCTTAACGGCATAAAGGAGTAAAAGCATCATGGTGATAAGCAGGGAATCCGGCATTAGGGTTAAAAATAGCACCCCTATAGTAAGTGAGCCGTTTAAAGCGATTACAGCCAAAAAAGCGCCGTTTTTGTCTTTTTCTTTGAGAAGGTCATATATCAAAAATGAGTTGAGAGCGCCAAGCAAAATAGCGGGAACTCTGGCCGCAAATTCGTTTTGGATAAAAGCCGAAAAGACGGAGTGTGTCCAACCTACTAGCGGAGGATGGTCAAAATAGCTAAGCGCTAGATTTTTCGCATATAAGACATAGTGAGCCTCATCGACCCCATAGCCGAAAAAAGGGGAGGCAATTAGTCTAAGGATCGATAGCGACAAAACCAATACGGTTATTCTGGAGGTTAGGAGTTGTCGCATGATCTAGGCAGCTTTTATTGTTGTTTTTTTGCTTTTTTAGTAGCTTTTTTTGGGTATTTTTTTGCTTTTTTACTTTTGTGCATCTTTGCGGGTTTTTTTGTCTTTTTGGCCTGGGCATGAGTCATTTTAACCATTTTTGGAGCCGGAGATGCGGATTGATGTATCTCTACGGGAGAGGATGATGCCATAGGCGGCATCGGAGGGAGTGACTCTGCCTCATATTTTTTTTGCTTTGGAGCCGCCGTATCGGCATTGATGGATAGGGTGCCCCCTTTTTGTACCGCTTCACTCATATAGTTATCGGCAAATGCGAATGTTGCAAGAGCCGTTAACGCTAACGTATATCTCTTCATGGCTAACAATCCTTAGGTTTTTTATTAAATTACCCGAATTATAACCTAAAAATACTCTTTTATCCCTATTTTGAGGGGCATTGAAGCTCTGAGATAACCCCTGTAGCCGGATAATACGTTGCAAAACATCCGGTTGATTTCGATGTTATTTTTGTGTTTGTTCCGCTTGCTTCGGTCTTCCAGCTTGTTCTGCCGGACGGGTCTATCACCAAAGCCAATGTCCCGTCTGTTCCGTCTGCCCCGTAAGAAGGCGACGAGCCGTCTGTGCTGAGGGCATTTGGATTGCCGTTCGTTGTTCCGGCGGCATTGCCACCGTTTTTAGTCAGGGTAACATTATAGTCTCCGCCGTCTGCTTTCACAACATTTATACTTATGGATGTCGATGGAGAGAGTATGATTTTTGATTTTATCCCTTGTATACCCGTTCTAATAGCGGATATTCCGGCTTTGTCGGCAGCCATTTTTGCATCATCGTCTATCCCCGCAAGCTTCGGTACTGCTACGGCAGCCAAAATACCCAAAATGACTATTACGAACACAAGCTCTATTAGGGTAAAACCTTTTTTACTCATTTTTGTAACATCCTTATTTATATTTGTTTAAAGTTGCAATGGTAACCAATTATGCGTCATAAAAGCTTAATAAACACTTATAAGATATTTGAAACTTTTATATTCTAAATAAATTATATTGTTAAAAAATTATTTACTTTTTATCGCTTCCGACGCTTTTAAAACATCGGTTACCGTAATAAGTTTCATACAATTATGGTGCTTTAGTGGGCAAACTCTTTTTTTACAAGGCCTACAATCCAATTCTGTTTTTACGACGTAATAATTTGGATTCCCCCATGCCGATGTTTCATTTTCGTCGGTTGAACCAAAAATCGCAACCGTAGGAATAGCAAATGCGGCGGCAATATGCATGGGGCCGCTGTCATTTGTTATAAATAGCTTTGCCGATGCTATCAGGTCTATTAGTTCCCTCATCGAGGTTTTGCCGACGCTGTTTTGGTAGTTTGTTATGCCGTGTTGCTTTATGATATCTTCTACCTCGGTGCCTATATCTGTTTCGTTTGGCGCTCCGACTATTGCTATATCGTACTCTGTTGAGAGTTTTACCGCTACCTCGCCAAACCCCTTTGCGCTCCACCTCTTTGCCTCACCGTATGCGGCTCCGGGATTTATGACGCATAGGTTTTTTTTTGCTACATTTGAGGTGATATGGAGCCGCTCTGTTAATACGGCACAAAAAGGTTTTATGAGTTCCAAATACCGCAAAACCTGATGCTTTTTTTTGTTTTCTTTTGGACTATGGGTGAGAAATAGGGATCGAAACTCTCTAGCGTAGCCGATACGCACCTTTGAGCCGGTAAAATATAAGAGCAGAGCCGATAAAAGCGAGTTTTGGAGCGTAATCGCCATATCAAAGACACCAAGGCTTTTTGCGGTTTTATAGATCCAAAGTATTCGACTTTTTGACTTTTTACTCTCGTCCGTAACAAGCCGTTCTATTCTGCCGTCATTCTCAAAAAGAGATAGAGCGGCAGGTGTTCCGACAAGGGTAAAAACAGCTTCCGGATACGAAGTTTTTAGGCTCTCTATAGCCGGAGTAGCCATTACGCCGTCGCCCAACCAGTTCGGAAGTCTTATGAGTATCCTCATAACCCATCCAAAACAGTCAATGTCTGTACCAGATTACGCTCTACGCTAAATTCAACCGATTTTGCCTTGTTCCACTCTTTGGTAGCCGATAAAAAATCATTATCATCTAGTAGTTTATGAATTGTCGGCAGTATGTTTATATCTTTTGGGGTCTTCATCACAAACCTATCTTCCAAAATCTCGGATGCACCGTTTTGTGCCGTTGTGATAACTGCACAACCTCCAGACATTGCCTCTAAACATACATTTGAGAACGGTTCGTATCTGGTCGGAAACAAAAATATATCTGCTGCTGCATAGAATCTGTCTATATCTTTTCTGGCACCCGCAAAGATAACGTTTAAGCCGTGCTTTTGGGTAAAATTACGGTAAAAGCCGATTTTTTTCTCTTTTCCAACCATGACGGCAGTGTAGTCGTCTCTTTTTAATGAGGACAAAATCTCTAAAAATTCAAGCCCCCCTTTTCTGGCAAAGCCGCTACCTGCAAACAAAATCATTTTTTTATCCGGATTTAACCCAAATTCGGCGCAGATACTCTCTTTGGAGGCTTTTTTGTTTTGTCTGTTTTGTGGCACGCCATTGTAGACTACCTCTATTTTATTTGGATTTATCCCGTAGTATCCGGTTATGTCGTTTTTTACAAAACGGGAGTTTGCGATTATTTTTTTTGCATTTTTAAATGTAAGCCGCTCAAGCCATAGATATGTCAGTTGTAGCGGATTTAGAAATATTTTTAGTTTGCTCTCGCCGTTTTGAATCCTCACGTCAAGCCACGCCCTATGAACGCCGTCGCCGGCACGGTATATGTCGGCACACGGCAATCTCTCCAATGAAAACAATAGCTCGTCGCTTTTTTTTTGTTTGCATGCAAAATAGGCAAAGCTGAGTATCCTAATAAACGATGGCATGAATTTAGGAGAGGTTATCCTCGGCGCATCGCTATCGGCCCAGTTGGTGGAAAATACACGAAGCGGTATCCCCTGATCTTTCATGGCCGATATTAGCCTCGCTAGGTAGTTTTCCGCTCCGCCGTACGGGGTGTATTTAAACCGTGCTAGTGCTATTTTTTTCATTAATCTCTTTTATTGAGAGGGCAAGGAGCAGGCCGACCAAAAACATAAACTGCTCTAACATATGATCCCTGATTACGCTATCGACTATCATCCGGAAAAAAAAGCCGGAGACGATAAAAAGTAGAATCATCCCAAAATAGCTCTCGTCTTTTTTGAAGCTTCTAAAACCGTAATACATCAACGAGGCTAAAAACACCACCCATAGACCCATCCCAATAAATCCGGTTCCGATCCCCAAATCGATAATTCCGCTGTGAGAGTGTCCGCCGCCTTCACCGTATTTGGCTTTTAATCCGTGCCCGAAAGCATTTCTCCCGTACCCTATCCCGAACGGATTTTCGGTTATCAGGATGAATCCCTCTTTGGCCCATGCAATTCTGTCGTAGTTTGATTCATTGACAAACTCACCATTTGGTAGCTTTGGAATTTCGTATTTACCGGTATTGAAACCTTTCCAAGCTTGATTTGTATTAGTATCAAGTGCAATTGGAATCGTGTCAATAAGGCTATCCCATCTTTCGTCTGCTTTAATTGCGTTATAACCAAATATCGAGAGAATAAGTAAAATTACGGGTGCAATTAGTAGTAATTTTTTTATACCTAAATTGTTTTGTCCTAAAAACAAATATAAAACCAAGAAACCAAAAAGTGTGACAAATAGACCCAAAAAGCCAAAGCGCATTGTTTCAAAATATGAAGAAAGTAAAATTAGTAAAAAGCAACAAAATATAATAAAATTGTCTACGGGTATTATTTTGGTTTTTTTTGTAGCCCTGAAATACATATCGACACAGGCAAATGCTAATGCCCAATTTGTTATGTAATTAGCCTTGTCGCAGCCCTCCGTTAATCCATTTAGGCGTAAGGGTAGCTGCCCATTGTTGTCTACAAATAATTTTAAAGCACTCAAGTCTAGGTATATAATGTGCACCATAAGAGCTATAAAAAAAATTATAAATACTCTTTTTGCAGTAGTTGCTTCAAAAAATAAGAAAGAGAACCCAAGTAAAAAGCAGGTTGTAGAAATGAGCCACTGCCCGTTTAGCTCTTTTAACGACCATTCGGTTTCAGGGCTTACAAAAATTGCCACAAAATAAAACCAAAAAGTAGTCAGAGCGAGTGATATGAGTATCGGTTTTGTTTTTGAATAGCTATCCAATACTATTTGTCTGAATATATTTTTTGAGTTGTAAACTATTATCCATAGCGTTATAACCGAAAGTGCTAGCGAGATATGTCTAACCGCTATTGTTCTAGGAACTGGCCAAAAAAAAGTTAGTACGGCTACAAAAAACAATAAGGCGTAAAATATCCGCCCTTTTGCGGCCATATTCAATTTTTAACCCCTATTTGTGAATACTCAAATCCAAGTTCTTTCAGTTTTTCACCGTTGTATTGGTTTCTGCCGTCAAATATTATTTTGTTTTGAAGGAGGTTCGCAACTTCATCGAAATCCGGACTTCTAAACTCTTTCCACTCTGTTACCAAAAACATTGCATCGGCGTTTTTTAGAGCTTCATATTTGCTATCTACAAATAAAACACTATCCAGAATATCTTTTAGGTAGTGCTTTGCCTCCGCTATTGCTTTTGGGTCGTAGGCTTTTATTTTTGCCCCCATTTTTACAAGCTCGGTAATAAGTGTTATGCTTGAGGCCTCCCTCATATCGTCTGTTTCCGGTTTAAAGCTAAGCCCCCATACCGCAAACGTTTTGCCTGAGAGATCGGCTCCAAATCTTTTGATGCACTTTTCGACAAGGCTTAGCTTTTGGGCTTTGTTGACTGCCTCTACCGCTTTTAGGATTTTTGGCTCATAGCCTATGTCGATAGCTGTTTTCTCAAGGGCTTTGACATCTTTTGGAAAGCAGCTTCCGCCGTACCCGCACCCAGGGTAGATAAAACTATACCCTATCCGGCTATCAGACCCTATCCCTATTCTGACTTTGTTGATATCAGCCCCAACCCTTTCGCAGATTTGAGCTATTTCGTTTATAAAGCTTATTTTTGTGGCAAGCATTGCGTTTGCGGCGTATTTTGTCATCTCTGCCGAGCGGATATCCATTCCGATAAATCTGTCATGACTTCTTGTAAACGGTCCATATAGCTCCTTCATTATTGAAAGCGCCCTGTCGCTATCTGCTCCGACAACGACACGATCCGGTTTCATAAAATCCTCAATAGCTGCACCCTCTTTTAAAAATTCAGGGTTTGAGACCATATAAAAAGGGATATTCACCCCTCTTGCGGCAAGCTCTTTTGCTATCTCTGCCTTTACTTTTTCGGCAGTCCCTACCGGAACCGTGGATTTATCGACGATTACGGTTTCGGATGTAATATGCTTGCCGATGCTGTTTGCTACGGACAAAACATATTGTAAATCTGCACTTCCATCTTCGCCCATCGGAGTTCCGACCGCTATAAAACAGACATTTGTGTTATCAAGTGCCTCTTTGATTTGTGTTGTAAACTTTAGGGCTCCCTTTTTGTAGTTATTCATAACCATCGGCTCTAGTCCAGGTTCGTATATCGGGATAATTCCGTTTTTTAGATTTTCGATTTTTTTTGCGTCTACGTCGACGCACCAAACCTCATTGCCCATCTCCGAAAAACAAGTTCCGGTAACGAGTCCTACATAGCCTGTGCCGATTACGGATATTTTCAATTCAATACCTCATTATTTTCTGTCTTTTGTGTAAAAGCAATTGCAATCACAAATAATGTTATTACAAAATTAAAATTAAGATTTTCTATAGTGCCTCTTAAAATAAAATAGGCAAACATGCTTACAAGGATTGGCAAAAACATAATTTTTTTTCTCTGCATATAGGCAAGATATGCATTCTTTCCCACGTAAAACAGCAACAAAACATATAACATCAAACCGAGTATCCCGTAATTATACATGACTCTTAATATGTAAGGTTCATCTGAATTATATTGTAAAACTCCATTATGCATATTCATGTAATTATTGGGAGCACCATATTTCTTAAAAAACTTTTGGTAAGCAATGTCCGCATGCCCAAAACCAACCAGTAGATTTCCATTTTCAATAAAAATTGGAAGCCTCTGCTTAATTATTTCAAATCTACCATTAAACGATATATGTTTACCTAAACTTTTTTTGAATATATCGCTATGGTTACCCAGTATACTAAAAACGACTATGAATGTTGATAGGGTAACCAAAGCTACCGCTCTTGCAATTTTTCTATTTGGTTTGAACTCATTTTTTTTCTTTTAAAATAATAGTATGGATTGTGCTTTTTGATAGTGTTACTTTTAGATTAGTTCTTGCAAGTCGATAATTTATATCTTGCATAATATCTCTTATCGATTTTCCACTTTTGTGCATTTCCAAGATTTCATCTTGGTATCTTAGACGAGCTAATTTTTTTCTATAATTTGTATTTTCCATGTCCAAATTTTAGCAAAGAAAAATTTGCTTGTCAAGAGTTGCGACTCCCCAAATGGTGGGGGGAGTAGCCTCCGTCAGGTGTGACACATAATGTGTCCACCTGACGGAGGTTGGGGACTTGACAAAAGGGGATAAATTGAATAAAATAACGCATATATTCTTATTATTTTATTC
>CALJKN010000038.1 GCA_937973585.1 uncultured Helicobacteraceae bacterium
CCGCTTTGCTATCTCTACATCGCCGTCACACCCGCCGCCAAGCTCTTTAGCCTTTGCCGCAACAGCCTCGTCGTCAAAATCTATTATCTCTGTACATCTCAAAAAATCTTCAAAATTCATCCGCAAATCCTCTTTATGTGGTACCTATCCCCGTCCAGACCGACCTCTATGGAGACTCCAAATGCTTCCGAGAGATTTTCGCCCGTTAGAACCTCTTGTTTTGTGCCGTATCTAAATACCGTTCCATCCTTTAGGAGTAGTACTTTTTTGATTTGCGGGATAATCTCCTCGATATGGTGGGTTATGATGATGACGGTTTTATCTTTTGAGAGGCCGCCGACGGTATCCAAAAACTCTATCTGCGCCCCTATATCCAGACCTACCGTCGGCTCATCCAGTAGCAGCGCCTCCGGACGGAGCGCCAATGCTCTGGCTATAAGTGTTTTTCGTAGCTCTCCGGTGGACATCTCGCATAGAGGCTTGTCGCTCAAAGCCGTTATCCCCACCTGCTCTATTGCGGCTTTCGCCGACTCTATCATCTCCGCATCGTACTCTTGTGACTCAAATATCCCTACGGAACTAAAAAAAGAGGATACGACAAGCTCAAAACAGCTGATATTTGGCGCTGTATGCAAGGCATAGTAGTGAAAATCGTTTGTGATAATCCCAAGCCTCTTTTTGAGTTCAAAAATACTCCACCTCTCCTGCCCAAACAACATTTTGGAGGAATCCGGCCTGACTCTCGGATAAATATCATTTGAAAAAAGCTTGATCAGCGTAGACTTGCCGCTACCGTTTGCCCCCAGTATCGCCGTATGCTCCAACCGATCAATCTCCAGACTCACCCCTTTTAGAGCGTCCCCTTCACCGTAACTAACATATAGATTTTTAAACTCGGCTATTTTTTGTGGCATATATTATCTCCCAATCTCCATAATCTCACCGATATCTAGCTCCCTTAGTTCGCCGCCCAGAGTGTGCTCGGCGGCGGCGGCTCTGGCTATGCGTATCCCCTCGCCGGGCGGCTCGTATGAGAGGATAAAAGTACCGTAGTGCATCGGCACAAATACTTTTCCACCCAAATCCCTAAAGGCTTGCATCGACTCATACGGATTCATGTGGCTATGCTTCATGATAAAATCAGGCTTGTAGGCTCCTACGGGCATGATGCAAATATCCATATCGCCGTATTCTGAGCGTATTTTTGTAAAGTGGGTATTGTAGCCGCTGTCACCGCAAAAATATATCTGCTTGCCACGGTAGCGGATCAAAAAGCTCCCCCAAAGCGCTCTGTTTTTATCAAAACCGTACCTGCTGTGCCAATGGTATGCCGGCAAAAACACTATCTCTATATCGCCAAGCATAGTTTTTTGCCCCCACTCCATCTCAAAGCATTTTATGTTGAGCTTTTTGGCGTATTTGCTAAGCCCCGTAGGCATCAAAGCGGTAGGCGAAACCCCGAGGGCGGCTATAGTGCGGGTATCGAAATGGTCATAATGTCCGTGTGAGACGAGTATCAAATCGGGCTTTATCCCATCTATCCCAAACGGGAGCTTCGTCCGCCTCTTTACGGTCGGGGGTTGCGTCAGGCACGGGTCGAGTAGCAGCCTCTTGCCGCCGAGGTCTAGTATAAAGCTCGCATGCCCCAGCCAAATCAGCTTGTCAATACCTTTGTCCGGCACAGCACCCTCTATGACTTTCGGGAGAAAATCATCACTCTCAAACTCTTGTTGTTGCGGGTTTTTGTACGTAAAACGCCACTTTAGTATCCTCATAAAACTATGATGCTTTGCGGCATCGTATTCGTTGGTGAAGTAGTTGCATTTTTGTTTTTTGTTTTTCATGGGCGGTAGGATAAAACAATGAATATAAAAAACTAGTTTATTTGACGGCATCCCCTATCGCATCTATCACAACCTCCGGTTTTTCAAACGGTATTGCGTGTCCGCTGTCTGCCCAAATCTGTTTTGAGTTCGGATACAAAGCGGCTAAGTCTTTTCTTAACATATTGGCATAATCAGATAATTTTGATTTGTCGCTCATCGGTTTTGAAGCACTAATGACTATTACTTTTTTCTCAAAAGTAGGCAAGGCTAGTACGTCTGCACCCGTTTTGTTGATTAGTTCAAACTCTTTTTCTTGCGTATCGTTGAGTGTCAAACCAAATAAAAAATGAAACCAAAAAGGCCAGTTATCGGTAGAGCCGTCGCCGATAAACTGTTTTGGATGCGTAGAATCGACCAAAATCAAAGCACTCACTTCGTCAGGGTATCGCCTCGCAAAATACTGCATATATAGCCCGCCTACAGAGTGCCCGACCAAAATATACGGAGGTCTTAGACCTTTTGCCGCTAACAATTTGCGAAGCTCTACCACTATGTGCTCACCGTCTCTTGGCGTATCTACGACATCGCTATCGCCATATCCGGCTCTATTGTACGCAAAAATTGTCGCATCTTTTGAAATAGCCGGAGTCACCTTGCTCCACCAATCCATCTTGCCCGCAAGCCCGTTTTCAAACACTACTGTCGCTTTTGAGGCGTTGTTTTCAAGGAGTAGATACTCTATCTTTTTGCCGCTCTTTGCGATATGTATGTCCGTTTTGCCAAGCGTTGCGCAGCCGCCAAGGACAAATAGCAAAGGCAAGAGAATACCGAGCGTCCTAAAAATATTCACGAGCGGTTGATTTTGCATTTTTAAACTCCCGTTTAAAATTTACTAGATAATAGGCAGTTTGTTCTAGTTTGTTTTTTTATCCAATGCAGCCGCCAAAGCGTCAAATATACGGTCGGTATGTCCGTCGTTACCGACAAAAGCATACTTAAATAGTTCTCTTATATTTGCGGCGGTTACTTCCGTTTTTGTCGGGTCAAAAGTATTGCCGTTCGGTAGTGTTATCTGTTGGCCGCTCATCCCGACACGAGACATACCGACAAGTAGCAATCCTTGCGCCGCATCCGATTCGCCTTTTGATATTAACTCGTCATACAAAGCTTTTTCACTAGCCGATAGTTCCGCCATAGTGTTCACAAAGCCGCCCGATTTTTGCATTTTATCCAGTTCGTCCGCCTTCGGCAAATCAGCCCCTGCCTCTTTTTGTCTTGAAGCTTTTGTCGTTTGATACGCATATGCGCCGTTGCCAAATCCGTTGATTGTCATGAGTTTCTCCAAAGGTTATTTTATTTGATACTTTTATCTTTCAGCGGATTTTTGTCATAAAAAGGTTTTCCAGCCAAACATTTTTTTAGCTCCTCTTTTGCCCTCTTGCCGCCGTGCCACTCTATGTCGGCTATGTTTTTGCCCTCATACTCAAGATGAAAATCCATACTCTCCTCCATACTCTCAAGAGCCGCTTCGATGGTCGGTACGGCAAATACTATTACCGGAGCTTGCGACTCTCCTAGCGTATAGTTAAAGGCTTTTAGCGTCTGTGGTGCATCTTTGCCCTGCTTTAGCGTCACGGTCACCTTGGATTGGCTTGACGAGGTCGGAAACGCCGTGTTTTTATCATCCAAAGAGCCAATCATCATAAGCGCCCCCTTGTAGTCTCCGCCCGGACCCATGATAGAGACGCTCACCCCCTCTCTTGCAAACATAGCGGTGCAGTACTCCCCTTTTTTAGCCTTGGAGCTAGCGTGAAAAAACTGCCAATACCCCTCTTTGTAATATCTGCCGTATTTGCTTTTTGCAAACGCCTTGTTGCCCTTGTCCATCTCTTGTTTTACATTTAGCTCTTTTTTGTTTGTATCCATCACGCTCCCCAGCACATCAAAAGCCTCTTCGCCCGCAAAAACAGCGTGAGATAGCAAACACATAGTCAAAATAGTTTTTTTCATACTCTTATCCTTTTATCTCGATGCTTCTCTTGCAAGCTCTTCGCATAGCGGCCTTGTCCTGCCTAGCCCGTCGCCCTCGTAGTTTGAACGCACCAATACATCCTCTACCCGCCACTCGCCGTTGGCGTCTTGCTTGGTCTTGAACTCCGCAAAGCACTCCGCATAACCGCCCATTTCGCCGCCTACTACTGCGCCGTTGCCGTTGATGACCGTGACACCCGGCTTTTCCCAATACTTCACATATCTCAAAAATCTGCTATCTCCCGCTTGGCCAAATAGCGGATTTCCCATGAGCGCAACCAGCTCTTTTTCGGCTCGCCCCTTCCAGAGTATTATGAGATTGGACTCAATCGGCGTTAGCTTTTTGCCGTCAGGGCGTTTTGCGGCGCTTTTTGCGGCGTCCATCTGCGCCTGAGATTTTTTGATTCCCGCCATAAGGCTCTGTTTTGCCGCTTCTATCTGCGGATTCATCTGCTTTTGCATATCTTGTATTTTTTTGAGCGCCGCCTCTTTTTCGGCTTTGGTTGCCCTCTTTTTCCACTTGCCGCTAGGGTCCGGGCGCTCTCCCGCAAAAAGCTTCTCCCACCAAAACTGATGCCACGCAAAATCCAAAAATTCGGGCGGCAGCGTCTGCCCGATAAGCATCATATCGCTAGGCAATCCGAGTGCGCCTATCTTTTGACCGAACCCGTCAAAGTCAAAATCCTTACCCTTGATAGAGCCGTGAAGCGCCTTGTCAAACTCTATGCTGTTGCAGGCTATCGCACCGGCTTTTGATAGCATCGGGGCGCTCGATGTTTTCCAGTCGCTGACGGGCAACGGCTCTGACTGCAAGTCTGAGCGGCGGAGCTTGTAGCTTCCCTGCCCTATGCGAAATTTGACGGCATCCCCCGCTTTTACTTTTTTGGTATTTTCACTCAGCTTATATGTTTTCATATCGATGGAAAAAGCATTCGGGCACTCAAACTGAAGCTTCATATGGACAAACTCCGGTTTGTTCGGGTTTTCATACACGGCGGTCACATCTATCTCTTTTATCTCCGTCGCACCGCCTAGTTTATCGGCAGGGGTACGGGTAGACACCACCCTCACATCCGCAAAATACGCCTCTCTATCGCCCTCGTCGCCCTGATAGTGGAGCACTACGCCAAAAGCGAATAAATGACTCTGCAGCACCGAAATAGCAATAAGGGGTGTAAATATTTTTCGCATACGGCTATCCTCCATTTTTGCACAATATAGCCAATCGGGGGAGAAATATCTACTGTAAGATTTGACAGGTATTTGAAGGGTTTGGCTGAATAATACCTTTGAGGGTCGCTTTTGCTACGGCGTGTTGTCGGTTTGTTACACCTAGTTTTTGCACTATGTTGTTTAGATGAAAATTTACGGTTCGATCGGAGATGTGCAAAATATTCCCAATCTCCCATGCGCTTTTACCGTCCGCCGCCCATTTGAGACACTCTTTTTCTCTCACGGTCAGCACATCACCGTCACCCTCGTCCATAAGCCCGCATATACGCCTAAGAGCTTCGTGCGTATAGCTTGCCAGTAGCTGAATATAGGGGATGCTGTAGCTTGTCACCTCGTTTGCACGTGGGGCATCCATATCAAGAGCAAAAGATAGCACCCCTAGTTCCCCATGCGGGCTGTGTATGGGCATAGTGACGCCGGATTTGATCCCAAAGGCCCTAGCCTCATTCATCATGACTTTTTGCGTTGAATTGTCGTCAATACAAAGATTGCGCCACTCTACAGGAACTATGTGCTTTGATGAGTACTCCATAACAGGGTCGACATCATAAAAAGAGTGTTCAAAGTAATGTTTTACCCAACTACTCGGATAGCCATCCACTATAACAAGCTTTGAACTTGCAAAATATTCAGGAACACGAAGAGCATACACAAATGTATCAAATCCGAAAAATTTGCAATAGCCATCGCAAAGAGAGGTAATCTCCTCAACGCTTTTAACATCTGAAAACCGCTGTAAGCCGTCTTGAAAATCATCAAGCCTCATCATTTTTTCCGCAAAATTAGGATTGTTTTATTATGCCGATTTCAGCTTTTATCTTCTAGCTCTGCCCTCTGCTTTTTGGTTAGCCCGGCCACGACGAGATTGTACGAATGGTCTATCAGCTCCTCCATCATCAAATCATCCACATCCCCACCCGTAGTCACGGTATTCCAATGCTTTTTGTCCATGTGATAGCCCGACTCTACGCACTCATAGCTTATACGAAGCTCCTCGGCGTACAGTGGATTACATTTTAGGTTTATCGCTATCGGCTTGTTTTGTTCATTGATAAGTGCAAAAATCTTGCCGCATACACGATAAACACGGACATAAATATCAAACGGATAGTCATATGTTGCGCCTTTTTTGGATAATAGATAAGTGTCTAGCATTCGAAATTCCATATCTAAAGTCCAATCCCAAGGAACCGCATGAACTCCTCAACCTTTCTAGTATAGTCGTTGTCAAGCCCTAGCTCCTCGTTGATTTCGCCGTGTTTTAGGGGCTGTGCAAGTATCTGCGTTTTTATGGACATTCCGTTTGCTTTTTGTTGCAAACGCTCAGCATCCTTGCAAGGCTTGTCAGGTCGGACAGTGGAACACACCATCAGCAGGGGTAAGCTAGAAGAACCTAGTCTATAGTACGGCGAAGCACTCTCCCAGTACGCCTTGTCGCTACCGAACGCCTCATCATAAAACCCGTAGTGCTTTGCGGACATTATGCCAACGACATCCATAGCGGCGCTATCTAGCGAGACCGTACCTAACCACGGTTTGAGCCCATGATATTTTGTATAGTCTGCTGAAACGAGAGAGACCAGATGTGCTCCTGCCGAGTGCCCCATCAGCACTATTTTACTCGCATCTCCGCCCCACTCGCTTGCATGAGACTGCACATAGACTATCGCCGAGGCAACATCTTTGGCTTGCTTTAGCGGGTCGGCTTCTGGTAACAATCTGTAGTTAACGGAGACGAATATCGCGCCTTTGCTTACCCAGCGATTTACTTTGTTTGTGACTACTTTGGACGAGCCCTTGTCGCCTATGCTCCACGCCCCGCCGTGCACCATGATGATTATCGGTGCATTCTTTGGAGCATCTGGGAGGTATACATCGAGCGTCTGCTTTTTGCTATTTCCATAAGCCAAATTTGACATCACGTTTGTGTTTGCACTGGGAGCTTTCTCAACCTTCCCTCCCAGTATATCTCGGAATACTCCGGCCTGCACATCTACACAAGAAACACAAATTACAAAGGCTATAATTGCCGTAGATATCCTCATGGGATAACCTTTTTATTTTTTGATTCAGATTAACACAAAAACAATCAAAAAAACTATCTATTAAATAAGCTGATAAGGATAAAAAATGGGACTACTAGACAGCCGCAAAAAACACCCGATGACGCTACCGGACGGCACGGTCATCAAACAAACCGTTCATCTAAAAGAGGTAATAAATCATCCCAAGATACAAGTCGGAGAGTTTAGCTACTACCATAACTTCGATATTTTGGAAGACTACGCCTCATATTTGGCGCCATATCTGTTTCCTCTTAGCAAAGACTCTCTCATTATCGGAAAGTTCGTGCAGATTGCCCACGGGGTTAGGTTTATCACAAGTAGCGCAAACCATAAAATGAGCGGGTTTTCTACATATCCCTTCAATACTTTTATGATGACGCCACAGACTACAAGTGAAGACATAGCGGCGATGTTTGAAGATGCGCAAAACCGTGGCGACACCGTAGTCGGCAATGATGTATGGATAGGGATGAACGTAGTGATAATGCCCGGGGTCAAGATAGGTGACGGCGCTATCATCGGCGCAAACTCGGTTGTTACGAAAAATGTAGAGCCGTACACCGTTGTCGGCGGCAATCCGGCAACGATTATAAAAAAACGCTTTGACGAGCAAACAATCGACACTCTGCTAAATATCAAGTGGTGGGATTGGTCAATCGAAAAGATAGAAAAGAATATAGATGTCATAACCGGCAACGACTTGGATGCCTTGATTGGTCTCAAAAAAATGACTGCCGATAGTTTTTAAACTACCGGCACATATATCTCCGTCCTCAGATTTTCCGGCTTCGTGCGTCTGGGGTCTCGATTGAGGTATCTCTCAAACATCGGCTCATCTCGTACTTTTGAGCCGCTATCTACTATCCAATCGCCTATTGCGTCGTATGTCGATTTTAGATTTGCGTATGCGCCTTTGTGCAAAAATACCGCATATCTGCCGCCGCCTATCGTCTTTACGAACACCTCGCCGCTAGGCTCCACGCTCTTGTCGTCACGAGTGATACACGCATCACACCTGAGCTTCTCCGCTTCTATCATATTTGGGTTGTCGTGTCCTATCCCGAACGCCATTGAGTTTTTGCCTAGAATATTCTTTTTGTGTTTTATCTTTTGCTCATACGCAAATTTCATCAGCGCTTCCCACGCCTCACAACAAGACTTCTCGTAAGCCCCGGTTTTCCTGACATAAAACACCTCTACCGCATCAAAATCCACAAACTTCGCCTCTAACATAGCTTCTCCCTTTGTAACCCGTGAGCTTTTTCCAAACTCCCTAGGCGTAATTCCAAAATGTTTTTTAAAAGCCTTGGCAAAAGATGCGCTTGTCTCATATCCGCTCTCCATCGCAATTTTGGTGATTGTCTCATCGGTTTTGAACTTCATACTGGTTTTGGCGAGTCGTGCACGCCTGATAAAATCCCCCAAACTCTCGCCGATAACAGACTTGAATATACGATGGAAGTGATATTTTGAAAAGCCGGCAACAGACGATAGTTCTTCAAGCGTCAGCTCTGAAGCGTAGTTTTGCTCAATATAAAAAACAACCCTATATACGCTTCTTAGATACTCTTCTTTTATACCGTCGTCCACTGTTTTCCTTTGCCAAAGCTAGGTGTATTGTAGGCAAAACAAAAAATCAAAACTACTCCAAGATTGCTAAACCGCAACAAATAGACAAAGCTAACGAAAAACACAAGCGCAAAAACACCGCTTATCACCTTCGCCGCCATCCTATCCGAGAGTAGCGCCCAGGCAAATTGAGCAAAGCGCAAACCACTGCAAAAGTAGCTATTTTGCCGGGCACAAATAACGGCGCACCGTCATCCCATAGTCGGCACGGCTTTATCCGCCCAAAACTTACCGCCAAAACCCCAATAAGCGTGCAAAATCGCAACGCAAAAAACTATGAATCCACGGAGCCTACCCCACTCGTCGTAGTACGCCGCATATACAGGGTCACTTGGCTTGACCCATCCTTGTCGGTATTGGCTTTTCGCAGTTTTCACCCTAGTCTCCAAAAGTCAAATCTATGCCTAACATTATATATTTTTTTGGCAAGATAGAATTTTTATTATCTTATGTGAAGCTATAAAAGTGAATACATGTCCAGTATTTTGCATTTTGGAAAGCTAGGGCAAAAAATAGCCACAATAAAGTAAGTAGACATTAGAAATCAGAAGAGCGAAATATATGAGTAAACAAGAAGCTATTCCCGTAATCATGGCATTGAGTGAA
>CALJKN010000039.1 GCA_937973585.1 uncultured Helicobacteraceae bacterium
TAAAAGACGAAGTAGTATCAAAAACCGAAGAGACTAGATTTTTGGATACGGTGGGATAGTGGGCATGATGCCTAGCATTCTAAAATGCCAAGTTTGTATCTTAAAATATCAAGCTGTACTTTTGCGGATGTAGGAGGCGTATATGAAAATCTCAAATACAGGAGCCGGCAACGGCTCTTTTGAAATTAAAAAACAACAAAACGGCAATAAAGCTTTTGCCGACAATCTGCAAGAAAAAAATTTGTCAAGTGTCGATTCGTATCAAAAAAATATAAATACTTCCAAAGAGGCTATAGATTTTGACGGGGCAGGCGGAATATTTTTGTTTCGTTCGGTCAAAAATGATGCGCTAATTAAAATCAGTATGACGACGGACAACATAGAGAGATTCAAAAATCGCTTTGACAATGAGATAACGATGACGGCAGAAGGCGAATATATATTATCCGGTAGGGCGGAAAAGTATATATCTGCTTTTTGGGAATATTACAAAGAAAAACAGCCCGATACGGATAATAACGGTTATATAGATTATGAAGAGTTCAAATCAGGAAAATCACTCCTAACGGGCTATGATGAAGACAATCAGGCTCCTGTTGCAACGAAGTTATCCGATGGTTTTTCGGATGCAGAATTAGAAAAAGCGGGAATCAATAGCCAAACAAAAGTTAGTGTGGATGAAGATTTTAATGGGCTTTTGCTATTTGATGCAAACATAGACGGCATCATAAGCAAAAATGAAATCGGAAACGAGATGACCACCCAATGGGTCGGTAACGGCAAGGATATAACGATGCTTAGATGGCTACTTTGGATAGCCGAGGGTATGCAAGATGAGGAAAAAAATAAAAAACAAAAACAGACTATTGATTCGGAAAACCTCAGACGAAAGCTAACGGAAAACTTACATAGCCTACCAAATACACAAAACGGCGGAAAACTAGCCGAAGTGTTGCAAAATTTGAAAAATAGCCTAAAGTAAGATATAAGGCCAAGAGCATGCAAATAAACAAACACGGAACGATGTACGACGTATACGTCAAAAATGACTATTTTTATAACAAGGGATACTCACAAAGCGGTAGCGAGTTGGATTTGAGTATAGATGACTATATGCGAAAGATTCAAAATGCTATACCGGAACTAAAAGACGTATCGATCTCAGATGTCTCAATCCATATACTGCCGGAGGGTGCAACTGACAAAAATAGCGGGCTAACCGATGAAGTAGCGGATGATATCATAGGGGTAGTAAGCTCAAAATATAGCTATAGCGCAGATGAAAAGCAACAGGCCGGAACACTAGAGTTGGAAAATCTAAATTTTAGTATCACCTACGATAAAAGCTCCATCCAAAACCTACTTGACAAATTGAGATTTGTCTATAAAAACGATGAAAACCTGAGCCATAAAATAGATAAATACTCAAACCCATACAATTTTTTAGGGCAATACACAAAAACTACAACGACCGCAGACGGGCTGAAGGAGCAAAAATTTGAGGTATCCGATGACCCGCTAGCATACGAAATAGCAAATCTAAATGCAGAACTTGAGTTTGATTCCAATGTATCGATTTTATTTTTTAAAGCACAAACAACAAAAGATGTGTTGGAAAAAGTAACAGAAGAACTAAAGCGTGAAAATATTGATACATTGCTAGGTTCGACAAAGCAACAGGCAAGCCTCAGTTCGATATTGAGGTCTATGAATTAAAACAAATAAGTTTTATAATTTATACTTAAGCAACATCTAAGCTACATAGTTTCATAATCAAAACACAAATGGTTTAGTCCGCTACACACTAAAAACCATTTGTAAATATCCTAAAATATACGGAGGCTCTCTATCATGAGACGTTCACTACTTGCCATCTCTATATTTTCACTACTATCCGCATCATCTTTATTTGCTTCACCTGAATCAGATTTATTGTCAAAAGCTACAGACGGAGCCATCACTACGGCTAAAGCAGAAGGTGTAAAAGTTCTTTCAAACGATGAGATGGGAGATGTGAAGGGCGGAGTATATGTACCTGCAAGCAGATTTTCTAGCGTGATTAGTTGGTATCAGCAACCGGCCATGAATGCGCTTGCTAGATTAACAAAAGTAAAACCGTGAAAAAGATAAAAATAGAGGGTACGGCGTTTAGCGCAGTACCATTTGCTGCACAAAACAAAAATAAGCATACGTTGCAAGCGGAGCAAATTAGCATAGAAAATAATGAAGATTTTGTTTATAAATTTGCCGATAACCAAAACGCAGACGAAAACAAAATAGTGGTATTCGATGATGCTAAAAGCGGTAAAAAAGTAGCAGTAAAGCTGAATGACAAAACCATAGAAAAACTCAAAAAATATTTTGGCGAAGAAGACGTATATGCCAGAGAAGACGGTATGGTTCGGTTAAATAACAAAGCAGAGGCATTTGTGTCGGGGTGGTTTGGCGATATAGCCTACAATCGTGAAGTATTAGGGGCGGATAAAGATAAAGACGGGAAAATTAACGAAGAGGAATATAGGCAAACAAAAAGTTTTTTCGGCGGTTACGTCAGTATTGAGGTATCAAAAAAGAGCGGGAAAGTCGTGTCTATGGAAGATGTGATTACGTCGTCGTATAAGGGCGGTGTTACATTGGCTTCCGGTGATTATGTTCAAAGCTTTAAAACCGAATACACAAATATAGATACGGTTTTGCAAGATACGATAAATACCGATAAAAATTTTGACGGAACCGAGACGTTAGAAGAGATATTAAAATTTACATATAAAACAGATAATACTATGCTGGCAGTAGCGAATGACGTAAGCGATATGTTCGGTATAAGCCTTGATACGGTTTTGAACGGCTCTTTGGATGGACTGATTTCATCGAAAATAAAAAAACGAAACAATGATGAAGAAGAGCAAAAGAAAAAGCTAGAAGCTATCCAAAAACTTATAGCGGCAGGCGGAGACATATCGGTTTTGAGTCCGGAAGAAAAAGAGCTACTGAGATATGAACTAGCAAAATATAAACGCAAAGATAGCGAAAGTTACGATGTAAATGATCTGAATAAATTATCCGACGAGCTAAAAAATATGCAAACATATAAAGAAAATGCGGACTCAAGCAATGAGACGGTTGGTATGTACTATAAAGATAGGGGATAATATATGAATATCGCTACACCTACAATAATCGGCTACAATCCATCAGATTCTGTATTGCTCACAAGGCCTACGGAACAAACAAAGCAACCTACCGGACAAACGGAATATGACGGCTCAAAGATAGATAACTTATCTCTGCAAAGCGGCAAACTCATCTCTTTTGCAAGCCAAGACGGAAATAACGTCAAAGTGTATATAGACAATTCCATTCTTGATAAATTAAACTCAAAATTTGGCGACGATAGTTTTGTTTCCATAGACAATAATACGCTAGATGCGACAGGCAGGGCAGGTGAGTATTTATCCGGTTTTTGGGAAGTGGCGAGAAAAAATATTTTGAGTGCTGACGAAGATAGAAACGGGGTATTGGAAAAAAACGAGATATTAAACGCAAAAGTTAGCCCGGAAGTCGGTGGAGACATAAATATACGCCAAGGAACAATGAGCTTTTCTTTTGATGGTTTTAAAAGTATTAAAGATAATGTTTTTTTATCGGAAGATGCTAAAAATACCATAATCGGACATTTTGAGCCGACAACGGTTGATATTTTGTTTAACCAGTTGTTAAAATATGATGACAATAGTGATGGCAATCTAAACATTGGAGAATTGATATCAAAAGATAAGCTTAACCGGATTTATGGAGAATTTGCGTACAGCGATAATTTGGCATCTTATGAAGAAATTCAAATAGGCAAAAAGACGGTTGTATATAAAGAATATATGCCGAGTGCGGAAAGTATAAAAGAGTTGCACAAACAAAAATTGGCAAAACAAGACCAAAATAATCTTCAAGAACAAGACGAAAAAGAAAAACCGGAAGAAAAAGCAACAATTCAAAGTGTAACCCAAAAACTCCTATCCTCAAACGGTGACGAGAGCGTGCTGAGTACCGAAGAGAAAGAAGCATTAGGGGCGGAGCTAAAAGCCATTCAAAAAAGAATAGAGTCAACAAAAGAACTACAAGAGGTAAAAGACGAAGTAGTATCAAAAACCGAAGAGACTAGA
>CALJKN010000040.1 GCA_937973585.1 uncultured Helicobacteraceae bacterium
GGCACCCAAATATAAAATCTAAACCATTCGAGGGTTGCAGGTTACGCTGCGAGAACGGCATCAAGCATTCAATCTCCACTTTTAAAATCACCAAAAATAATTGGCTATAATCAAAACAAAAAAACGAGCAAAGAGATGCCAAACAAAGACATCATACTATCAACGCTAAAGAGCATGAAGCCCGAACTGGCGGCGAAGTATCATATAGACTCTCTGGCGCTTTTTGGCTCTGTGGCTAGGGGTGAGGCGAGAGAGGATAGCGATGTGGATATAGCGGTGGAGACTTCCACGAGCGATTATTTTGTGCTTTATGATTTGAAGGAAAACCTAGAAGAAGCACTGAATGCAAAAGTGGATTTGGTACGCCTAAGAGCCAATATGAACACTCATCTTAAAAACCGTATTTCAAGGGATGCCGTGTATGTATGACAGAACTATGGTTTTGGATATTTTAGAGCAGATTGTCGATGCTACGGCAACCATCAAAAAAAGGTGCTCAACCGTAGATTGTATAAGCGGCTTTTTGGATACCGAAGAGGGGTAGGAAAAGCTTGACGGTATATGTATGAAGCTTATTGCCATCGGTGAGAGCCTAAAACATATAGACAAAATAACAGGCGGGAAGCTGTTTTTGCAATATCCGCAAGTAGAATGGAGAAAAATCAAAGGAATTAGGGATTTTATCAGCCATCACTATTTTGACCTAGATGCAGAAGTCATATTTGGAATATGTAAAAACCATATAGACACATTACTGCAAACTTTAAAAATTATTCAATCCGATTTGAGATAATTTTGGGATATTGAAAAAAAGAGATAGGGGCGGAGGTGTTCAAGCAATAGGCATGAGCCTCTCCGATGGTATCAAACTATTTTGCAAGCAAGTCGCTATGACGCACTCCATGCCGTTTGAGCTCAAAGTGCCGACAGATAGGGTGTAAAAAGCGCTTGACGAGTTGGTGCCATACAGAGCTGTTCAGGCTGATTTTTGTTTAATCTTTGCTCTTAAAATCACTCAAAACAAAAGACGAGTGGCAAATGAAATCGCCCACAATCATAGCCGAAGCCAATGGAAGTGGCGAGACTGCTTTTGTGCTATTTATTTTCTACCAACTAATCTTTGGCTCCGCATGCCTTATGGCGCAATCGGTCAAAAAAGAGTTTATTAGTGTTTGATACGGCATACCCGTTTTGGCGGCGATTGATTTGAAATACTCTATCGTTTCGACTTCGATATTTAGTGATATTTGTTTTTTTACTTTTTTTGCGTATGGATTTTTGGCCGAGGCGCTAAAGTCATACTCTTTTCTCATGGCAAAAACTCCTTGTATTGTTTCTCTTCGTTTTTTGTGGATTTTCTGGCAGATATAATCCTTATCGTACTTTCCTCGTCCATATAGCAATGAACCACCGTAAGTACTTTGAGCGTGTAACTCATGCCAAGCAAAACAAATCTCTCTTCGCCGTCCGAATGGTCGGGGTCTCATCGATCAATCTTGCGTTGTCGTCGTCAAAGACTGTTTTTGCCTCTTCAAAAGATACGCCGTGTTTTTTGGCGTTTGAGTCTCAATGGCTGTTCTGCCAAAAAATAATTGGCTATAATCAAAACAAAAAATGAGGCAAAAATGCAAACGGTAGTGCTGAATATCAACGAATCGGTTAGCGAGAAGTTTTTTTGGTTGTTGAAACATTTTGATAAGAGCGAAATAGAAGTGGTGGATTTTGATACAAACCTTGAAGCTCTAATCGACAAAGGCTTTGGGTCCGGTGTAGGTCCGCTGACGCACAAAGAAGTTTTTGACGGTTTTAGAGCCAAATATGCCCAAAAAGGCTAATATCCGCTACTCCGAAGAGTCATTAGGCGACTTAGCAAGTGTATTTGAATATATCGCCGAAGATAGTCCCGCTATGGCTTTGGGCTTACATCTATAGAACAAATAAAATAAGAGTTTGAAAGCATGAAAAATGCTAAGCATTGAGCGG
>CALJKN010000041.1 GCA_937973585.1 uncultured Helicobacteraceae bacterium
AAGCTTTGTCAATAACATCAAAACAGGTGATGGCGGTACACATGAGAGCGGGTTTAGAGCCGGTCTAACAAGAGCTATCACAGCGTATGTTGAGGCCAATGCAAATGCTAGGGAAAAAGATACGAAAGTAACGGGTGACGATATCAGAGAAGGTCTTGTCGCTATAGTATCCGTACGTGTTCCTGAGCCACAATTTGAAGGTCAAACAAAAGGAAAACTAGGAAGCTCATACGTACGTCCTCTTGTTCAAAAACTAGCATATGAAAAACTTGTTAAGTATTTCGAAGAAAACCCGATAGAAGCAAGAGCTATTATGAATAAAGCCCTTCTTGCGGCAAAAGGTAGAGAAGCGGCGAAAAAAGCTAGGGATTTGACTCGTAAAAAAGAATCGATGACGGTAGGAACTCTACCGGGCAAGCTAGCAGATTGCCAAAGCAAAGACTCAGGGATAACTGAACTATATCTGGTGGAGGGCGACTCTGCTGGAGGAAGTGCAAAACAAGGTAGAAACAGGGTTTTTCAGGCGATACTTCCGCTAAAAGGTAAAATCCTAAACGTCGAAAAATCAGGACTTGAGAAAATCCTAAAATCGGATGAGATAAAAAACATCATAACGGCTCTCGGTACCGGAATCGGAGATGAGTTTGACAACGAAAAACTAAGATACGGAAAGCTAATTATTATGACCGATGCCGATGTTGACGGTAGCCATATCCAAACGCTACTTCTGACGTTTTTCTATCGTTTCCTAAATCCGCTAATACATAACGGAAACGTATACATAGCCCAACCACCGCTCTATAGGTACAAAAAAGGGAAAAAAGAGATATATCTCAAAGATACAAATGCACTAAACGAGTTTTTGATAGAAAACGGGATAGAGTCGCTCGGGGCAGACGAAAAAGATTATAAAGAGATAAAAGATATTCTCAGAGTAACCGCATACTACAGAGGGCTTTTGGAGGAGCTAAAAAAACGATACTCCCTTGTAAAAGTAGTCCAAAGACTTATCGAAAACGAAGAGCTTTTGGCACTCGACAACGACGCATTGTTTGCGGATTTAGAGAGATATATCGGAAGTATCGGATTTAATATCCTCTCAAAAACATTGACCGAAGATAGGATACACCTCTTTGTACAAACAGATGCCGGACTAGAGGAGATCATAGTAGACGATAACCTATTCTCAAACCATCTGTTTGCAGAGGCAATTCATATATTTAACAGACTAAAAGAGAAAAACCTATCGCTTTTAGGTTCCAAAACACCGTTTGAGGTGCTTGAAAACGTCGAAGATGCTGCCAAAAAAGGGGCATATATCCAAAGGTACAAAGGTTTGGGCGAGATGAATCCGGATCAGCTTTGGGAGACTACGATGAACCCTGAAAACAGAAGACTGGTAAAAGTAACGGTCGAAAACATCAGCGATGCCGACGGTATATTTACCCTATTTATGGGCGATGAGGTTGAACCTAGGAGAAGATATATCGAAGAACACGCAAAAGACGTTAAGCATCTGGATGTTTGATGAAATACGGTGAGCAGATAATAAACGATTTCGATGTCAACAAAGACCTTGAGATTTGGCCGAATGAACACAAAAAAAACTATGTCATCAAAATAACACTACCGGAATTTACCGCCCTTTGCCCCAGAAGCGGATATCCGGATTTTGGGACGATTCACCTAGAATACTCTCCGGATAAGTGGGTAGTGGAGCTAAAAGCTATAAAACTATATGTCAATTCATTCAGAAATAGGCATATTTCGCACGAAAACGTAGCAAACGAGGTGTACGACACCCTATACTCAAAACTAGCCCCAAAATGGATAAAACTGACATTTGATTTTGAACCCAGAGGTAACGTTCATACCGTAATCGAAATCGACAGTAAAAACTCATAACCCTGCGAGTCTCTAAAAAATTAGAGACTCCTCTATTTTTCACCCAAAAAACGATTTATTTTTAAATTTTTTTAATCTAAGACCGATACAATACTTACATTTTCCAAATTAGGAGGACCAGATGAATCTAAGTATCGTAAGCAAACAAATCGAACTAACCGAACCTATAAAAAATTATGTTCAAGAAAAGGTCGGCGCATTCGACAAATTCCATTTAGATGTCATTGCGGTCAAAACGATAGTGAGTGCCGCCGATAAAAACGGTAAAAAAGGGTTTGCCGTTGAGTTTATTATCCAGCTTGCCGGAAAAGATACCGTAGTAATCAAACAAACAGACAAAGACCTGTATGCCGCTATAGATTTAGCAGAAGAGAGAGCCTCAAAAGTACTCAGAAGACACCACGACAAAGTATCAAGCCACAGGGCAACGGCAAAAATGTCTATCCCTCTCGTAGCTTTGGAGGAAGAGGTCGAAGAGGATGAGATAGTTCCGGCCGAACTCGATCTCGATAAACCGGTAGAGATAGATGAGGCGCTAGAGGCGTTCAAACTAAAAGGTTGTATGTTTATGATTTTTGAGGACAAGTCCAAAAAAACAAGGGTTATGTACAGAAGAAAAGACGGAAAAGTAGGCCTATACTAAAAACACACCGGACGGGTAGACCCGTCCGGATTATCTGCTATAAACTCGAAACAATAAAACAAAAATCCAGAACCAGACATATAATTGTCCGAAAAAATCGGTAATATCTACTTAAGAGTAAAAATAGGATAAGAGAAAATGCCGATTGCTAGAACTACCGATTACAAGGTTATGGAACGGATAAGCGAGATACTAAAAAGGCTTGAGGCCGGAGAAAGGCTAAGTGTCAAGGAGCTAGCCATTGAGTACGGATGCGATACAAAGACAATTCAACGAGACATAAATAATAGGTTACCGGAGCTTTTGAAGCAGCTAAATACCGGAATTAAAATACAAAGGGTTGGGCGGCTAATATCACTATCCGGCGATATAGAAAATCTCAAGAACTTTGATGATGTATTGACGCTTGATATACTTGGCAAACTATCGGAGGGGATGGGGGCAAATTTTTCACTAAAAGCAAAAAATATCCTGCAAAAACTACAAAAAACCTCGGCTGAAGAACATATATACGCCAAAGTGCATTTCGAGGATGTAACCGACAAGGCGGATGACGTGCTAGCCCTTGAGGTGGCTATGGGCAAACAGACGACGATAAACTTCAGATACGAAATAGATGACTCTCCTTATGAGGTGTCGGCGAAACCTCTAAAGCTTATATGTTTTGATGGGTATTGGTATTTGCTGGCAGAGGATGAAAAAGACACAACAATCAAAAAATACTATCTTCGTTCCATCTCGAATATAGTTCACACAAACAAAAGCTTCACAGTCAAAAAAACAATTAAAGACAAACTACAAAATGCCATCAATGTCTGGTTCGATGCACATAAAGAGAGTTATGAGGTGCGAATATGGGTGGATAAGTCAATAGCTAAATACTTTTCCCGCCGCCCCATCTCAAAATCACAAAGAGTAATATCTACCGATGCTGATGGGAGTGTGGAGCTTAGTGTTATGGTAACCGATGATTTTGAGATAATACCTACTATCTTTTATTGGATACCAAATCTCATAGTCTTATCCCCGGAGCCTCTAAAAAAACGGGTGGAGAGTATGACAAAAGAGTTTATCGAGAAAATATCCATGGTTGAACAATTATGACAACAGATATGAGTAAAAACTTTACCCTTTCAAAATCACTCTACCTCAGAGGGTTTCAATGCAAAAAAGCCTTATGGCTCAAAAAATACAAAAAAGATGTTTTGACACAGCCCGATGAAGGCACACAAGCCGTATTCGACACGGGAAGCAAAATTGGGGATTTAGCGTGCGAGCTATTTCCAAATGGCAATGGGATACCTTATGAAAATACAACATTTGATAAAAAAATAGCTCTAACAAAGCAATGGATGGATGACGGTGTCAAAGATATTTATGAGGCGGCGTTCAAATATGATGATATCCTTGTCATGGTAGATATACTGCACAGAGGCGATAATGGCTGGGAGATTTACGAGGTCAAAAGCTCTACCGAGGTCAAAGATGTATATATGCATGATGCATCTATCCAATACTATGTGTTACATGGGCTGGGGCTGGATATCTCAAAAGTCTCAATCATTCATATCGACAACAGCTACATAAGGGGCGACGAGCTAGAGATAGAGAGACTTTTTAAGATTGTTGATATAACCGAAGATGTGAAGCTACTTCAAGACAATATCCCATCTCGTCTTCAAGACTTTAGAATATGTCTATCAGACACCGAGCATGAGCCAAAGATAGACATAGGAACATATTGCTCAAGTCCGTATGAGTGTGACGCTAAGAGGCATTGTTGGGCACATATACCGGAGTATAGTATTTTTGACATATCCGGTCTTAGGAGCCAAAAGAAGTTTGAGCTATACAACGCCGGCATAGTTCATTTTTGGCAACTTAGCGATATATCCTCTTTTTCCGCTTCACAACAGATACAGATAGAGAGTGAACTTGAAAACAAAGAGATAATCAACAAAACAGCGATAAAAGAGTTTTTAGACACCCTTTTCTTTCCTGTATACCATCTTGATTTTGAAACTTTCCAACAGGCGGTGCCACAGTGGAGTGGTATTTCGCCGTATATGCAGATACCGTTTCAGTTTTCTGTCCATAGAGAAGACGAGAGTGGAATTCTAAGGCATTTTGAGTTTTTGGCTAGCGAGGGCGAAGACCCTAGGTTTGAGCTGGCAAAGGCACTAGTGGAGACAATACCTATGGATGCCTGCGTGCTTGCCTACAATATGAGCTTTGAAAAAAGTGTTATAGAAAAACTAGCGGCTCAGTTTCCGCAGTTTGCCAAACACCTTATGAATATACACAAAAACATAAAAGACCTCATGACCCCATTCAAAAATAAAGACTACTATGCGCCTAGCATGAGAGGGAGCTACTCTATCAAATATGTCCTGCCGGCACTTGTGCCTGAGATGGAGCATGCATACAAAGAGCTAGACCTCGTGCACAACGGCGGCGAGGCGATGGAGGCTTTTGCAAAGCTGCAAGAGATGCAAGACACAGATGAGAAAAAGAGGCTTAGAGAGTCGCTACTTAGATATTGTGAGCTTGATACGCTGGCTATGGCAAGAGTGCTTCATAGACTGAGAGAGGTTGTAGAATAAAAAGAATGGATTTGCTCAAAAACTCACTAAAATCTCTACCCCCAACCAGACAAAAAACTGTCCACCAAAAACAATATCCTTCTCTCAAATCAACAAGCGAGGTGAGAGATGAGAAGAAGAGCCCCAAGAGCAATTTTTGACGAAATAGAACACGAGATAAAAGACTCGATTCTCCTGTGCGCACTAAAAATAACCACGCTATATCCCACTCATTTTATAAAGTCTAGCAAGTACGGCTTAGACGAGATTATATGCGCAATCTTCAAAAGCGCAGGGGTTCCAGTCGATGCGCTGGACTTGGATGAGCCCAAAGACAGGGCAAAGTTTTTTGAAGAGGTCAAAATCGCATACCAAAAAGCGTTAAATGACGGAATGCAGATCTGTTATCCTCCCATCCTTGAGCACAACATCCAAAAACTCTCAGATGCCATAAAACTAAGCAGAGTAGAAGCCCTTGTCCTAAAATTTACCGTATTGCTAAGTTTTTATGAAGAGCTCAGAACGGTTACGGATATAGCCGGGGCAGACCTTAGCACGACTCAGGCAATAAAGTTAATCTCTGTTTTACTAGATGAAGATGTTGAAGAGATAAAAATAGCTCTAAATAGAGAGTCAAGACTTGCAACATCAGGTCTGTTGAGGGTAGAGGCGTACAACAAATCGCTGTATAACAAAATAGAGGTGCTGTCTAGCGGCTTTGTAGAGCGGATGATGAGCGAGCACAAAAACATCTATGCCGTTATCAAGGGAATTCTGACTGCCACGGACGCCGGAACTTTGGATGTAGGCGACTACGGTCATGTCCAAAAAAACATATCCGTACTGCTTCCACTGTTAAAGAGTAGCACAGAGGCCCCCAAAGGCTCAAATATACTCATATACGGCTCACCGGGTACGGGCAAGACAGAGCTTGCAAAGGCCATCTCAAAAGCAGTTGGCGCAAAGCTGTATGAAGTAGATTATCAAGACTCCGCACTTAAAGCTTTGGATGCGGATGATAGGCTGAGGGCGTTTAGACTGGCTCAAGTCATTTTTGAAAACCAAAGCGGCGTTATGCTGATGTTTGACGAGGCGGAAGATGTGTTTAGGGATGAGGACAGGGGTGGCTATGCCAACAAGACGACACAAAGAGATAAGGCGTTTGTAAATAGACTGCTTGAAAATGCCAATATACCGACCATTTGGCTTACAAACTCTGTTCGTATGATGGATGAGGCGGTGCTGAGAAGGTTTGATATGGTGTTTGAGCTGCCTATCCCGCCGAAGAAAAAAAGATATCAGATAATACAAGATGAAGCAAAAGAGCTGTTGGATGAAAAGAGTATAAACGAGCTATCAAAATATGAGCGGCTATCTCCGGCGGTTGTGGCAAAGACGCTTAGAGTGGTAAATAGTATCAAGAGCAATATAGATGAGCCATCCGCCGCCGCAAAGATGATGATAGAGGATATGCTAAAGGCTCAAGGGCATGACATATCCGAACAAAAATCAGCTAGCAAGCTCCCTAGTTTTTATGACCCCTCTCTAGTAAATACCGATATAGACCTCTCCGAACTAGCAAGAGGTATTGAAGGCGCAAAGTCGGCTAGAATATGTCTATACGGCGCACCGGGTACGGGCAAAAGCGCATACGGCAGATGGCTAAGTGAATACCTTGAAAAGCCGCTAATACTGAAAAAAGGCTCTGATCTATTGTCAAAATGGGTAGGCGGAACTGAAAAAAATATCAAATCTGCGTTTGAAGAGGCGTTTGATGAAAGCGGAATACTCTTGTTTGACGAGGTAGATAGCTTTTTGATGGATAGAAATAGCGCTCAAAACAACTGGGAAATTACTCAGGTAAATGAGCTTTTGACTCAAATGGAAAGCTATGGCGGTATATTTTTGGCCACGACAAACCTGATGGGCAATCTGGATGAAGCGAGCCTAAGACGGTTTGATGCAAAAGTTGAGTTTGGATACCTCAAAAAAGAGCAGGCGCTCAGTCTATACCTATCATGTCTAAAGGAGATTGGACTTAGAGCCTCTATGGGCGCAAAAGATACCGTAAAATCCTTAAGCCATCTCACTCCCGGCGACTTCGCCACCGTGATGCGAAGAAATAGATTTAACAAGATAAGAAATGCAGATGAATTTGTGGCTAAGCTAAGAGAAGAGGTGGATATCAAAAAAGATGTCAAGGGCTCAAAGATTGGCTTTTTGGCTAGCTAGGAAAAACTTGAAGTTCGCAATCAGTAAAATGAATACTTTCAGCTAAAAGGTTAAAGTGGAGCATGAAACAAGGAGATGGCAATGGCTATTGCGGCAAAAAAAATAATAAAAATTAAAGAATTGGTGAGTAATGAATCTCTTTGTGTTCCAGAATACCAAAGACCGTACAAATGGACTCTAAAAAATGTAAGCCAACTTATAGATGATATCTTACGATTTAAAGATAAAAAGGCTTATCGACTCGGAACGATAGTGTTACATAAAGATAAAAAAGATAATAAAGATAGATACAATATTGTTGATGGGCAACAAAGAATAACCACCATTATTTTGTTGCTCAAAGCTATTCAAAAAAATATAGAATTATTTAATAAATTTAATTCTGAATACGATAAAAAAATTGAAAAACCCCAATTCAAACTTCCAGATTTAAAGTTTTCAAATCCTATTTCAATAAAAAATATTCAAAACAACTATCAAGAGCTTCAAAAAAGAGTAAAAGAGACAAATTTTGATGAACATATAGTCTATTTTATACTTGAGAAATGTGAAGTTGTTTATGTAGAGCTTTGTGATATTACTGAGGCTTTTCAGTTTTTTGACTCTCAGAACGCTAGAGGAAAAGATTTAGCGCCTCATGATTTATTAAAAGCATATCATTTACGAGAAATGCAAGATGTATCAGAAAACGAAAAGGCGTTACTTGTAAAACAATGGGAAGGGCTTGATGAGGAGGGAAAACTAGCTAGTCTTTTTAATAATTATCTTTTTAGGATTCGGAATTGGTCAAGAGGTAAAAGTGCCAGATATTTCAGTAAAAATGATGTTGATATTTTTAAGGGGATATCAATAAATAAATATACAAAAGAGATGTACCCTTATGCTTTGTTGTATCAAATGGTAAATGTTTTTGTTGATGATTATAACGAACATAGCGCAAGACGAGTTGATTTGAACAATATCTCGTATCCATTTTCACTTGATTTGCCAGTTTTAAATGGAAAAAGATTTTTTGAAATGATTGCCCATTATCACAATCGTATTCAGACAATTAAAAGTAACCAAAATAATGAAATAATAAATCTTTTAAATGAATACGATGGGAGATATAGAACGGGTGATAAATATGTTCGCCTCCTGTTCGAGTGTGCATTGATTTATTATATTGATAAATTTGGAGAAAAAGAGTTGGATAAAGTTATTAATAAAATTTTCGTATGGGCTTACAAATTAAGGCTTGAGCTTCAAGCAGTAAGATTGGCGTCAATGGACAACAGAGCATTGGAAACAGATGTTTTTAAAACAATAAAAGATGCCAATACTCATAATGAGGTAGTAAATTTATATATAGAAAATTTAGAAAATATCAACTTTAAAATTGAAAAGATTGTAGAAAAATTTATTCAACTTGGATATTACAATGACAAACAATGAAGAGATAAAAGAATTATCAATAAAAGCACTTTTTGACGAAAATGACGAATACCTAATACCGATCTATCAAAGAAATTATGCTTGGACTAAAACAGAAGTTGAGCAATTAGTTATGGATATTCATGGTTACCCCAATAAAGAACAAAACTATTACATTGGAACACTTGTAGTTTTTGAAAAAGTAGTTAATAATAAAAAGGTTTTTGAAACTATAGACGGCCAACAACGGCTTACGACACTCTCGATTTTATTAAGTGTTTTGAAAAATGAATATACAGACAGCAATTTAACCTTCAATAGTCTCCTAAAATACGAAAGCAGGGAGATTTCTACAGATACTTTAAAATACATTTATCAAGGGAATCTTGAAATAGAAAATCTAAATCCCAGTATGGAAAATGCCTATAAAACTATCAAAAACTATTTGAAAAACAATATAACAAATATTGATACATTTAAAAATTACCTTTTAGATTATGTAAAAATTATAAGAGTAAATGTTCCACAAGATACAGACCTTAATCACTATTTTGAGATTATGAACAATCGTGGGGAACAGCTAGAAAAACATGAAGTCTTAAAAGCTAGAATGATAGAAAAATTGTCTGATGATACAGACAAAAAACTGTTTAATGATATTTGGGAAGCATGTAGCGATATGTCTCGATATGTCCAATATGGGTTCACCACTGATTTAAGAGATAAGATATTTGGTAGTGAGTGGAATAGTTTTGTTTGTAGCGATTTTGATAGATTGAAAAATGAATCTAAGACTCAAAAATCTCAAGACGCTAAGGATACCAAAAGCGGTTCAGATGAGGAATGTACTTTTAGTGTAGATGATATCATTGGTGGGAAATGTAATATTAAATTTGAAATTGAAAAAAAAGATGATGATACACCTGATAGATTTACCTCACCAATAAGTTTTCCCAATTTTTTACTTCATGTTTTTAAGGTAACAAAAAACAATCAAGTAACACTTGATGATAAAGGGCTACTTGATGCATTTCGAAG
Source organism: uncultured Helicobacteraceae bacterium (assembly GCA_937973585.1). GTDB lineage: Bacteria > Campylobacterota > Campylobacteria > Campylobacterales > UBA6016 > UBA6016. Next base: position 9,814 of record CALJKN010000041.1, read on the forward strand.
CCCTAATAAAGAGTTTATTAAAGAGTTTGGCTTTAATCTGCTAAAAATGAGATTTTTACTTGATAATTATGTAATTAAAAGAGAGTACACAAGCGACAAAGACGAATGGAGCCTAAAACAGGCCTATAAATATACAAATGAAAATACTAAACAAAAAAATGTTCAATACAAAAATAGATTTGATGACGAAAATCTAAATAAGAAAATTCTAATGATACTTTCGATGTTTCATGTATCAAATCCATCGCAAATATATAAATATTGGCTCACTGGTGCTTTAAATTTTCTCTTTTCTAATTATTGTGAAAAGGGTATTGATGCTGGTGGATATTTAGATGATTTAGAGAAGCTAGCAGAGCTATTTTTTCGAAATAGATACTTAGCAAACAGTCCTCAAGAGTTTGATAAGATTATTTTTGATGAAATAGATATTAATAGTGATATTGATGCTAAAAAACTAGATCAAGGTACATCAGTCGAGCATTTTATTTTTAATTACTTAGACTACTTACTCTGGAAAAAAGATATATCTAAATATAGCTATTTTAATTTCTCATTTTCAAACTCGGTTGAACATTTTTACCCACAGAATCCTATAGATGGACATAAAAGTATAAAAAATATAGATAATTTTGGAAATCTTTGTCTCATAAGTGTAAGTAAAAATGCAAAATTAAACAATCATCCACCAAAGTCAAAAAAAGAATACTACAAAAATGGTCAATATGACAGCTTAAAACAACATATTATGATGGAAAATACCGATAATTGGAATGAAGATTCTATTCAAGAACATAGAAAGGAAATGTTAAAAATTTTGGGAGTTCAGTCTTAAGAGATGAGGTGTCACTCAAAAAAGAGATTGTATACAGGGTGGGTATTCAAAAAAAATACGGTTTTGACCAAAATGGTAAGCTATTAGCGCTAGATAGATTTGTAAGCGAGGGGGCAAATTTTGTCGTATATAGCGGAACACTAAGAGACCTCGGCTTGTTCTATGAAACAGCAAAGCCAAGTGCCGGCTACCTAGTCACCAGAGCTGCCTACTATGACAAGGCAGATAAGCTGGATTTTTTCTTGCAAAAGATGCTAGGAGAGGACGGGCAAATCTTCGCAAAAGCTGCTTTTGCGGCGCTTGACGCAAAATCGCTCAGTAGTTTCGTAAAAATAATGTCGCACAAAAACCAAATCGACAATCATGCAATGGACAAAATCCATGCTATTTTGTGCAGCGACAGATACGCTGCAGAGGTCGGCGCTCTAAAAAATCTATTGCCAAACCTATCCAGTAAAAAACAAGTCACCTTGGCACCTTCATTTTCTTCAATGTTTAAACTAGAGGATGACTATGCGCCAAGTGATTCAGATAAAAATATGGTCTTGCTAGACGCCGCCAAAGAGGGGGTAAAATATCTATTTTTGATACTGCAAAAAAGAGGAGATATAGAGTATTTTGAGGTTTTTGTGCAGAGAAAAAAACTATGGGTAAAGACTATTAGCAAAAGCTATCCCGTGGACTTTATGGAAACCATCAACAATATGCTAACCTCATATATTCCGCAAAAGCTTCTCTTGGTGCTTCAGGAAAGTGATGTTTTTAGGATTGAGTGTGATTAGAATAGGAGGTATTTTATGAGGGTATGCGCACAGTATTTTGAGAGAGACGGCATAGAGTACAGGAGGGATACGCTTTTGCAATTTGGCGATAGCTGGGAGCTCATTGGAAATATAGTTTTGGCAAATCCGGGAAGCGCCGCACCGACTAGGCGTATTACAGGCGATGAGCGTAAGCTTGTGGAGACATTTTGGGGAGAGTATAGAAAAACGCAATATTTTGACCCATCCGACTGGTTTGTGTTTGACGCAGACCCGACTATGCAGAGGATAGAAAAAATCTTTAACGGATGGTATATTGACCAAACCGACACGCTTAGACTGGACGGTGTGATACAACTATTCAATGTGTTTAATATAAAAAATCAAGATTTGAACAAAGCGATAGAGAGCATAGCCACAGAGTCCAAACTGCTCTTTTCGAAAGAGGCTCACAACTATTTTGATGACAAACCTACATATTTTGGATTTTCCGGCAAGGTCATAGCCGATTCGAGACTCTTGCCTGTTGCCAAAGCTATTTTTGATAACTCTTCAGAGAGCATAAAGAGCATTTATAACGGCGATTTTGACAAAAACAATTTTTACCATCCGACTCTTGTAAACAGAGCTTACAAGCAAAGCTTTTTTGCCGAGGACAAAAAGTTACTTGCAAAGCTAAAGCATCATGTGTTGGCCGAACTCATAGCCGCCAAGCTAGTGAATATTGGATAAGTAGAGAGAGGGTACCTCCTCTACATCAAATCTTCAATCGTAAAATTGCTCACGATATAACTACGCAGGCTTTTCAAATAACGGTTTAGAGTCTGGCAGTTTGACATTATATTGCCTCGAAGCTCTATTCTTGCCTCAAGCGTCGATAGGTTTATTTTGCCGTGTTGCCCCAAATATTTGTTTTTTGACGATTGGAAGTTCGTATCCAGAACGCAAAAGACCATCATGCTGCCGCAAGGGTCGATTCTTCCGATGGAGTACGAGTCTCGGATAAACCCGCAGTAGGATGTTGCGTGAAAATAACTATCCAAGAAACTACTTGATGTCTCCTCTTTGTGTAGCGAAGATAGTTCTAGTAAATATTTTTTAGCGTACTTATTGAGTCTCTCCATATCTTTATTCACAACATATCTCCACTTATCGACAGGCTCCTCGAATGAGCTGTTTTGTAGAAACGGATTCGTCATATCAAGAGCCAGATAGTGACTAGCGACGCATTTTGCGTCCACGATTAGCTCTGCCAATTTTTTGTATATCATATAAATATCAGGCGCACGCCCAATAGAGCCGTTATAGGCGTATGCTTCATCAAATACTTTTTTGCTAATTTCTACTATGTCTTCTAGCATTTTCAAACTCCTTAAATGGTGTATAAAATATTAGCCTACCAACCAGACATAAAACTGTCCTGTTATGATGGATAATCTTCCAAAAAAAGAGAGTTGCCATGAGTGAATGCAAAGAGCTGGATGTGCGATGTGACTTGCAAAATAGATTTAGCGCAAATGATTATGAGATCAAACGAAGCATGCTTAGAATTTTTTGCGAAAACGGCAAAAAAGGTCTCAGGTTTATAACCGGCGATGTCGTGCTGGAGCCTATTTTTGATGACATCGCACTGGAGGGGGCCGACTTGCTAGTCTTGCTCAAAGACGGCAAATACGCCGTTTTCAATCTCAGGCATCCGGAATACGGTTTTGAGCGCTACGAATGGGTCGGCGAGTTTGCTGATTCGTTAGCTTCTGTAAAACAAAACGAACTTTACGGATACATAGACATCAGCGGCAAGCTAGTCGTACCGTGCATATATAGCTATACCCACAAATTTCAAAACGGCTTTGGCAGAGTAACCGATATGGATAGCAAAAAAAGAGGAGCCTTGGACACAAGTGGCAAACTGATTATCCCGACAGAGTTTGACAGTATTGAGTTTATATCAAAAGTCTACGCTATCACTAGCCGCACAATAGAGAAATTCCCGCCGCACATCATGAGGAGGCTCAATATGCCGCAAATCATATGTTTTACGGATATTAAGTACGGGCTTTATGACAAAAACGGCAATGAGCTTTTGCCTTGCGAATTTTTGGCCGTCGACAAGACGGAGAACCCAAATATTTTTGAGATTCACAATAATGCCGGAAATTGCCCCGTGTATCTGGACGGCGTTATGGGAATGATATATCCGGACATGAACACAGTAGCTATGATAGAAAAAAATGGAGATAGCGAATATGAAATGCTTGATAGATAATTCAAAACTGATAAAAGCCGTCAGAGAGCATAGATATTTTCTAGTAAGGCTCTATATTTTGCTTGGCGTATCTGTAAATCAACCGGACAAAGCCGGAA
>CALJKN010000042.1 GCA_937973585.1 uncultured Helicobacteraceae bacterium
GTGAAAGAGAAATAACTATTAGCAAAAACGGTATTGTAACGATAAAAACAGTTCCGACTAATTTCCAAGTAAGAGAGGGGGGGGTACCAGACGTATTATATAAAGGCACTTTTTCAAATCCACTATTTGTTGGAAACGCTGCGGATTGCGATGGGGATACTTATGTGTTTAAAAAAAATAAGATTTTTTGCACTCACGGCGGAATAATACGCAAAGATTCACCAGTTTCAAAGCTATACTAATCAATAGATAGAGACCATTAAAATTCCGTGTCAAACCGATAGTGTACTTTACACTTTAGGAATGAAAAATGAACGAAACAACAAATAAGAACCTCAAACACAAAAGTTTGATTTTGACTCGGCGGCAAAAGAGCTTCTGGCAGGCAAGAAGATAAGTGGCAAGGATGGAGTCCTAGCTCCGAAGCTGCTTTGGAGGTCGGGGTCGAATCCCATATCGCCAATGATGTACTATCCGGTAATAAAAACCGTAGAAACGGCTACAACACTAAGACCATCAAGTCTGCTACCGACGGCGCATTTGAACTATTAACCCCATGACTTTTGAAGGAACCTTGCCCTCCAAAATACCAAGCGTATCTATCCGTATGGAGACTTTATATTCATTATATTCTACATGAAAATGCGGCGGATTACGCTCGTTAAAGTACATATAGATATGAATCCCTAAAAAACGAGAGATTTCCGGCATTGTAAATCCTTTATATTATAGGTTATCATTTACTACCAATGGCTTTTAGGTACTGCTTTTGTACGGAATCTTACGGCTTTGTTTTTTATTTTTATGATACCAAAAACTACTCGTAGTGAGTCCACATTCTTATCACTTTGATACTTTTGCTCTCTTCTAACACCTCGTACACAAGCCTGTGCTGAATATTGATTCGCCTAGAGTATGCCCCGCAGAGGTCTCCCAGCAATTTTTCATACGGCGGAGGGTTTTGGTATGGATTGTTTTGTATGATTGCAAGCAACTCTTTTGCCTTGCCTGCAAGATTTGATGCGGTGAGCTTTTTTGCGTCTTTTTCGGCTTGTTTTGTATAGAATAGTCGGTATTTTACCATTCTATGTGTTCGCTACACTCTTCGGGCGGCGTATTTAGCCCATCTACTATGGATGCTTTTATGGCCGGATTTGAGCTTAGATAAAAAGTCTCCTGAATGGCGTTATAATCCTCTTCACTCATCATTACGACATTGTTTCTTTTGCCGGTGATTATGATGGGTTGGTGTGTGAGGGCAGTTTCGTCGATAAGGGTAAAAATATTCTCCCTAGCCTTTGAAGCGCTCATAACCCTTGTCATTTTAAGCTCCATTCTAAAAATAACAATGATTGTACAAAAAAGCGTACGCCTTGTCAATTAAAGCTATATAGGTCGAAAAAACTCGCAGATGTCGCACTCTAGTACGGCAGCGATTTTGTAGAGGTGATCTAGGTTATTTATCGGAATTTGACTTTATAGTTTTTATGATTTCAAAGATTTCTATCTTTTCTTTGAGACCTAGCTCTTCAATATCACTTTTTGCATATAGTCTTAGCAGATATATCTTTGTTTCAAAACAAAAATAATAATAAATCCTGTAGCCGCCGCTTTTACCCTTGTCGGCTCTAGCCATCCTTATTTTCTGAGCGCCGTTTGTGCCCGCAACAATATCGCCTTTTTTATGCTCAAACGACTCTAAAAAGTCGGCAAATTCGTAGTCTAGCTTTTGATTTTTCTTTTTTGCCTCTTTGTAATCTTTTTTGAATTTGTCCAAAAAAGCAAAAGAATATTTAGTCATTTAATGCTTTTACAAGGCTCTTGACATCATCATAAAAAGCAACTTTTTTATTTTTGATGTCATTCAATGATTTTTGATGTAGCTCATCCGCTTTTATATCGCCAAGAATAGACAACAAATCAAGGCTAGCCGCATTTTCCAAAAAATCTCTGATATTTTCTGGTGTCTTAAAATACTGCTCAACAGGCTGGTTGTTTATTGCTACTTGTATCATCAAACCTTCCTTTGATTTTTTATTTATGATACCAAAATCGTAGTTACGCTGAACTCTTTTACGGTAGCGGGCGAAAAAACTCGCAGATGTCGCACTCCAGCACGGCGGCGATTTTGTAGAGGTGTTCGAGGTTGAAGTGTCGCTTGTTGTGATACAGCTCGGCTACGGATATGAG
>CALJKN010000043.1 GCA_937973585.1 uncultured Helicobacteraceae bacterium
CCGTTAGGCTCTTTTGGGTTCGTTCGGCTAGCTTTCGCACCTCGTCGGCAACAACCGCAAATCCTCTACCGTGTTCACCGGCTCTCGCCGCCTCTATAGCAGCATTGAGTGCCAGTAGGTTTGTCTGGTCGGCGATGTCGCTGATTACGGTCAAAATCCCTTTTACTTGCTCCGCATCAGAGCTTAGTCTGGCTAGATTGTCGGCAAGTTCGTTTTGTTTTTGAGATGCCTCCATAATTCTATCGGTTGTCCCCTCAACAATATGGCTAAGCTCTTTAAATGTTGTCTTTTTGAGCGTGTTTATCGCTAGACCAAGCTCTTGTGCTCTCTCTTCAAGCATTCCGGCAGATTGCTTGTTCTGGTCTTCAAACTCTTTTAGCGAATCGCCGAGATTATTGACACCGTCTAGCATTTTTTTCATTTGTCCGGTTAGCTCTGATGACTCTATTCTGGCATCATAGTTCTTTTTGCCGTACTCGGATAAAACTTTATTTGATTTATCTATGCTACCGGATATTGAGTCCAGCATTTTATTAATAGTTTTAGATAGCACCTGTATTTGTGGAGTGTCTGATTTTGACCCAACCCTGCAATCATAGTTTCCGGATGCAACTTTGGAGGCTAGTAGCACCATTTCACCGGTTACCTGCATATCTTGTCTTTCGTGCTTTATGTACAGCTCAGCTGCTTTTTCAAGGTCTCGAAGTAGCATTGATACCCTGTCGCTACCCGTGACCGGAGGCAAGGTGAGGACATTTCTCTTTCCGCTGATTAGTTCTATGAACTGAGCCAAAAACTCTTCTAATCTGTCAAGTTTTGAATTTCCGAAAAACATTTTATTTCCTTAAAGTTCTGTCTATTTGAGAGTTTTGTATAGAGCTTCGGCTCTTGCTATTTCATCACGTGTTGCCATTCGTCTACATGACATGTAACCATTTTTGGTTCCGCCGTAGTTAATCATAGGGTAGACCGTTGCGTACACCCAATAAAACCCGCCGCCTTTTCTGGCATTTTTAACAAATCCGGTCCATATTTTGCCGCTTTGCACCGTTTGCCATAAGTCTTTAAATGCTGCTTTAGGCATATCCGGATGTCTCACTATATTGTGATTTTGCCCTATTAGCTCATCACGCCTGTATCCTGCTATTTCACAGAAATCCTCATTTGCAAAAGTAATTATCCCTTTTTCGTCCGTCTCCGAAACCAAAAAAGATGATTCGCTCAGGGTATACTCTCTCTCCATCGTAATCCATCTCCAAAAATTTAAAGTCTTAGTACTTCAAATAAAATAACGCTAAATTTACAATAATAAAACAAAAAAATAGTTTAATTGAACCTTTTGAACAAATATGAATATATCAGAGCAACTAGTTGCGAGAGCGGTCTGCTGAAGACCTAATTTACGGCTTTGCCGGAAATTTGAGCACTTACTTAATAACAAACGGTTCGCTTTTGTTTGTGGCATGATATATAACAGTTTTATATTTTTTTGAAAAATGTATCATAAGTAACTTTTGCATAAACGGTTCCAACGACGGAACAAACCAGCCGTTATTTGAGGATGCTATCACGAATTTTGGTGAATCCAGATAGATTTTTTCATTTGTCGCCTCATAACATATAGCGTTTCTAAATTTTACACCGTTCACCGTAAAATCTCCCGGTTTCTCGGCGGTTTTATAGTCTTCGGCTCCGTTAAAAAAGAGGTTGTTTACAATTTTTGATGCAAAAGGGGGCAGGGGGTTAACCTCTCCAAACGGGACGGCAACCATCTTATCTATAATCTTCATGCTGCCGTCATAAAAAACGTATGTCGAATTGTACGTTCTATTATTTTTACGGCTAAGTCCGCCTGCCACTATCGCTATGTTTAGGCTTTTTTGTTTTAGTGCCTCCGTTATCTCTTCCGAGTCGTCCAGAAAATACGGAAAAGCGGTCTCCGGCAAAACAACCATCCCGTATCCGCTATTTGCGGCAGAATCTATCTCTTTAAAGTTTTGGAGTGTTATCCACCTTTTAAAATTGTCGTCCCACTTTGTATCTTGTTCTATAGACGTAGAGACAAGTTTTATCTTTATTGACGGTTCTATTTGCGGCTTCGTTAATGTAATTGAGAGGGCCAAAAATATGATACTCAAAGCTTTAAAATAGCCGTTTATATGGATTGCCACCCCGATTCCGCAAAGAAGCAGTAAAATATCCAGTTTTTCGGCTCCAAAGTATGTATTTGCGGTCAAAATCTCAGGTTTTAGCCAGTCAAAACCGAATGGGGATAGGTAGTCAAATATGAATGCTACGGCTAATGCACGTAGAAAAAATAACTTTTGCGGGATAAGTCCGATGAGCAAAAATAAAACCCCGTAATACAAAAAACCAAGTATGGTCATCGGAGCGAACATCCATAGCATATCATAGTATCTAAACGAGAGCCCTACCCAGTAAAACCACAAAATAGAACTAAACCCGCCAAACCAAAACATATCTTTTTTATTAAAGAAAAAAAACGGTGACAGTACGAGCAAGGCTAGAGGGGTTAGCGCTGCCTTTGACTCTATCCCCAGCGCATAAAACACCACAGGCAAAAGTAGTGCGAATGAGGCCAAAAAGCCTTTTATAATAGAGGTTTTGTTACAATCGAAACAATCTCTAAAATTTTTTTTTCTGAAAGGTTTTTCCAAATGGAAGCTATAGTTCAAATTTTACCTTTAGTCATATTGTTCGGTATTATCTACTTTTTGGTCATCAGACCTCAGCAGGTGCAGGCCAAAAAACACAAAGAGATGGTCGAGTCGCTACAAAAAGGTGACAAGATAGTAACAAGCGGCGGTATATATGCCGAAGTTATTAAACCTGAAGCCGATTTTATCAAAGTCAAATTAAATGACGAAGGTATCACGGTAAAACTCTCAAAAGAGCATGTATATAAAAAACAAGAGGCAGCCGGGGAGTAGCCTCCGGCCTACGGATTGACGATTTATTATGAAAAAAACAAACTACAGACTTTTTATTTTTGCCGTTACGACGCTAATCGGTGTTTTGCTTTGCATCCCCTCTATGACAGGGGCGGACTTTTTTGCAAAGGTAAAACTGGGTCTTGACCTTCAAGGGGGGCTTTATACGGCTCTAGGAGTTAAAACCGAAGAGGCTGTAGAGGCAAAGATAAAATCGGTTGCCCTCTCTCTAAAGTATCATGCCGAAAAAAACGATCTACTAATCGACCAACTCAAAATCGAACCTTATAGATTTAGCTTTGCCGTTATAGACAAAGAGGCAAAGCCAAAACTTGAAGAGTTTTTGAAAAAAGAGAACGGGATAACCATATCCTCAAGCGGCGACGTGATGAGTGTCGGGCTGAACGCCGTAGAGGCGGCTGCGGTAAAAGAGAATGCGGTAGCTCAGGCGGTCGAGACAATTAGAAACAGGCTTGACCTGTTCGGCCTAGCAGAGCCTAGTGTCACACGCTCCGGCACCGATAACATTATAGTTGAGCTTCCCGGCGTAAAGAGTCAGGCGGAAGAGCAAAGAGCAAGAGAGCTAATCGCCAAGACTGCAAAGCTTGAACTGATGGAAGTTGACGGTGGTAGAGCCGATGCTTTTGGCATGGGCGAGGCTGATTTAAAAGATGCGGGTCTAAGAGTTTTGCCCGATTACAAAAATCCAACTGAAAAGTATGTCGTAAAAGATGTTCCGGTTCTTGACGGCTCCATGCTTACAGACGCAAAAGTGGGGTACGACAACAACAATCAAGCGGCCATAGAGTTTAAGCTCAACTCCCAAGGCGGAGCAATATTTGCCGATTTTACAGCCAAAAGTGTAGGTAAAAGACTTGCAATAGTTCTTGACGGCAAGGTTTACTCTGCTCCGTCAATCAAAGAGAGAATAGGCGGTGGAAGCGGCCAGATAACCGGACATTTTACCCCTGAAGAGGCCAGAGATCTTGCCATCGCCCTACGATCGGGTGCACTTCCGGCAAGCGTTGTTATGCTTGAAAAAAGAAGCGTAGGCCCGTCTCTAGGTGCCGATAGTATACACGCCAGCCTTATGGCGTTTATTACGGGCGGTATACTTGTATTTGGATTTATGGCAATCTATTACGGGGCAGCCGGAATGTTTGCGAACATAGCCCTTATATCCAACATCGCACTTATTATAGCAGTTATGGCGATGTTCGGTGCTACGCTTACTTTGCCGGGTATGGCTGGACTTGTCCTTACTATCGGGATGTCGGTTGATGCAAACGTTATTATCAATGAGCGTATTAGAGAGCTTTTGAGACAGGGGTTGCCTATCAGAAAAGCTATCGAAGAGGGGTATAATAACGCTATGAGTGCAATTGTGGACTCCAATGTTACGGCTGTTTTGGCAGCGGTTGCGATGTATGTTTACGGTACGGGCCCTATCAAAGGGTTTGCGGTTGTTATGGCCGTCGGGGTTCTTATCTCTATGCTAACGGCGATAGTTGGAACTCACGGGCTGTTTGACGCATTTTTGACTCGTATTGAAAAAAGCAAAAATATTAGATTTTGGTTTGGGATGCCGAATAGCTACCTAAAAGGCGGCAAATAATGGAACTGTTTAACAATCAAAAAACATATGATTTTATGGGGAAAAATAAAATCATATTCTCTATCTCTGCCGTCGTTATGGCTCTTTGTGTCTACTTTCTCGTGTTTCAGGGATTTAGACTGGGTGTTGACTTTGCAGGAGGTACGGTCGTACAGATAAAATACGATGCAAAGCCGAATACCGAGAAGATTAGAGAGCTTCTAAAAGAGAGTGATTTTAAGGGTGCCGAGATTCAAGAGTTTGGCAAAGAAAATGAGATACTCGTCAGATTTCAGACGACAAACCAGAGTGTAACAAAAGACACCGGAGATACGATCTCAAAGCTACTGGCTCCAACCGGAAAATTTGAGATTAGACGGGTTGAGATTATAGGGCCAAAAGTAGGTGATGAGCTAAGGCAAAAAGGGATGATGGCGATGCTCATCTCCTCTCTCGGAATTTTGTTTTATCTTGCTTTTAGGTTTGAGTGGAGATTCGGCCTTGCCGCACTTTTAGGTGTTATCCACGACGTTGCTATAACAGCCGGAGCGGTTGCGGTAGTCGGTGTCGATTTTGATCTGACCGTTTTGGCGGCGCTCCTTACTCTGATGGGACACTCCATCAACGATACTATTATTATTTTTGACCGGATTAGGGAGCATGTGAAAGAGGCAAAACCTGACGCAAACGGTAAATATAATTTTCCGCAGATAATCAACGAGGCGATTTCAAGGACGCTTTCAAGGACAATACTAACAGTTCTAACGCTTTTCTTTGTTATTCTCACACTCTATCTGTTTGGTGGGGAGATTATCAAAGGATTTGCGTTTACGATGCTAATCGGTACGATTATCGGGGCTTACAGTTCGATATTTATCGCATCGCCGTTTTTGATTTGGTTTGGTTATAACGTACAAAAAGCAAAAGAAAAAGAGGCCGAAAAACTTAAAATACAAGTGGAAAAAGAGAAAATGAGAGCCGAATTTGAAAAAGGAACCGTATAAGTTATGAGCTACGATTTTAAAAGCATTGAGCAAAAAAGGCAAAAAGAGTGGGCGGATACGAACGCTTTTGAGCCGAGTGACGATACCAGTAAGCCAAAAAAATATATTCTCTCCATGTTTCCATATCCGAGCGGGCGGATACACATGGGGCATGTGCGCAACTACACGATAGGTGACGCATTTGCCAGACACTACCGAAAGCTAGGCTTTAATGTCCTCCATCCGATAGGTTGGGATGCCTTCGGTCTGCCTGCCGAAAATGCCGCCATTAAACATCAAGTTCACCCGAAAAAGTGGACATACGAAAACATCGACTACATGAGAGCCGAGCTCAAAGGTCTTGGGCTATCCTTTAGTACAAAGCGAGATTTTGCCACTTGTGACGCAGAGTATACGAAGTTTGAGCAGGGCTTTATCATCGACATGTGGGAGAAAGGGCTTATCTACCGTAAGGGTGGACTTCTGAACTGGTGTCCGCACGACCTTACCGTGCTTGCAAACGAGCAGGTGGAAGAGGGTAAATGTTGGAGATGCGGCACCGAGGTGGTACTAAGAGAGATGAATCAGTATTATCTGGCGATCACCAATTATGCTGCCGAACTACTAGAAGATATCAAGACATTAGAGAAAGGGTGGCCGAAGCAGGTTCTGACTATGCAGGAAAACTGGATCGGTAGAAGCGAGGGGCTAGAGTTTAGTTTTGAACTAAGCGAAAGCTCAAAAGGGCTACTGAACGGCAAGTTTGATAGATTATCCGTATTTACTACCCGTGCGGATACCGTATACGGCGTGACATATTGTGCTCTTGCGGCGGAGCATGAGATAGTAAGATATATGCAGCAAAACGGACTGTTTGATACAGATATGAGTGCAAAAGTATCAGCCATGCAAAGAGTTGCACCTAGAGATAGGGGCGCGGCTCCAAAGGACGGTTTTGACACCGGACTCATGGTTATTCATCCGCTAACCAAAGAGAGTCTACCTGTTTGGGTTGCTAACTTTGTCATAGCCGATTACGGTAGCGGTGCCGTTATGAGTGTTGCGGCACATGACGAGAGAGATTATGAGTTTGCAACCAAATTCGGCTTGCCTCTAAAAGCGGTCATCAAAGCTCCTGAGGGCACAGAGGTTGACGGTGCCTATATCGGAGAGGGTGTTATGTTCGGTAGCGGCGAATTTGACGGTATGGGTAACGTGGAGGCGAGAGCTGCTATTATTAAAAAGTTTGAATCTTTAGGGGTTGGCAAAGGGGTAAAAACCTATAGACTCAGAGACTGGGGAATATCTAGGCAGAGATATTGGGGAACCCCTATTCCGTTTATCCATTGTGACAAATGCGGAGTTGTTCCGGAGAAAAAAGAGAACCTTCCCGTGTTGCTTCCGGAGGATGTCGTAATAGATGGAAGTGGAAATCCACTCGAGAAACACACAGGGTTTATGAAATGTACCTGCCCGAAATGTGGCGGCGAGGCTAAACGTGAGACCGATACACTAGATACTTTTGCCGAGTCTAGCTGGTATTTTCTACGCTATGCCCAAAATCCTGAAAATTTCTCCAAAGAGGCGTTTTCAAAAGAGACCGTGAACTATTGGATGCCGGTAGACAGATATGTCGGCGGGATAGAGCATGCGATACTCCACCTTCTCTACTCCAGATTTTTCACAAAAGCCCTTAGGGATCTTGGCTACGTAAACGTTGATGAGCCGTTTGCCAATCTATTGACGCAGGGGATGGTGCTAAAAGACGGCGCAAAAATGTCAAAATCCAAAGGGAACACCGTAGACCCTGATGAGCTTGTTAAAAAATACGGTGCAGACACGGCAAGATTATTTATACTCTTTGCGGCTCCCCCTACAAAAGAACTTGAGTGGAACGATAGCGCCGTTGAGGGGTGTTATAGATTTTTGAGACGTTTTTATGAAAAAAGCGAAAACGTCAAAGGCTCCGGTTCAAAGCCCGTGATAGATACAAATACGCTCTCAAAAGAGTCTAAAGAGGCCAGAAAAAAAGTATACGAGGCGCTCAAGAAAAGCCTTGCGGTATTTGAGGATTCGTTTGCGTTTAATACGGTTATAGCCGCCTCTATGGAGGCTCTAAACGCCCTTGACGACCAAAACGACGAATCCGTATGGAGTGAGGGGTATTATGTCCTTACAAACGTTTTGGAGCCGATAGCGCCTCATGTGTGCCATGAGATAGCCGATAGATTATTCGGTCGGGTGAATTTTTGCGCTATAGAGATAGATGAGGGTGCTTTTGTCAGTGACACGGTATTTTATGCGATTACCGTCAACGGTAAAAAAAGGGCAGAGATCAACGCCCCAAAAGATGCCTCAAAAGATGATATCTTGGCGCTTGCAAAAGCAGAGGTCGGCAAGTGGATTGAAGGCGAGATAATAAAAGAGGTTGTGGTTCCTAATAAACTTATCAATTTTGTCGTAAAGGTTTAAAGTGAAATTTTTGACGGCTGTTTTGTTTTCGGTATTGCTGTTTGCAGGGTGCGGGTACAAAGCCGCTACCGTATACTCAAAACAGGTTTTGGGGGACAGGGTTTTTGTTTTGGTCTCAATGCTCAGAAGCGATCCGGAAAATACGGTTCTTGTTAAAGACTCCGTAAACGAGGCGGTTATAGCAAAGTTCAAATCAAAGCTAACCTCTGAGGCCGAGGCCGATTCAAAAATGTTTGTAAAAGTCGTATCTGTTTCTATGAGTCCGCTCGAATACGATAAAAACGGATATGTCGTTTTGTATAGAATGAATGTATCATTGGAGACAAAAGTCGTAACAAAATCGGCGGAAAAGGTGATTCGCTCAGAGGGGAGTCATGATTTTTCTATAGAGCCGAATACGGCGGTATCGGATGCAAAAAGATTTGAGGCTATTAAATACGGAGCCTCAAAAGCTGTCGATATGTTAATGTCGCAAATTGCTGTCAGCGGGGTAAAAAGTGGGGTTGGAGCAAATAGCGGCAAGGGCAATTAAAGCCCTAAAATCGCAACATAGAGAGCTAACTCCCGAGGAGTTTTTGAGCGCTTTTTGTAAAGAGCTAAAAAAAGACGGGCTTACCCATCATGATTGTGACAAGCTCCAACGGTTTATTGTTAGGCTAGATGAGGGGTATCAAAAGCTAATCAGAGGGTACAATCCAAAAACGGTAGATGAGCTTTTGATTTTTTTGGTCTCCCAAATTAACAGGCTAAACCCCTCCGAGGCGGCCGAATATAGCTCAACCCTTTTTATCCTCCTCTCAAAAACACTCAAAACCGTAAAGGGGTTGCGCCACAAAGAGGCATCAAAACTAGCATCCCAAACTCTCGATATTTTGGAAAACACTAAAAGTACCGACAATCTACTAAACCTATCAAAAGAGTGGGATTCGCTGTGTGCCAACTACAAGCCAAATGAGTTTAAGCCGATTGAGGGGTATTGCCCGATCAAATCACATTTTCTGGATGATTCGGTTAGGGAGTTGGCCGGATATTTTGATAGGAAAGAGCAGAACGCAAAAGCGGTCTCAAGGGTATTATCCGGTGCGCTTAAGCCGTCGTTCTCGAAAGAGATAGCAGGCGAGGCCGAAGAGTACGGCAAAAGACTCGTCGATGAGCCGGATATTATAGGGAAAAAAAAGATCCAGACCGAGATTAAATCGCTTGTCTCAAAAAGGATCTTTTTTGACAATAAAGAGATAAAACAAAAAATATCGGAGATAGACTCTATCGTTTCAAAGTTTTATACGAAATTGGCAAAATTCGGAGAGTTTAACGTCAAAGAATCCCAAAAAATAAACTCCTTAAAAGAGGTGATAAGCGAAGGCGGATCTGATTTTGACGGAATCAAAGGGAAATTAAATGCCATAGTGACGGCGCTTGATGAAGACATTTTGCAAATGATGACAATGCTAAAAGAGGAGAGCGCACAAATAAGGGTTCTGAAAAAAAAGATAGAGCTTTTGGAGGGGGAGCTAGAGAGTGCAAAAGAGGAGTCGGGGGTAGATTTTTTAACAAAACTATTAAGCAGAAAATCGCTAGAAGAGGAGCTATCTTACGCCGAAGAGGGGTTTTTGGACGGCTCTATTGATTACAGTATCGTATTTTTCGATATCGATCACTTTAAGATGATTAACGACTCTTACGGACATATGGCGGGGGATGTCGTACTTACCTATTTGGCTCAGATTTTGAAAAAAAAGATAAAAGAGAGCTACATAGTCGGTAGATACGATGGTGGAACTTTTTTGGTTATTCTGCCGGACACCGTTTTAACCGAAGCACTAGAGTTTGCGAAAGACGCTATATCGTCGGTTGGCAGGACAAAATTCATCTACAAAGATAAACGGATTGAGGTGACGATAAGCGCCGGATGTGCCGAGAGAAAAGAGAATAACGGTCTACGTGATATTATCAAAAAGGCCGATGAGCAGCTACGGATAGCAAAACAAAACGGAAGAAACTGCGCTTGCCCGAGTTAGAACTTAGTGACTTTTTGGATAAAAAAGGGGAGGAGTATGCCCCTTTTGATCCGGATAGATTTAGAAATTTTATTAACACGGCAAGAGACAAACTACAACATATAAATCCAAAAATAGTCCAAATAGTAGGAACTAACGGCAAGGGGAGCACCGGCAGATTTTTGGCCACAATGCTTGTGTCCGGCGGCTTTAGAACGGCTCATTTTACCTCTCCGCACGTCGTGAGCGTAGCAGAGAGGTTTTGGCTAAACGGCGTAGATAGCGGGTACGAGGAGCTATCGTCGGCTCACTTGGAGTTGTCGGCTATGTTTGGAGGGGAGCTGGACGGGCTTAGCTATTTTGAGTATTTAACCCTTTTGGGGTATTACCATCTAGGCTCCAGATCCGATATTTTGATTTTGGAGGCCGGAGTAGGCGGAGAGTATGACTCTACAAACGGTTTTGCAAAAGAGCTATTGTTGGTTACGAAAATCTCAAAAGACCATATCGAGATGCTAGGCGATACGGTATATGAGATTGCAAGAACCAAACTTGCCGCCTCAAACTGCAAAACCGTCGTTGCGAAGCAGGAGTTTGCGTGTGAGGTCGAATCGGCCGCAAAAGCTCTCGGTATTTCATATAACCGTGTAGCTGATTTGGTAGATAAAAACGAGATGGACACGATTTTAGGACATGCAAAAGAGTGTGGATTTGCATCGTATCTGGTCGAGAATCTCTTGACCGCCTATGCGGGAGCAAAACATTTTCTCCAATCCCCGAATATCAAAGCGGCATTGCCGCCAAGGTATAGGTTTTTTCGATACAAAAAAAATATCATTTTGGATGTAGGGCACAATGTCGATGCCGCAAAAGCTATCAGGGGGGAGCTGGAGGGGGGAAAAGTAACTTTGGTTTTTAACGCCTATGCCGACAAAAATCCTGAGCATAGCCTTGAGGTGCTAAAGCCTGTTCTTCGAAACGTTTTGATATTGCCGATTGACTCAAAAAGGGCAATAAAAAAAGAGAAGCTAATCGAAATTTTGGATAAAATCGAAATTGAATTCGGAGATTTTGAAGATATAGACGAGAGTCGTAACTATCTAGTATTCGGTTCGTTTGCCGTTGTGGCAGAGTTTTTAAGGAGGGGCTTTTGAGGAAAAAGCAGAGTAGGTTTGAGGCTTTTAAAAAAAAGTTAACCCTTATTAAAAACAAAGGTGTTCACGAAAAACTAGTTTTTAAAATGCCAAAAATCTCCCACCCAAAAGCAAATCCTGTAATCGTAAAACCACAACGCCAAATCACCCAAAAAGAGCATATCGGAGCAAATCCGATAGTCTCAAGGCTCGTAGATATAAAAGGGCTTATCTCAAAAATCTCCCACCCAAAAGCAAAACCGACACTCTCAAAAGAGGCCAAACACACACTTGTTACGATGTCTACCCCGTTTGGATTTGTTAGTTTCAGGCTCGGACGTGCAAAAAAGATTATACTCGGCCTGTTTGCAACGGTTGCAACGCTATTTTTGGTGTTCGGTTCTGCTGGTCTTTTGTTTAGTGTTTCGGTAATTTCGGAGCTTTCGGAGCTTTTGGATAACACAAAAAAAAGATACGAGGAGATTTCCGCCCAAAACGCCGGACTAAAAAGCGTGGTCGATGAGGCGCAAAAAGAGAGGGATAAGCTTGAGAAAATCGGAAACATGATAAATCTTCGTAGCGAATCTGACTCCGGTGTCCCCTTAAACCTGTCAGACGTTAGGGATGAGCAAAAGATGATGATGCTCAGAAATATCCCTAGCGGCTCCCCTGTTCCATATGGCGGAGTTACTAGTCAGTTCGGATCGAGAAATCATCCGGTGCTTGGAAGGAGTATTTTTCATGAGGGAACCGATTTTAAGGCTACCACGGGGACGAAAGTTTATGCTACCGCAGACGGGATAGTGGAGTATGTCGGCAGGGACACCGGATACGGCAACAAGTTGGTTATTACCCACTCGTATGGGTTTAAGAGCGTTTACGGTCATCTCTCCAGATTTGCCGCAAGACCCGGTGAGTTTATCAAAAAAGGGCAACTCGTAGCCTATAGCGGCAATACCGGGCTAACGGCCGGCCCACACCTGCACTATGAGGTGAGATTTATCGGGGAGCCTCTGAATCCGGAAAATTTTTTGCATTGGAGCTATTCAAACTTTAGTTATCTATTTGAAAAGGAGAAAAAGGTTAAATGGGGATCTTTGGTAGAAGTAACAAAATGGCAAACGCCTCCGGCCCGTCAGTAATTGCCGCAGGGACAAAAATTATAGGGGACGTGTCGGCAAAAGACAGTCTGTTTATCGATGGTGAGATAGAGGGGACTGTAAGTTCCGACGGGACCATTACGATAGGTAAGCACGGTTCGGTTGTAGGAAATATCCAAACCAGCAGAATTGTAATCGGCGGGGCGATGAAGGGGAAACTGGAGTGCGATATATGTGAAATTTTGACAAGCGGACAGATGAGGGGTGACGTGTATAGCTCATCGCTTGTTATAGAGGCCGGAGGTACGCTTGAGGGGTCAAGCTACGTTATAAACGGCGAACAAAAAGAAAGCGAAAAGGAGAGTCTATAGCTCTTGTCTGCATCGTTATTTGAATATCTAAAAAACACCGACAAAAAAACACTATCCATCCTCTCAAAAGACTCCAAAGAGGCGTTGGATTTTGCCGATACCGCATCATATCTGGGGTTTGCCCCGTTTGTACTCCCTGATTTTAGGGGTGTTTGCGGGGATGACCTCAGAAGCTTCAAGGAGGAGATCTCTGCCCTTTTTGTCGCTTTGGATGCTTTTTTTTCATCCAAAAAACACAAAAAAATACTCATTTCTCCGTACAAAACCCTCCGAAATCAGCTCCCAAAAAGTGACAGACTAAAAGGGTTTGAGCTTCACTTTGCCCAAAAGATAAATCCGTTAACTCTAAAAGAGAGGCTATATGCCTACGGGTATGAGCTTGTGGATGTCGTATGCGAGAGGGGTGAAGCCTCTTTTAGGGGCGATATTGCCGATATATTCCCGCCAAACTCTGATTCTCCGTACAGAATCTCATTTTTTGACGACGATATAGAGTCCATTAGGGCTTTTGACGGTGACACCCAAAAGAGTATTCAGGGGGAGCTTGAGAGTATCTATCTGACCCCGGCTTTTTTGGCTTTGAGCGGCGATGAGCGTGAAAATCTGGATACGTTGTGTGCTTCCAGTCGTTTTGACGGTTTTTTCAAGGATATCCCATCGTTTGGCCTCTGGCTTTTTTGGGAAAATATCGACTATATAGCCGAGCTCTCCCCTATTTTGGGTTTTTCAAAATCACACATAGACGAAGAGGATACGGCTAGGTTTGACGGGTTATACGTATTGCCGGAGGCTGTCCGCTACAAAGAGCACGGGATAATCGACATCAAAGCGGCGATAGAGATGAACGGCTCTAAAAAAATCACGGTCATAGCCAGAAATGAAGCGCTCTTAAAAACTGCCGGAATCTATGAGCAAAAAGAGCTGTTTCGGTATGTGGAAGCTTTGTATATTATTAATCTCCAAAGTCCGGATGAGCTGATTATATCCCTAAACAAAAGGGAGAAGCAGGAGAAAAAAAGAGCCAAAAGAGCCATATCGCTTGATGAGTTCAAAATCGGCGACTACATAGTTCACGACAAATACGGTGTCGGGATATTTGACGGACTTAGACAGGTAAGGGTGCTAGGTGCGGCAAAAGATTTTGTCGAAATCAGGTACCAAAACGACGACAAGCTACTTGTGCCCGTAGAAAATCTGGGGGTTATAGAGCGTTACGTCGGAGAGGGCGGAGCTGTTCCGGCTTTGGACAAACTTGGCAAATCGACTTTTTTAAAGCTAAAAGAGTCGGTGCGTGCAAAGCTGTTTGAGATAGCCTCCGATATTGTGAGACTGGCGGCAGAGAGGGAGCTACAACCGGGTGTTGTGCTAGATACTGAAAACGGAGAGATAAAAATCTTTCAAAGGGATGCCGGATTTGAGTATACGGCGGATCAGGCAAAAACTATCAATGAGATTTTTTCCGATTTTAAAAGCGGAAGGGCAATGGATAGGCTCCTGAGCGGGGATGTCGGATTCGGCAAAACGGAGGTCGCCCTAAACGCCGTATTTGCAGCGGCAAAAAGCGGGTATCAGGCGCTAGTGCTGACACCTACGACACTACTCTCAAACCAACACTATAAAAGTTTTAAAGAGCGTTTCGGGAAATACGGTATCAGTGTCGAAAAGGTTGATAGATACGTAGCCGCCCCGCAAAAAAAACGGACACTAAAGGCGCTAGAAGACGGCGGGCTGAGTGTTGCCGTCGGAACCCACTCGCTACTGGATGCAAAAACAAAAAATCTAGCCCTTGTGATAGTGGATGAAGAGCACAAATTCGGGGTAAAACAAAAAGAGAAGTTAAAGGCGCTCTCCTCTACGGCGCACGTCTTATCTATGTCGGCAACACCTATACCCAGAAGTCTCAATATGGCGCTCTCACAGGTCAAAAGCCTCTCAGAGATACTAACCCCTCCAAAAGAGCGGATGGCGATCAAAACATTCGTAAAAGAGTATGATGACGCTACCGTCAAAGAGGCGATCTCCAGAGAGTTAAGGCGGGGAGGGCAGGTATTTTATATCCACAACCGTATAGCCAGTTTGGATGAGGCAAAAAAACGGTTACTCTCCATAATACCGACCCTTCGGATAGAGATTTTGCACTCAAAGACCGGAAGCGATGAGTCGGAGAAGATTATGATAGATTTTGTGGAGGGTAAATATGACGTACTCCTCTCAACCTCTATTGTCGAATCCGGTATCAATATGCCGAAGGTCAATACCATAATGATCGATTCGGCTGATATGTTCGGTATCGCCGATCTCCATCAGCTAAGGGGGAGAGTCGGACGGGGGAGCGTTCAGGGGTATGCGTACTTTTTTGTTGAATCAAAAGAGGAGCTAACCGATGAGGCAAAAAAACGGCTGATCGCTTTGGAGTCAAACTCTTATCTGGGTAGCGGTGCGGCGCTGGCTTACCACGATTTGGAGATTAGAGGGGGCGGAAATATCGTAGGCGAAGCACAGTCCGGACATATCAAAAATATCGGCTACGGCCTGTATCTACGGATGCTTGAGGATGCCATCAATACCCTTACCGGAAAGAGCTTTGAAAAAGAGAGGGAGATAGAGCTAAAACTATCCGTTTCGGCGTTTATATCGGCTGAGTATATACCGGAGGATAGGGTAAGGCTGGAGATTTACAGGAGGCTGTCACAGGCAAAAGAGATTTCGGAAATTTACGAGATCGAAGAGGAGATGAACGACAGATTCGGCAAACCTGATATATATACAAAGCAGTTTTTACAGCTAATCGAGGTAAAGGTGCTTGGCCTAAAAGCAAATGTCGCCTCCATAAGTAGCTATGAGCAAAATATCACCGTAAATTTCGAGGACGGCAAAAAAGAGTATATCACCTCTCCTAGCAAAGACGACGACGATATTTTGGCCTCCGCTCTCAAATTTTTGAGGTCAAACAAAGCATAATTATGGACAGAGTTGAGGGAGATGGCATGGGTACAATCGGTGTTATATCTTTTTTTTCTGGCTGCGGTGGGCTTGATTTGGGTCTTGAGGGTGATTTTTGGATTAAATCAAAAAGTGTTGCCGATACGAGTTGGGTCGGCAAAAAAAACGGTGATTTTGTAAAGCTAAAACCCACGCCCTTTAAAACCGTGTTTGCCTGCGACATAAAGCCCTCCGCAAAAAAAGCATGGGAGGGCTACTTCCAAAGAGACGGTGTATTTCACCTTGAGAGCATAGTGGATTTGGTCAAAAAAGCCAGAAGCGGGGAGTTTGTATTTCCGGGGGCGGATATTGTGACGGGCGGTTTTCCGTGTCAGGATTTTAGCGTTGCAGGCAAGCGAAAAGGGTTTAACTCTCACAAAACACACAAAAATAAAACTCTATTTGATGCGCCCACGATAGAGTCCAGAGGGATGCTATATTATTGGCTCCGAGAGGCGATAGACATCATAAGACCCAAAATATTTATCGCCGAAAATGTCAAAGGGCTAGTCAGCATGGGCGAGGTAAAAGAGATAATCGCAAATGACTTCAAAAACTCCGGCGGCGGCTATGTGGTGTTGGAGCCTAGGGTGCTTCATGCCGGAGATTACGGTGTGCCGCAAAGTAGAGAAAGGGTGATATTTATCGGGGTTCGCAAGGATTTACTTGGTAGTGATGCCGTGCAAAAACTTCTAAATAACGAGATAGAGCTATATCCAAAACCGACGCATGACACAAAAAGTAGTTTTGTTAGCGTAGAGGAGGCTATTTTTGACCTTTGCGAGCCGGAATTTAGCCTTGATCTTTCGCACCAAAAATACTCAAAAGCAAAATACTACGGCAGGCACTGTCAAGGGCAAACAGAGATAAAACCAAACGCTATGGCACCGACTATAAGGTCGGAACACCACGGAAATATCGAATTTAGAAGACTCTCAAAAGAAAACGGCGGGCTAATCAAAGAGGAGTACGACTTGCCGCAAAGAAGACTGAGCGTTAGGGAGTGTGCAAGATTGCAGACATTTCCCGATGATTATAGATTTGTCACAAGCGAGATTGCTGCGTCAGAGGCTTACAAGCTTGTCGGCAATGCCGTGCCGCCGCTACTTGGCTATCATATCGCAAAGCAGATAGAGTCTGTTTGGGCTAAGCTCTTTGGTGTCCAAAGCAAAACCAAAAGGGCGGCGTAATGTCAAAAGCGCAAACTATCTTCTCGGAGCTATGCGTTGCATCTGCTATCGGGAATGGCGCAAGTATTGAAAATATAGAGAATGTTGATGGGGTAACGGCGGCAATCTATCACAAAGAGTCACACTCAAGACAAAGTAAAGCGAGCGGCAAAATTTCTATAAATGCGCTTGTTGCCTCAGGCAAAGCAATAAGAAAGTATCTATTGGGCAACGGCGTAACTCCGAAGCAAATCGTCTGGACAGGCAAACAAAACATAGGAGCTACGGTGGCGGTAGCCAAAGATATAGAGGTTGCCAACTATAGAATATCCGTAAAAGAAAACGCAAATGTTTTTATTAACGGCTCTCCAATTACCGTCTTTGAGGATATGCCAAGCGGTCTTTTTGGGATAAAACGCAAGGGCGATGATTGGTTTTTGAAAATTGCTAGAGATGAACTACAAGGGTATTTTTTGGAGTGCAAGGCCTATGCTAAAAGTGCAAGCGGCTTTGAGACTATCGAAGATTTTTACAAAAAAACAGCCAAAGAAGAGCGAAAAACTTTCGGCGCAGAGGTGGCGCTGCTACATAAACAAAAAAACCAAAAAGTATTGTTGGCGTACTCCGCCTTGTGTCAAAAAGTTAGCACCGTATCGGCTGATATTTTCAATTCAAAATTAGTGGATTTTAGAAAAGCAAACCCTTCTATCTCCGCCTTGCAGCCTATTTTCCACTACTTTTTTAGAATTAACGGGGTCAAATACATACTTGCCGGAACGGAAAACAACAAGCCGTTTGCCGTTGTTTTGGAGTCAAGTTCCGATTGGACAAAAAAGTATCAGTTTTTGGGAATAACTGCCGCCCCAAGACCGGCTGGACAGCCAGAGGTGCTACTTTCTTTTAGGTTTAAAAATGTTGCCACAAAAGAGGAATTTGTCGTGGATTTAAAAATTGAAATTAGATGGTCGCACGGAAAATTTTGCGGCAACCCTGAAGCAAAGATCTATAAAACTTGGTCTTACGCCGCATTACCGTGGACGGAGAATATATGTCTTTGACGATAATGTTTATAGGGGACGTGATAGGTAGTCCAGGTAGGGAGATGGTGAGGAGGTATTTGCCTCGGATAAAAGAGCAGTACGGGATAGATTTTGCGATTTTGAATGCCGAAAATATCGCCGGAGGCTTTGGGGTGACACTTAAGACCCTAGCTGAGATGTCGGCTGCCGGAGCCGATATGTTTACCGGAGGCAACCACACGTGGGACAAAAGCGATGCGGTGGAGGCTATGAAAAAATACCCGATGATAAGGCCGCTAAATTATCCGGCCGAGCTTGGCGGAGATGGGGTAAAGGTCGTAGAGATAAAAGGTGAGAGGCTGGGTGTCGTAAATTTGATGGGGCACTTCTCTATGCCGATCTCCGACAACCCGTTTCGCCTGGCAAAGGAGGCGGTAAATAGACTAAAAAGCGAAGGGATAAATAGTATTTTTATCGATTTTCATGCCGAGACCACGAGCGAAAAAGAGGCTTTGTGGAGGTATCTGGAGTCCGATGTATCGTTTATTGCCGGAACCCATACTCATATCGGAACCGACGATTTGCGGATAGAAGGGGGTTGCGGTTTTGTAGCCGATGTCGGGCTTACCGGATGCAGAGACGGGGTAATCGGGGTAAATAAAGATGAGCCGATTTTTAGGTTTTTGACCGGAACGTCCAAAAGATTTGCCGTGAACAAAGAGTGCAAAAAGATTTTTCAGGCAATCGTTTTTGAACTGGAGACGGGCAGATGCACAAACGCATTCAAGCTAAAGGCATACGACGACAAAGAGCCTTTTGTCTCTATGGAGGCGTATATTGGATAAAGTTGGTAAAAATGGATAGTTTTTCCCTCTTTTGTGCCCTTTTGGAGTACGAAAAAAACCTGACCGACAGAGATCCGTACTGGTGGCCGAACAGCGGGACGTTTGAGGTGATTGTGGGGGTGTTGCTAACCCAGCAGACAAAGTGGGAAAATGTCGAAAAAAGCTTGCAAGCACTCAAAAGATTTGATCTCCTCTCCGTTCAAAAAATAGCCGAGTTGGATGTTGCCACCCTAGCCGAGGCGATAAAGCCGAGCGGTTTTTATAACCAAAAAAGTATCAGGCTAAAAGCTTTGTGCAAAGCCATATATGACGAATTCGGCGATTTTGAGAGTTTTGTATCCGGCGTGGACAGGGGGTGGCTACTGGATCAAAAAGGGGTCGGCTATGAATCTGCCGACAGTATCCTATTGTATGCGTGCAGACGGGAGATAATGGTCGTAGATACATACACCGCAAGGCTTCTGGCTTCAAAATGCGGTATGGAAGGCCTAGAGTATGAGGAGATAAGAGAGTGGCTAGAGGGTGGAATATACGGACATGAGGCCGAGGCCTGCGAGATGGCAGGCGGTGATATCGTAAAAGTCTTTAGCCTTTTTCACGGCGCTATAGTGGAGTACTGTAAACGGTATACAAAAAAAGGGGTTGTCGGCGGTTGTATGCAAATCGGTTAGCGTATTTTTTGATATACTTGCTTTTAAGCGTATATGCCTTAATCGGCAAGGGGGGTGCGAATGACGGCATACAGAGAGATAGTTAGAGATGAATCCGATATGACAAAGGTAAAAGCACTTTTAGACAGCCTAAAAACGGAAGTGGAAATAATCATCTTGCCAATAGAAAAAAGAGATGAAGAGTTGTTGATAAGCGCACAAAGCGGCGCAATGGGCAGAGTATGGGAGAACGAGGCCGACAGGGATTGGGATTATGTATAAAAAATGCGATGTAGTTATGGTACGTTTCCCGTTTACGAATCTTATCGGTTCAAAAAGAAGGCCTGTGTTGGTCGTAAAAAATGAAAACAATTATGGTGATTTTGTCTGCTTCCAGATAACATCAAATGAGATGCAAGACGACATAGTCAAAATAGAAAATAAAGATTTGGTAAGCGGAGAGCTTAAGTTGACATCGTTTGTGAAGTATGATAAATGTTTTACCATAAATAGTGCCATCGTGGAAAAAAGGATATCAACCGTATCGGATACTTTCTTGCAAAAAATCAAAAACCTTTTTTGTGAAAATATATAATATGGGTAGATAATAAAGTTTTGAATGGGCGGGTAGCGATAGCAAAGAATGGCAGCACTAAAGGCTCCGGTGTTGTTTATTGGATGAGTAGAGAGCAGAGGGTTTGCTCAAATTTTGCACTTTTGGCCGCTTTGGAGTATGGGGTGAGCCGATCAATTCCGGTCGTTGTCGCCCTTTGCGTATCGGCTGATTTTTTAGGGGCTTTGCCTGAAGCTTTTGCCTTTATGGGGGAGGGACTCAAAGAGGTTGAGGAGGCTTTAAAAGCCAAAAATATCCCGTTTCGCCTTTTGTATGGAGAGCCGCCGGTTGCGGTTGCGGATTTTGCCCGTAGTATCGGTGCCGAAGCGGTTTTTGTAGATTCCGATCCGCTCAAAATCAAAAAAGTATGGAACAGGCAGTTTTTGGGTTTATTTGACGGATCCGTTTTTGAGGTTGACTCAAGATGTGTAGTCCCCGCCCGGCTAGTCAGCCAAAAAAAAGAGTTTGCCGCATATACGATAAGACCTAAAATAACAAAGCTTTTGCCGGATTTCTTGAAACAGGCGGTGGATATCCCTGTCCAAAGCGGCAAGCCGGAGTTTTATATAAACGACTATTCCCGTTTTGAGGGGCTACCCAAAAACAGATTTTTAAGAGGGGGATATAGCGAGGCTAAGAGGCTTTTGGGGCTGTTTTTGTCTAAAAAGCTAGACGGCTACGCCGCATACAAAAACGACCCGACAAAAGATTTTTGCTCCGATTTGTCG
>CALJKN010000044.1 GCA_937973585.1 uncultured Helicobacteraceae bacterium
TTGTATTTTTTTTCTAGGTTGTCGTGTAGTTGTTTTTGGAGTTTTAGGATGTCGCCGTCCTCCTCAAACGTCCAGTATCTGCCGGGGGCGACGGAGGCTATAGCGGGGGTTGCGGTGTATAGCTCGGAGATAAAAAATTGCGGGATAGATTTTTTGCTTATCTCTACGATGGACAAAGCGGGATTGTCGATATTTTGACGCAAGGCGGCGGATAGCTTGTCGGCTAGCCCCTCGTCAAGCGTCCGAATCGCAAAAGAGTAGACGGAGCCTTTTTTGTAGGTTTTGTCCGTCTCTATCGGGAGCAGGCCGCCGAATACAAAATGCTTGTATCCACCCCGCTCGTGCAGCTCCTCCAGCCCCCCTCTAGCCATCGAAAAGCTGATATATTTGGAGAGTGCTTCAAAACTATCCCCAAATCCTATGTCGTTTTTGCAGTATGCCTTGCATTTCAGTTCAAAATATTTCACGGTAAATCCTTGTAATTAATTCTCACATTTTGAGCAAAGCTCAAAATGAGGTCTTCAGCAGACGGCTCTCGCAACTAGTTGCTCTTGTAGTATATGCTTACCTAGAGGGTTCAATTGCATTTTTCTCAAGGATTTTAAGATTTTAAAGATAGATATCTCAGAGGTTGCAAAACTACCTTCAAAATTTGGGAATTTTTATATTCAGGCATTCAAAGAGGGTGAAAAAGAGCATTTAGTCATAAAAACTGCCGACATCTCGTGCGAAACTCCAATAGTTAGAGTTCACTCCGAGTGTCTAACCGGAGACGCTCTGGGGAGCCTACGGTGCGACTGTAGAGATCAGCTCGGTATTGCGCTTGACGCTATAGACAAAAACGGTTGCGGAATGGTAATTTATCTACGCCAAGAGGGGAGAGGGATAGGGCTTTTAAACAAAGTTAATGCCTATAAACTCCAAGACGAGGGGCTAAATACATACGAGGCAAACCATCAACTCGGATTTGCCTCCGATGAGAGAAATTTTGAGATAGTCGAATACATACTCTCTTATTACGGTATCAAAAAAATCAAACTCCTCACAAATAACCCGAAAAAGCTAGAGAGCATCAAGGGTGTCGAAATAGTGGAGAGACTCCCCGTAATAGCCGAAAAACACGAACTAAACAAAAACTATCTCAAGGCTAAACAAGAGTTTGGACACCTCCTGTGAAACTAAAAGAGGAACTGGAAAGAGAGGGGATAGCGGCAACCAATGCAAAAATAGCAAAAATGCATAATTTTTGTGAACTCCTCCGAAAATGGAACAAAACACATAGTCTCACTGCAAGCACCACAGATGAAAGGCTTTTTGAAAATATCATAGATTCACTCTATCCGGCAAAATTTTTACCCGATTTTCAGAGCTGTATGGACATAGGGAGCGGAGCCGGATTTCCTGCAATTCCTTTGGCTATTTTGTATGACGAAAAAGAGTTTACATTAGCTGAGCCGCTAATCAAAAAATACGCTTTTTTGCAAATGGCAAAGATAGAACTGGGGCTAAAAAACGTAACGGTTCACAAAAAACGGGTGGAGGAGCTAGAAGATAAAAAATACGATCTCATCACCTCCAGAGCGGTTGCGGACAGTAAATTTTTGATAGATTTATCCAAACCTTTTATCAAAGAGGGGGGATATCTCCTGTTTTACAAGGGAGAGAGAGCCGAGGCTGAAGCCTATGGGCTAGAGGCGCAAATCATAAACAAAGACAAAAGAAACTATATATTGATTAAGGACAAATAGTGTTAAAAGTGTTGTTCAATCTAGCCGTAGTAATCATCGTAGGCTACATAATATACGTTAAATTTTTTAAAAAACCAAAACCGGAAATAAAAAAAGAGGATAACTACAAAAAAGACGGCGGCGCACTGATGGTTAGCTGTGAAAAGTGCGGAACGTTTGTCGAGAGCGGTGATTCTATAGCAAAAGACGGTAAATTTTACTGCTCAAAAGAGTGTGCGGAGGTAAGATAGATGATTATCATAGGCGGGCCAAGCGAAGTTAGCAAACACCAAAAACTCTCACCGGACGGGTTAGACGGGATTAGGTATTTCAAATTCGACAAATCGCAATTGCCGCTATACAAAAGCGCTGTTGACACCGGCGAAGATATAGCTGTAATCGTCTCCGACATAAAAGAGCTGATCTTTGCATGCAATGTCGGAGTGGCCTACGTTGTTGCGAACAAAGAGGATGCCCCGATAATGCAAAAAATCATCGATTCATACCTGTTTGATACAAAACTGCTGGCGATTATCTACGACGAAGAGGAGATAGAGTGGGCCGCCGTAGCCGAGATAGACGGCGTGGTCATAGATGAGGACGAAACACTATGAAAATTTATGATTTGGCCGTTATAGGGGCGGGGCCGGCCGGAATAGCCGCCGCTTGTGAAGCATATGCAATGGGGCTTCACAACGTCGTTTTGATTGAAAAAGGGCAAAATCACTCCGGGACAATCAGAAGCTTTTACAAAGACGGTAAAAGGGTAGACAAGGATTGGCAGGGACAAAAGATAGAGTCAAGCGGAACGATAACCTTTTTTGACGGGACAAAAGAGAGCACCCTTGATTTTTTTGATTCAATCCTCAAAAAACACGAAATTGATTCCAGATTTTCAGAAGAGGTCGAAAAAATCGTCAAACAGGGCGATACATTCGATATCTACACATCCAAAGATGAATACAAAGCAAAAACCGTCATATTGGCCATAGGGAGGATGGGAAAACCTAATAAACCGGACATAGAGATATCCGGTGCGGCAAAAAAAAAGGTTCACTATAATCTGGATGAGTGTTCCAAAGACGAAACCGTACTCATAGTCGGCGGCGGCAACTCTGCGGCCGAATATGCGGTTGACCTATCCGATGTAAATGACGTAGCCCTCTCGTACCGAAAAAATAACTTTACGAGGTTGAACGCTATAAACCTTTTAAACCTCAATAGACTCTCCTCGCACGGCAATATCAGGATGTTGCTTGGAACCAATATCTACAAGATAGACGAGGAGAACGGAAAGTTAAAAGTGTATTTTGCCGAGATAGAGCCGGAGTACTTTGACAGGGTGATATATGCGATCGGCGGCTCTACCCCAAATGATTTTCTCAGAAGATGCGATCTGGATTTGCAAAGCGGTGAGCTAAAACTATCCGACATATACGAAACGGAGATCGGGGGGATGTTTATCTCCGGTGATTTGGCGTTTAAAAACGGCGGTTCAATAGCAGTCGCTCTGGATATGAGCTACAAAATAGTAAAAACAATAAAAGAGCGGCTCTAGGTTAGCCGCCAAAATCCCCGATTAAGCTCTGTTGAAACAGACGGTAGACAAAAAGTAATGCCTAAGCGCCCACCTCCAACCTGTGTGTAAATATAGTTGTTTATAGAACTCTCTCATTTAGTTGCCCTACAATAAGTTTTATGTTTTTAAGGAAAAAATATTTTAACTTTATTATATCGGCAAAAAACTAATAAAATGTAAACTTAAATTTAACCGGAATATTTTTTGGTATAAATGTTACTTTTTGAGTATATAAAATTTAGTTAATAGAACTACAACCAACATAACGGCAAACACAATAAGGCCGCCGTTTTGTATCGCTTCAACTTCTTTCAAAATTAGTTATCCAGCATTTTGAGCTGATTTTTGTTATTTACTATCCATTGCCTTTTATCTCCGGTATCAAGATGGATAAAGTTTTTCATCGGGTAAAACCCGACACCCCCTTTTGCCATGATAACACCTAGATAGCCGACTAGGGATGGATCCATCCCCTCCATCGATATATCTATCGCTCTACCTTTGAGATGATACGAGTTTTTAGCCGCACCCTCAGTATTTGCATTTGTTTTTGGTGAACGGTAGCCGCTGTTTATATTTATCGGTTTTCTGACATCAAAACTAAGGAGGGTATTTTGGATTTTATAGGCGATATTTAGCAGATTTGCATCCATCGGAATCATCTCATCGCCACCCCGCAAATCCCTCATAATCCAGCAGAATTTTTTGTAGGCGCTAAAGTTGTACTTGCCGTCGGCATAAAAAATCTCTTTAAACTCTTCGCCGCTGTCCCGTCTTGTTAGCCAGACAAATCTCTCCTCTTTTGCATTCGGATTGCTCTCCGAGGCTTTATCCTCTTTGTGGCTTTTTGTCTCGCTGTCCGGTTTTTCTCTGTCGACTTTCGAGATAAACCTAGATACATCAAAGCCGCTGACCATCTGAGGGACGATTATAGAAGATGCGGCAACAGATTTAATCAAAAACTCACGTCTATCCATTACCCTTCCATCTTCAGTTTATTTTGGTGAAATTTTATGCAATTAGGGATAAAAAGCTTATTATGGTAGCTTTTGTGCTCACTTTGTTGCGCAATTTCGCTAAAGCCGCATGGGGGGATGCAGGGGGGACGAAGAGCAACTAGTTGCGAGAGCCCTCACGCTGAAGACCTCATTTTGGGCTTTGCTCAAAATGTGAGGATTAATCAGATGGCTCTATTGATACCTTAGCGCCTCTATCGGCTCCAGCTTTGCCGCTTTTCTGGCAGGGTAAAAACCAAAGAAAATTCCGACCCCTGCCGCAACCAAAAATGCGATAATTATCGAACTTTGAGTGATTGCAACGGCAGTCTCAAACACGCTTTTGACGATAAAAGCGCCCCCTACTCCGATGATAACTCCGATTACGCATCCAATCAGCGAGATCATCACCGCCTCCAATAAAAACTGCAACAATATATCCCGCTCTCTGGCTCCGATGGCTATACGTATCCCTATCTCTCTGGTTCTCTCGGTTACCGATACAAGCATAATATTCATAATACCGATTCCGCCGACAAGCAAGGATATAGAGGCTATAGCCCCCAATAGCATCGACATAACCTCGGTAGCCTGAGCGGAGGCGGCCAAAATAGCCGAAAAATTCCGGACGCTAAAATCATCATCCGCCCCCTCTCTGATTCTATGCCTCTCACGGAGTAGCTCCGTCATCGATTTCTCTACTTTCGGCATTATCTCCTCAGAGGTCGCCTTTACCATAATCATCCGGACGCTATCTTTAAACTGGGAGCCAAATAGCTTTCTTTGTCCTGTGGTCAGAGGGATTACAGCCGTATCATCCTGATCATCCCCCATCATACTCTGCCCTTTTTTTTCTAGGACTCCGACAACCAGATACGGACTCTGTTTGATCCTAATCGTTTTTCCGACAGGATCCTCATCTCCAAATAGATTTGTAGCAACCGTCTGCCCGAGTACAACCACTCTGGCGGCATTTCGGACATCGGCATCGGTAAATGGATACCCCCGCTCCACACTCCACTCCCTAACATCAAAAAAGCCGGGGCTGCTGGCCTCTATCCTGCTACTCCAGTTGTTTGAGCCGTATACCATTTGCGCCGTCCCTCTGGAGCTTGGGGCTACGGCCGCTACTCCGGCTAGCTCCGCTATGGCGTTTGCATCCCCGCTTGTAAGGGTGGGCGCAGCACCGAATCCGGCTCTTGCCCCTCCGCTGGTAGTAGAACCGGACAAAACTATAAAAAGGTTGCTCCCCATAGCGGCAATCTGCTCGTTGATTGATTGTTTACTCCCCTCCCCTATGGCAGACATCAGTATCACCGCAGCAACGCCTATCATCATCCCGAGCATCGTAAGAAAAGAGCGGAGTCTATTTGCCCAAAGGGCGGTTTTGGCCTCGTATAGCATAGGGAGTATCATTTTTGACCCTCTTTTCGGATATCGCTCTCCACGATACCGTCCCTAAAATGTATTTGTCTGGAGGCAAACTCGGCAATATCGGGCTCATGCGTCACGAGAACCACGGTAATCCCATTTTTCTTGTTGAGGGAGTCAAAAATATCCATAATCTCAAAACTAGTTTTCGTATCCAAATTTCCGGTCGGCTCATCTGCCAAAATCAGCTTCGGAGAGTTCACTAGAGCCCTCGCTATAGCGACCCTCTGCTGTTGCCCGCCCGATATCTGACTGGGTCTTCTGTCGGCAAAATTCTCCAGTCCGACAGCTTTTAACATAGAGAGCGCCTTCTCCTCTCTCATTTTTTTGTCCACATTTGCATATACAAGCGGCAAAGCTACATTTTCGGCCAACGTAATTCTGGGGAGCAGATTGAACCCCTGAAAAACAAACCCTATAACCTCATTTCTAAGCTTCGACAGACCGTCCTTGTTCATATCGGCCACATCCACCCCGTTTAGGATATATCTGCCGGATGTAACGGTATCAAGGCACCCCAAGATATTCATAAATGTCGATTTGCCGGAGCCGGACGGCCCCATCAGGGCAACAAACTCACCCTCTTCTACAGACAGAGAGAGGTTTTTTAGTACCTCCAACTCCCCTGCCGCCGTATGGTAGTTTTTGACGAGATTTTGAACCTCTATCACTTTTTTTGGAGTTGCCATCAAAACATTCTCGGCGGCTGTGATGCTTTTTTATTGTTTTTTTGGTTTTCGTCGGTTATTACTACATCTCCGGCTTTTAGCTCACCCGAGACTACCTCGGTTTGTCTGTTATCGGTAATCCCTGCAATGATTTTTCTAGGCTTCGGCTCCCCGTTTTCAAGCACATATACCGTTGCCGGCCTCCCTTTGAATCCACCCTCTTTGTTTTTGCCTTTTTGCCCCGTCTGGCTATTTGTTGTTTTGTCGCCGTTGGCAAGGTTTGACGGTTTGTATCTAAGGGCGGCATTTGGAACCAAAAGTACATTTTTTCGCTCAGCGGTTTTAATATTCACATATGCAGTCATCCCCGGCATCAATATCTCATCCGGATTATCCACGGAGACTACGACGTTGTACGTCACGACATTCGACTGTGTAGTAGCGTTGAGCCTGATTTGTCTCACGACCCCTTTAAAAGACCTATTGCCGTACGCATCAACATTAAAAGTAACCTCTTGTCCGACCTTGATTTTCCCTATATCTGCCTCCGCAAAAGCTGAATCTATCTGCATAGATTTTAGATCCTGTGCTATTTTAAATAACGTCGGAGTCTGGAAACTGGCCGCCACCGTCTGCCCGATATCTATTTGTCTATCTATAACTACGCCCGAAACAGGGGAGCGGATAACCGAATACTCTTTATTTGTGGTATCTTTGATATTTGCGGCTCTCATTTGAGATAGCGTAGCTCTGGCACTTTTGAGCGCTTGTACGCTTTGATCCAGTTCCTGCTTTGAGACGTACTCTTTTGCGTATAGCTCACGCATCCTTTTTTCGTTTGCCTCGGCAAGCTCCAAAGAGGCTTTTGCCCCCTCTACGTTTGCCCTACTCTGAGCCACCTGTGCGTCAAACAGCGACGGATCCAATACAGCCAATACCTGCCCCTTTTGGACTTTGGCGTTGTAATCGACCAAAAGCTCCCTGACGGTACCGGATACCTGCGTACCTACGCTAACGAGGACAACCGGATTTAACGTTCCGTTTGCCGATGCGGTCTGAACCAAATCGCCGTTTTCGGCTTTTGCCGTTTTATACATCTCCTCCGGCTTTTGCTTTCCGGCTGCCGCATAATACCACGCCCCACCGCCGACACCGACCAAAATCGCCGCCGCTATAACGGTTTTTTTTGTAAAAATTTTTGCGAATATTCCCATGTTATTTTCCGTTTTCCAGATTTTCTGTCGTTAGTTTTCCAAGCGCATACGCAAGCGTCGCCCTTGCAATAAGCCAGTTGTAGGCCGCCTCTACCCTTTGTTGCTTTGCGCTAGCCAAAGAGTTTTGGGCGGTTAGCAAATCCAGTATAGTCCCGACCCCCGCCTTGTATCTCCCGCTTGCGTTTTTATAAGACTCCTCGGCACTTGCAAGCAAATCCGTCGAGCTCTCCACCGCTACAGCCTGCGTACCTAGGTTGTTGTACGCCTTATAGACATCGAGGGCTATCTGTTTTTCTAGCTTTTGATAGTCAAGCTCTCTTAGCTTTGCCTCAACCTTTGCCGCTTCTATCTTGTACGTTGAGCTAAATCCGGTAAATATCGGGATAGAGAGTTGCACCGAGGCACTGGAGCTTCTGGAGGCCGCCCCGATACTCGTATCCGAATATCCGGTAGAAGATGACAACGATAGGGTTGGCCTACCGGATGCTTTTGCAATATCTATCCCTGCCTTTGCCGCCTCTATCTGCATTGCGGCGGCGGCCAGATCCGGTCTTGTTTTTTTGCCCTCTTCTATTAGCCTTTTTGCGTCATCTAGCGTTTTTTGCACCGCAAAGTCATACCCTATCTGCTCCACATCAAATTTTTTTACGGCATCAAACCCAAGAGCAAACGACAACTCTCCGTAGCCGTTTTGGAGCGCCCCCTCCGCTTTTTGCCTGTTTAATACCGCTTGAGAGTATGCAGTTTTGGCCTGAAGCTTGTCGGCGGGAGTTGCAGTACCGGCTTTGTATTTCGCCTCAGCCGCCGCAAAGCTCTCTTTTGCCGACCTCTCTGCTTCCAAAAAACTCTCCAAAGAGGCTTTGTATGCTAGCAAGTTGTAGTATGCCTGTGTTACGGAGAGAACGGTCGATTGTATCTGGGCATTTTGGGAGAGATTTGCCGCCTCCAAAATCATTTTTGCATTTTGCAAATTTGCCTCTCTTGCGCCAAAGTCGTACAATGTATACGACAAAGCAAGGGAGCCGCTTTTTGTATTTACAAACGAGTCTCCACCTTTTTGGCTTTGTTTTGTCGCATCGATCCCGCCTGTTGCCGTGATTTGCGGCAGGTATCCAGATTTCGCCGCTCCTACCGATTGCGCTTTTGATAGAGCGGTAGCCCATGCGTATGCGGTGTTTGGATTGTTTGATAGGGCTATGTCTATCAGATTTGACAACGAAAGCGGTTTGTTTAGCTCACCTTTTTGGGTATCAACTTTTGGTCGATACTTCACGGCATCACTAACGGAAAAAGGGTCGTTAAGCTCAAAACCAAACATCGACGTGATAGCCAATAACGGCAAAATATATATATTTTTCATCTTAAAACTTTTCAATTTAATCTCAAAACTTGAGCAAAGCCCAAGCTTAGGTCTTCAAGGCGAGCGCCCTCTACCGCTAGCGGCTCTAAAACTTCGCTTGTTTTTGGAATACTATTATCTCAAACAAAAGTAAACGTATTATTAACGGGCAATATCATACGACCTTATCCAGATTTAGCACAAAATAATGCCGCCCTTGTTTGTACTCATATGAGATGCCTACATCATGCAAAGATAGTATCTGCCTGACTATATAAAGCCCAAGACCCAA
>CALJKN010000045.1 GCA_937973585.1 uncultured Helicobacteraceae bacterium
TTTCATAATGGATTCTTCAAGAAGAGAGTTTCTAAAAAAGAGTGCTGCAACAGCCGCAATGAGCGCCGTCGGTATGACGATTGCCGCCGAGGATGCAAATGCCGCCAAAGCCGCCGAAAAAGGGTGGAGATGGGACAAGGCAGTTTGTAGATTCTGCGGTACCGGATGCGGCGTTATGGTCGCAACCAAAGAGGATAAAATAGTAGCCGTAAAAGGTGACCCTGCCGCTCCGGTAAACAGGGGTCTAAACTGTATCAAGGGTTATTTCCTTGCAAAAATTATGTACGGTGCCGACAGGCTAACCGAGCCGCTTTTGCGTGTTAACGATAAAGGGGAGTTTGACAAAAAAGGTCAGTTTAAACCTGTTAGCTGGCAAAAAGCGTTTGACGTTATGACCGCAAAATTCAAAGAGACCTATTCCAAAAACGGCCCTACAAGCGTAGGTGTATTCGGTTCAGGCCAATACACTATCCATGAAGGGTATGCCGCTCTTAAGCTTATGAAAGGCGGCTTTAGATCAAATAACATAGATCCAAACGCTAGACACTGTATGGCCTCCGCCGTTACCGGCTTTATGCAGACATTCGGTATTGATGAGCCTGCGGGTTGCTTTGACGACATTGAGCTAACCGATACGATAGTTACATGGGGTGCCAATATGGCCGAAATGCACCCTATCCTGTGGTCTAGGGTATCCGATAGAAAACTAACCAACAAAGACAAAGTAAAAGTAGTAAACCTATCTACATACACAAACAGAACGTCCGACCTAGCCGACATCGAGATCATATTTAGACCAAACTCGGACCTTGCTATATGGAACTATATAGCTCATGAAATAGTCTACAACAATGAGAGCGCTATCGACTGGAAATTCGTAAAAGACAACTGTATTTTCACGACTAGCTGGGTAGACACCGGATACGGTATGAGACCGAATCCGAATCACCCAAAATACCTACCTAGCGAAAAAGACACCGCCGCAAAAGAGGTCTCAAAAGTCGTAAGCGCACTAGAGGCTCCGGCGCTTGCTCCGTTTGGCTACAAAGAGGGTGAGACTATGAAAATGACTCACAACGGCGTTGCGGGTGCAAACTGGGAGATTACTTTTGAAGAGTTCAAAAGAGGTCTTGCTCCGTACACTTTGGACTATGTGGCAAATGTCGCCAAAGGGAATCCTGATGAAGACATAAATGAGTTTAAGAAAAAACTACAAGCCCTAGCCGCTCTATATATTGAGAAAGGTAGAAAAGTAGTATCTTTCTGGACGATGGGTATGAACCAACACACCAGAGGGACATGGGTAAACAGTCAGTCGTATATGGTGCATATGCTTCTCGGTAAGCAATCAAAACCGGGTGAAGGTGCATTCTCTCTAACAGGTCAACCATCCGCTTGCGGAACGGCTAGAGAGGTCGGGACATTTAGCCATAGACTACCTGCCGATATGGTCGTGATGAATCCAAAACATAGAGACGTAACGGAAAAAATCTGGAAAGTCCCTGCCGGAACTATCAACCCTGTAATGGGAAGCCACTATATGCAAATCATGAGAGATTTGGAAGACGGAAAAATCAAATGGGCGTGGGTACATGTCAACAACCCATGGCAAGATACCGCAAATGCTAACCACTGGATCAAAGCGGCTAGAGAGATGGATAACTTCATCGTATGCTCCGACGCATATCCGGGTATTTCGGCAAAAGTTGCAGACCTAATCTTGCCGTCGGCTATGATTTATGAGAAATGGGGCGGTTACGGCAACGCCGAGAGAAGAACGCAACAATGGAGACAACAGGTAACTCCGGTCGGTCAGGCTATGCCGGATTTGTGGCAGTATATGGAATTCGCAAAGAGATTTACAATCGGCGAAGTATGGAAAAGCTGGAAAATCAACAACGACGTTACATTGCCGGATATTACGGCGGCGGCTACGGCGATGGGATACAAAACTACCGATACGCTATTTGACGTACTCTTTGCAAACAAAGAGGCCAAAGGTTACAAATGGCCGGATGCAATAGGCAAAGGGTTTTATAACACGGAAGCCGAAGGGGACAAAAGAAACGTGGTCGGAACGGATGGAAAACCGTTTAAAGGGTACGGATTCTTTGTTCACAAATACATCTGGGAAGAGTATAGAAAGTTCGGCCTAGGACATGGACATGACCTTGCAGATTTCGATACGTACCACAGAGTCAGGGGTCTTAAATGGCCTGTCGTAGACGGCAAAGAGACTCAATGGAGATTTAACGCCAAATACGACCCGTATGCGAAAAAAACCGGAAGAGCGTTTGCATTTTACGGAGAGTTCAGCAAAGAGATACCGAAAGGTACATTGGCAGGACCTACGGCCGGTACAAAAGTGAATCTGGCAAATAAAGCCAAAATCTTTATGCACCCGTATATGGATCCACCTGAGGTTCCTACAAAAGAGTATCCGCTATGGCTATGTACGGGTAGGGTGCTTGAACACTGGCATTCAGGCACTATGACGATGAGGGTTCCGGAGCTATACCGTGCCGTACCTGAAGCGCTATGCTATATGCACCCTGACACCGCAAAAGAAAAAGGGGTCAAAGACGGCGAACTCGTATGGGTTGAATCCAGAAGGGGCAAAGTCAAAGCAAGGGTAGAGACAAGAGGTAGAAATAGACCTCCTAAAAATCTGGTATATGTCCCTTGGTTTGACGAGAAAGTCTATATCAATAAAGTTTGTTTGGATGCAACATGCCCGATATCAAAACAAACGGATTTCAAAAAATGTGCCGTTAAGGTGTATAAGGCTTAAAAGTGACACCGGATAATAGTTCAAAGTCAAAAAATCTGACACCTCCGGCGGCAAGCCTTAGTGATTCACCCTCCAAGGTGGAACCTAGTCAAAGGCGCAAGTTTATTATCCAGACCCTTCAGGGGGTTGGACTTGCGGCGCTGGGTGCGGTAACGTGGAGTGCATATGTAACGCATGCAAAAGCCTCTCCGTTAGCCCTTAGACCCCCGGGCGCTATAGGCGAAAAAGAGTTTTTGGCTAAATGTATAAAGTGCGGGCTATGCGTCGAGGCGTGTCCGTTTCATACTTTGAAACTGGCAAAAGCCGAAGATAACGTAGCTATAGGGACACCGTTTTTTACACCGCGCACTATCCCTTGCTATATGTGCAAGGATATACCGTGTGTTCCGCCTTGCCCTACGGGCGCTTTGGATGAGTCGCTTGTCAGTATGGCTGGACGGCTAAATATCAACACGGCAAAAATGGGTGTAGCGGTTATAGATTCAGATCAGTGTATAGCGTTTTGGGGGATTCAGTGTGATGCCTGCTATAGGGCTTGTCCACTTCTTGGAAGCGCTATCGTCATAGACCATTCCAGAAACGACCGTACCGGCAAACACGCCTATCTGGTTCCGAGGGTTGCGGGGGATATTTGCACAGGGTGTGGACTGTGCGAAAAGGCCTGCGTAACAGAAAAGGCCTCGATACAAGTGTTGCCGCTGTCTGTTGCAAAAGGAAGAGCCGGAAGAAACTATATAAAAGGGTGGGATGAAGCGGACGAAAAAAGGCTTGAGGGATCGGAAAAAACCGAAACCAAAACCAAAACTCCGCAAAGCGCCAAAAAGGCGGTTGACTACCTGAATAGCGGAGGTCTGTGATGAGTTTTTTCAAAAAATACGGATTTTTGCTTGCAAGAAGGGTTACGCAAATTTCCATGATTATCCTTTACGGTGCCGCAAACTGGTGGGGCTTTAAGTTTTTGGAGGGGAATCTCTCCTCCTCGTTATTGTTGCAAAAAATTCACCTAAGCGACCCGTACGCCGTGATACAAATGTTTGCGGCTGGAGCCGTAGTGGGCGTTGACGCATTAGTAGGAGCCGCCACGGTGGCACTATTTTACGCCCTGCTCGGCGGAAGAGGGTTTTGTGCTTGGGTGTGCCCCGTCAATATCGTGACCGATACCGCCAACTATCTCAGAAGAAAGCTCAAACTCGACGAGGTAGAGAGAAAAATATGGGTGAGTAGAAACGTCAGATATTGGGTTTTGGCTATCAGTATTCTGATTTCGTTTGTTTTGGGGATTGGGGCTTTTGAGCTTATCAGTCCGATAGGGATACTAAACAGAGGGCTTATATATGGAGCCGGACTCGGATTTTCCGTAGTTGTTTCGGTATTTTTATTTGATTTGTTCGCCCTAAAAAACGGTTTTTGTGGACATGTTTGCCCTCTTGGGGGGTTTTATTCTCTAATCGGAAAATTTAGTCTCTTTAGGGTTAGACATGACCAGCAAAAATGTACGCTATGTATGAAATGCGTCAATATCTGTCCGGAGAGACAGGTTCTCTCTATGATAGGGAAAAAAAGCGACTTCGTAAAAGGCAAAGAGTGTACAAATTGCGCCAGATGTATTGAAGTTTGCGATGACGACGCTCTCGGCTTTAGCTTTCGAGGCATCACAAAATAAAGGTCTCAAAAAAGCAGTTAGCTGCGTGGGCGCTCGCCTTGAAGACCTAATTTACGGCTTTGCCGGAAATTTGAGAATTAATCAAATAAAAAAGGAGACGGTTATGAAAAAAAGCGCCGCTATTTTTGGAACGTTAATAGCGATAGGTTGCGCAAGCCTACTTATGGCTGCAAAGAGTGACACTGTAATCAAAGACGATAAAATCGGTATAGCAAAAGTAAGCGTCGAAGCCGACAGCGGCCTAAACGAAAAACCGTATGCGATTCAAGGCAAAAATCCAGGCGAAAAAAATAAGAGGATACCTAGAGCCTACGACAATGCCCCTCCGATGATTCCGCACGATATTAGCGCATTCGGTGAGATCACTAAAGAGAGTAATGCGTGTATCGGATGTCACATGCCGGATGCGGCAAAAGCGGTTGGTGCGATTGCCGTCCCGAAATCACACCTTACGAACCTTAGAAAAGGCAACGGTGAAGACCTAAAAGGGGAGCTTTGGAACGGTAGATACAACTGTACCCAATGCCATGCGCCTCAAGCGGTACTAGATCCTGCGGTGATGAACAAGTTCAAAGGGGCGTTTAGGGCGAAAACAGGCGGTGAATACAAAACCAACCTGATAGATACGATTAGAGAAGGTGTCGTAGAAGACAAAAGCGGCTCTTTCGATATGAGCAAAGACATTCAGGCTGACTAACATTGAGTAGTAGAAGAGATTTTTTCTCATCTTTTGGGGGGCTTGTCCAAAAAAACAAAAAAGAGGAGCCGTTTGCCCCTCTCCCCCCTTTTTTTGATCTCCAAAAATCTTCCGCATGCCATTCGTGTACCGATGCCGCTTGTGTGGCCTCGTGTGATGAAGGGGTTATTAAAAGAGAAGAGGGCAAACCCCCTTATCTTGACTTTTCAAAAAGAGGGTGTACGTTTTGCGCCGATTGCGCCTCCTCGTGTATTGCCGGAGTCTTTAGCCCTGAGCATAACGGACAGATAAATGCGGCATTTGAGATTGACGTAAGTAGCTGTATGGCGTGGCATAATACGATATGCAAAAGCTGTTTTGACCCTTGTCTACAGAGGGCTATAGAGTTTTGCGGGCTGTTTTTCCCCTCCGTCCGCCCGCAAACCTGTATATCTTGCGGTTTTTGCGTAGCCGTTTGCCCGACCGACGCAATCAAGATTACCAAAGGAGTTTAAGTGAGATTGGTGATACTATTTTTGGCCTTTTGTGTATGTGTTTTTGCAGGTGATATAAAACCGCAAAAGACGGTTTCGCTAGATTCTCCTGCCGTAGATATATCATATAACGGCAAAGCCCTTTATATCTCCACCGCAAAAGGTGATATTTTCGAGATAGACAAAAACAAAAAACCTAAAAAAATAGCCTCATTACCTCAAATACCGTCCCAAATCGGCGGGATGAGAAATCAAAAAGCGTTTACGTTGGATGTATCAAAAAGCGGCTCCACGCTGTTTGTCGGAGGTGAAGACGGGTATTTGTATATGGTTGGGGGCGGTGCTTTCAAAAAAACGTCGTTTAAAACCTCGGCCGTGATAAAAAAAGTAGCCGCTATCTCCGATACAGCCGTTCTTATCGGACTCGTCAGCTCTCAGGTAATTCTCTACGATACGGCAAAAAACAAAAAAATATACGAGATACAAATCGGCACCTCTACATTTGGAGATATGGCTCTCTCCGAGGATGCAAAGACCGCCGCCGTAGCTACCGAGGCCGGAGCGGTACATATACTAGACGTTTTGGGCGGAAAGATGAGAGGGGTATACAAAAACGTAAATCTGGACAATATCTACAAAATAGACTATAAAAATAAAACACTCATAACGGCGGGACAGGATAGAAAGTCTACCGTAATTACCGATACCGGAGCGTTGAAAGCCAGATTTGACGGAGAGTTTTTGATATATGCGGCGGCA
The DNA here is from genome assembly GCA_937973585.1 of uncultured Helicobacteraceae bacterium. Taxonomy (GTDB): domain Bacteria; phylum Campylobacterota; class Campylobacteria; order Campylobacterales; family UBA6016; genus UBA6016. Next base: position 6,384 of record CALJKN010000045.1, read on the forward strand.
CTCTCTCCAAGTGCCCAAAAAGGGGCGGCGGCTATAAACGAACAAAATGATATTGCCGTATTCGATATCCCGTCAAAAACAAAAATAGCGACGGCAAAAGGGCATACGGCTACGTTAAACAAAATAGTATTTTTGGGCGAAAACGAGTTTGTATCGGCCGCCGACGAGAATAAAATCATCTTTTGGAGTGTAAAATGAATATTTCGAGTATAGTCGTAAAATGTGCCCCCAAATATCTGGAGGAGACGCTAAAAAAGCTAAACGACTCAGGGCTTTGTGAGGTTTTCGCCTCCGACGAGAGCGGTAGGATAATCGCCGTTATCGAGGGTGATAGTACCGAGAGCGAGAGTGAAAAGTTAAGAGGTATTCAGGCTATGGAGCATATACTAAGCGCAGAGATGGTGTATGCCTATTCGGAGAGCGAATTTGCACCGGAAGAGGGTAAGTTTGACAGGGTATCCAGTGAGCTTGTCGAAAACCTAAATACCGAAATTCCGGCTGAGCAAATAGAGTATAGAGGACACCTAAAGGATAAATAATGATAGGCTCCAAACTCGTTGAGATAGAGGTTCCGCAAAAGGCAATGATAGTATCCCATACCGATCTAAATGGGGTTATCACATACGCAAACGATACGTTCTGTCTGATTAGCGGGTACTCCAGTTCCGAGCTTGTAGGCAAACCGCATAACATACTAAGACATCCGGATATGCCCTCTTCGCTATTTAAAAACCTTTGGGAGACTGTGGCAGAGGGGAAAATGTGGTCCGGATACGTCAAAAATATGACAAAAGATGGGGGCTACTACTGGGTTTATGCTCACGTCTCAAGGCTTTTTGATAAAGACGGTAAACCTGTCGGCTACAAATCGCTCAGGCAACCGGTCTCAAAGGAAAAAAGAAACGAGCTTGAGGAGTCGTACACGAGGCTCAAAGAGATAGAAGAGCACAAAATAAAGATAAATACGTGGATTGATGCCGATTTGATTCAAAAACTAACCGACGGCGATAGCTCTTTGGGTACGCTCAACAGACGGCTGAGAGAGATTTTAGGCTGATTTGTGTCTATGACCGATTTTGAAAAAGCTGTAAGAGGGGTTGAGCTTTTTTCGAGATTTGACGAGAGAGAGTTGGAGCTTTTGTCGGCTCAATCCGTAGTCAAGAGATTTAGCCATTCGCAGATAGTTTTTTTTGAGGATGAGGATTCGCCGTACTGGTATTTTGTCGCCTCCGGCAGGCTTAAAGCCTATAAAACAGATAAAAACGAACACAACATATCGCTTTGCCAGCTAACCCCGCCAATGGCGGTAAACGACATCAGGGTAACCAAAAACGGTTTTGAGGGGACAATGTTTGCTACGATAGAGGGGATGAGCGAGGGGATGCTACTTGGGTTAAAGGTCGCAGCCTTACCGCTTTTATTTGCACAGATTCGGGCTTTCCCGACTATCTGTATGCAGGCGGCTCTGTATAGTATAGAGCGGTATCAGAGAGCTTTTTATAGCGGGATGATACTTGACGGAACGGGAAAAGTGGCTTTTATGCTATTGCAGGATTTGGAGCGGTTCAATGCTATGAAAAAACAGGATATTGCCGCTATTTTGAATATTCAGCCTGAGACATTGTCGAGAATTTTGGGTAAACTATCGAGAAAAGGGATTATAGAGATAGGCTCCGATATCAAGGTGATCGATACCGAATCCCTCAAAGAGCTGTATGAGTAAAGGGTTTTTATGAACAAGATAACATCCCAGATAAAATTTATAGGGATTAGCCTCTCGGTTATCTCTATAGCTTTGATACTTTTGACCCTAAATCTAAACTACAGTAGCAAAAACGACGGGCATGTCGTAAATATCGCCGGAAAAGAGCGGATGTTGACTCAGAAAATGGCAAAAGAGCTGTTTTTGAATCTCCATAGGGATGCAAAGGATTTCAATGAGTTTGAGGCGGCAAAAAAGGAGTTTTTGGCCAATCTTTCCGATTTAACCGAGGGGAATGATAAAAATAGAATCAACCCGCCGCCAACATTGGCTATAAAAACGAGACTGCAAAACATAAAACAAAAAAGCGATATTTTTTTGGAGTATGCCGCAAAGATAAAGGGGGGAAATACATCAACCGAGATCGTAGAGATGATGTATCTCTCAAACAATATGCTCCTCTCCTCAATCGACGAGACGGTTAGGATATATGCGGCAGAGGTGGAGTCTCAGCGGACAAAACTGGAGGCTCTGCAATATTTTGGAGGCATACTCATACTGCTTGCGGTTTTGATGAGCGTGTATCTAGTGAAACAAATCGAAGCTAAATTTGATAAATTCCTGCACGATACGAGAGAGATCGGAAGCATTAAGTGTGACGAGTCCGATTTTGTCGGTTCTGCAGAGGATGACGGCGAGTTAGAGCAAGCTAAGAGCAAGCTAAAGAACTTTATGGATAAAGTGGAAAAAGTAGTTGCAAAAGCCCAAAAAGCCCTTGATGAGTCTCAAAATGCAATCTCTGAGCTGGAGGCAAGTACAAAAGTCGTCGAAAAAAGGCTTTTGAGTGGAGATTTGGACGAGAAGACGAAAAAAGAGATGGAGAGCTACGTAGACGAGAGTGAAGACCTAACCATCTCATCATTAGAAGAGATAGCCGGAACAAAAGAGATGCTCAGTAAATTCAAAGAAAAACTAAACGAGATTAATCAGAAAATAGGGTAGGGATGGTGTCGGTATATCGGGCGAGGACTACCTATAGTTTTTCATAGCCCTTGCCGCCTCTAGCTTCGCCTCTTTCTCTTTTATCGCATCCCGTTTGTCATGGAGTTGCTTCCCTTTTGCTAGGGCGATTTCGAGTTTGATTTTGTTTCTATTATTTGCGTATAGCGACAAGACGACTATCGTTAGTCCGTCCTCTTTTACTTTTTGGTGGAGCTTCAAAAGCTCTTTTTTGTGCAACAGTAGCTTTCTGACCCTTGTTTCATCAGGTTTATATGCCGTGACGGCAGTTTGAAGATGTGAGATATGCATCCCCATCACAAAAGCCTCCATATTTATAATCCGGACATAACTGTCTTTTAGATTGACTCTGGCACATCTGATAGCCTTTGCTTCGCTCCCCGCCAGACTGACCCCGGCTTCGTATTTGTCGAGTATATGGTAGTCATGAAACGCTTTTTTATTGTTTGCGTAGACTTTCATATCGTTATCGCCCCTTTGGGCTTAAATATAGTGCTCCCACTCCCGCTTAAAAACCATCCGTCTCTTTTGTGTTCGTAAAATTCCGGATATCTCTTTAGTACCGCTTTATACAAATCGTTTAGGCTAAGAGGGGCGTATGTCGCCAGTATCGTTTTCGAGCTCATCTTCTCCAGTTCTTCGGCAAACGACGGCTCTATAGAGCTTATAAAGTGCTTTCTAAAGCTTTTGAAAACCTCTTTTGTGTCACACTTTATATCGTTCGGGGTAAACAGCTCAACGGCCGGTATGTCGTCCTCAAACGGCTCTACTATCTCCCCAATACCAAAAACGTTTGCAGATTTGTAGCCGTGGATAAAAAACGGTATATCGGCTCCGACTTTTGCCCCTATCGTCGCCAGTTCGTCGGTTGTTAGCCCAAGGGCTAAAATCTCGTTTAGCATCTTCAAAAATGTTGCCGCATTTGAGCTGCCGCCCCCTAAACCGGCAAATTTAGGGATTCTTTTTAAAACTACAAGTTTGTTTTTTTTGCAAAACTCGGCTATTTTTTTCATCGGTTTGTAGTCTAGCAGTGCGTGATAGGCTTTGTATATCGTATTGTCTTTTCTGTCACAGTCAAAATCGCCGATTATCTCAAACGTAAGACCGTTTCCGGGTTCAAACCACATAACGTCGTGCGGTTCATCAAGCAGGACAAATCTGGAGGCAATCTCGTGGTAGTTATCTCTGGTTCCCGTAACTTTTAGGAATATATTTATTTTGCAGGGGGATTTGTATACTTTTTTCAATGCGGGTTCTCTATTTTTTTATAAACTTTAGTCCGTCAAGATCTAGTTTTGAGAAGCTACTGCTAGCCTCTATATTCATATTTTTGACTTTTGCGATTAGCTCTTCTCTAAAAATCGGTATATCGGACGGCGCTTCAAAACCTAGTTTCACCTGATTTTGATCCACGGAGATGATTTTTACTTTTATATCATTGCCGATAGTAACGCTTTCGCCTATTTTTCTTGTCAGAATTAGCAAGTTTGCCCTTTTAGAACTCTATATTGTTGAGCTTGTACGATACTTTTTCGTCTTTTATTTCGATAATCGAAAAATTGTCGTTACCGATTTTGACATAGTAAACCCCGTCGTCAAATATCTCAAAATCGGTTGCTATTAGTTTTTTTCCTACGATTATATCTGTTTTATCTTTTTTATATCTGTTTTCCGTCGCTCTCAGCGCACTAAAGATATCAAAAGAGCTGTTTTTTTTGTAGTCAAATACCCCTTCGCTAGCTCTACACAGATAGCTAAGCGCTCCGTTTTCCCCTAAAGAGCGTGCAACCATCTCCCCTAGGGACCTTATGTATGTCCCTTTTGAAACCGATACCTCAAACGTTACAAAAGGGTGAGAGTAGGCTAATAACTTTGAATAAAAAACCTCTATTTGCGTTTTGGAGAGTTCAAAATCTATGTTTTTCCTCGCAAGTTCGTATGAGCGGACACCGTTTACCCATTTTGCACAGTATTTCGGCGGTGTTATAGATTTTACCTCCGTGAGTGCTTCGACAGCTTTTTGAACCGCCGTTAAATCTTTAGCGGTTGTCTCGTCTATCTCGTAAACTCCTTCGATGTCGAGGGTATCGCTCTTTGCCCCTAGCCATAATGTAGCTATGTATGTTTTCGGTTCTAGCCGCAGATACTCAAACAACCTTGTTTTGTTGCCTGTGGCCACAACTAGATTGCCGCATGCAAAAGGATCCAATGTTCCGCTAAACCCTGCTTTTTTAACCCTTAAACCCCTTTTTAGCCTCGCCAAAAAATTATTTGAGGAGACAAACAACGGTTTTTTAACTGCAAAAATTTCCTCTCTCATACCGCCTTTTCCACAAAAGAGGCTAGAATCTCCCTATGGGTTCCGCCGAAATTTATTTTTAGTTTTTGCTCTTTTCCTGATTTTGTAACCTCCAAAACCCTCCCAAAGCCGAAAAGTTTGTGTTTTACAAGGTCATTTTTTGAATACTCTCCTGCCCTTTGCCCTATCGCAACCGGAGAGTCTATGAGCCCACCCTCTTTTAAAAATCTGCTAGGAGGGGCATAGTCTCTTTTGCCGTAGATAAATCTACTTTTTGAGGTCGATAAAAAGAGTTTGTCTTTTGCCCTCGTAAATGCGACGTAACAGAGTCTCCGCTCCTCCTCGATGTCGGTATCCTCACCCGATACCGGGAAAAACCCCTCTTCGAGGGCAATTACAAATACCGTTTTGAACTCAAGCCCTTTTGAGGAGTGCACCGTCATAATAGATACACCGTCCCAGTTTTTGGCTTCGTCTACGTCGCTTTGGATGCTTATGTCGTTTAAGTACTCTTCGATATCCATTTGCGGATTTATTTTGAAAAACTCTTTTACGGAGGCGTAAAACTCATCCAGATTTTGGGCTCTCTCCTCTTCGTTAGGCAGAGATAGGAAAAATTTTTTTAGACCGATGCTATCTTCAAAGTTCTCCAAAAGGGTAAAAGTTGATTGTTTTTTATACTCCTCCAATCCCTCTACGATCTCCACAAACTTTTTTATCTCCAAAAACGCTTTTTTACCGATGCTCTCTTGTAATGTTTTTTCAAAAAAATGGCTTGAGATTAGCTCAAATATCGGGATGTTAAGCCCTTTGGCGGTTGCCTCTAGTTTTTCTATAGTGACTTTGCCGATTGCCCTTTTGGGTTTATTAATGACCCGTTTTAGTGAAAAATCGTCGTACTTGTTGACGCTGAGTCTCAAATACGCTATTGCATCCCTAATCTCCTGCCTCTCAAAAAACTTTGTCCCGCCGATAAACGTATACGGCAGGTTCTCACTCCTAAAACCCTCTTCAATACCTCTTGAGACTGCATTTACCCGAAATAAAACAGCTATGTCTGTAGGTTTGTGGCCGTTTTGAAGTAGCTCTTTTATCTTTTTTGCTATCCATCTAGCCTCTTCTTTTTCGTCCTCAAAATTTTTTAGTTCGACCTTTTCGGCGCTATCTCTTGTCGGTTTTAGCTGCTTTTGGTGTCTTTGGGAGTTGTTTGCTATGACGGAGTTTGCAATCTCCAGTATATTCCTCCCGCATCTGTAGTTCTCCTCTAGTTTTACCTCTTTTGCCCCTTCAAACATATTTGCAAAAAAGAGGATATTCTCTATGACTGCACCCCTAAAGCTGTAGATACTCTGGTCGTCGTCGCCGACTACGCATAGGTTTGTATGGGTGGAGCATAGTTTTTTTAAAAGTTCGAGTTGCAATCTGTTTGTATCCTGATACTCGTCTACCATGATGTACTGATATTTTTTGCTACTCTCTTCGGCAACTTCAGGAAACTCTTTTAGAATTGTGTACGGCAACAATAGCAAATCGTCAAAATCAACGAGATTGTTTTGGGCGATATAGTTTTCGTATTTGCCGTATACGGAGGCTATCTCTTTTTGGATTTCGGAGTCGGCATCTTTGGCGGCCTCTTGTGGCGAGATTATGTTGTTTTTAAAATTTGATATGGCGTGAGAGACGGTAGAGTGGGGGAGTTCTTCGCAAAATGTTTTGACTATTCTGTTTTTGTCGTCCGTATCTATCACGTTAAACGAGTTTTTACGCCCTAACTTTGTTATGTAAAATCTCAAAAACAAAAGGCCGAATTTGTGAAATGTGCATAGTAGGGGAGGGTATGACGGTCTTTCTATCATAGAGAGTGCCCTGTTTCTCATCTCCTCTGCCGCTTTATTGGTGAATGTGAGGGTTAGGGTGTTGGCAGGGTCTATACCGAGACTTAGCAGGTATGCTAGTCTCGTAGTGATTGTTTTTGTCTTTCCACTACCGGCTCCGGCTAGTATCAAGAGTGGGCCGTCAACGGTCATAGCCGCTTCTTTTTGTGACGGATTAAGTTCGTTTAACCATTTTTCTATCATTGTCTAAAGCTGTTTTTAATTTTTTATACAGTATAAAATTTTTTAATAATTGATTGGGTATGATACTATAAATTTGCTTTAACATCTAAAAACTTGCGTTTATATCTTGCATTTATAGATAAAAATTAGTTATACTGTTATAAATTTTCCAATAGAAGCGTATAGGAGGCTCGTGTATGCTAAAAGATTTCTCAAAAATTCTCACTTTTCTAACAGTCGTAAGGGAGCGGAGCTTTTCAAAAGCAAGCGCTAAGATGGGTATCTCCCAGCCTGCCGTAACACAGCAGATAAAGTATATCGAAGACTATATGCAGACAAAACTGCTAGATAGAAAGAAAAACGGGATATTGCTTACAAAAGAGGGTGATGAGCTATACAGAATAGCCCAAAGACTAGAAAAATGTATTCAAAACACCGAAAAAGAGATGCTAAAAATCATCAATAAAGAGCTAAATTTTATTATCTCCGCCTCTTACACTATCGGAAACTATATACTTCCAAATTATGTCAGCAACATAAAAGAGTCGATTGCAAACGAGGTTTTTGTAAATATCAAAAAATCAAAAGATGCTGTTGATGACCTAATCAATGAGAGAGCCGATATAGCCCTTATCGAGAGTCCAAACTTTAGAGAGGGGGTAATCTATAGAGAGTGGATAGAGGATGAGCTTGTATTTTTTAGTAACGCTCCACTACCAAAATACCTAAAACCGTCTGATTTGAAAAAGTTTGCATGGATATGTAGAGAGGAAAACTCCCATACCAGAAGGATTATGGCGGAGATATTCGGAGAGCTTGCGATCACTTGCGCCGAGGACTTTGAGCTTAGATCTGTTTTGAGCGATTCTACTGCCGTTAAACAAACTGTTTTAAAACATCCTGTGGACTCCAAAAAACAGGTAATCGCCGTAATGTCTAGATTCGTTATAGCCGATGAAGTGGAGAGAGGTGTATTGTTTGAGGCGAGGCTAAAAACCAGAAAAATCAAAAGAAAACTATATATCGCATACCTAAAACAAGACAAACACAATGCATTTGTAGAAAACGTAGTCAAGTATCTACAAAGCATCAAAATAGCCCAAAGCAATTAAAACAAAATAGGAGCCTCTGATTAAAGAGGGGCTCTTATTTTAAAAACTTTTGATTCTCAGGCCTACTGAGGAGTTTCTCCATAGATCTATTTTCGGTCTCTACTTTTTTTATCTCCGGTTTTTTGATTATTTTTTTCCTACCTGCGCACACATTGATAAATATCGGAGTATCCTCGACGATTATCTGGATGATATTTGAAGTGTCTATTGAGACGGTTGATGCAAAATTTTCAGGGCCGAAGCCTGCTTCAAAAAACAGACTCTCGCCGCCCTCATCCATATAAGCGCTCTCGAAAGAGTAGTTAGAGAGGACAAACAGTGCTATCGGTTTTATGTTTTTTAGAATATCGTGCGGCAAAGAAGGCTCAAAAATAACCTCGGAGGTGTTGCATATTACGCCGAATTCGACATTGTTTTGGAGTAAAAAACCGATTGTCTCTTTCACGTTGTTGTGCATAAAGTCGCAAAAATTATCGTTCGATATTAGCTTGTCTAGCATTTATCCATACCCTTAAGTAATTTTGCGGGTAGTTTATCCAAAAATTTCAAAGTCCGTGGCAAATTATCGAAAACATCGCATCTATCTCTTTATCGTTAAAAGATGCGGAGATTTTTGAATCGAAAAAATCGGCTAACTTTGCGCCGTCAAAACCCTCCGTGAACACGCATTGCTCATGCCCCGGCAAAAACCCTCTGGCTAGTGCGATTTTCTCACCCTCGTAAAACGGCTTTTCGCAAAAAAAACATATATCGTGCCTATGTAGTCTCCCCTCGTTGCCAATTAGCTTGATGTAGCTCTCTGCAATAACCCTTTTTGGATTGCTATACTCAATCTTTTCGGCCGCATCTGCCAATATTTTATAAGGTTCGCCGCCGTGTTCCGTTACCTCTTTTAGGTGTTCAAACATCAATGCACAAAACGTCTGCCAGACTGATAGCCTGTGCCTTTCTTTTAGCCAGCCGTACCCTAGATGCGTAACGTCTCTTAGGCGTAATAGCGTCCTATTTTGTATCGGTTCGGCACTAAAGTCTATCTTGTATCCGAGGTTGATTTGGGAGTGTCTAGCCCCGTAGAATCTGTAAAGTGTTTTTAGTTTTTTTTCAGTTAGGACGTATACCAATAAATCTTCGTCTCTGATTTTTTTGACGTTTAATACAAAACCTTGCAAATTTGGGCTACCGAATCGTAAATTTTGGGTTCAATTTATCTGTATTTTACCCGTTTTTTTGTAATATCTCGAATTTCATTTTCCGAGGCGAAATGCCTAGGAAACTAAGGGCTTTAAGGAACATAGATGGATTTGCTCTCTTCGTTTAAAGATAACTGCGGCTTCGGCGTCCTAGCCAGCATAAAAAATATTCCAGATCACAAAATTGTAGAAGATTCGATAACCGCTTTGGAGCGTATGATGCACAGAGGGGCTATAGCTGCCGACGGCAAAAGCGGCGACGGTAGCGGGCTTTTGTTTGCTATGCCAAAAGAGTTTATGTCGTATGCCGCAAAAAATGCAGGTTACGATTTGCCTGAGCAGTTTGCGGTAGCTCAAGTATTTTTCACCGACGAAACACAAAAAGATATATTCAAATCAAAATGCGAAGATAACGATTTAAGAGTTTTGTTTTACAGAAAGGTTCCAATCGATACCGCCGCACTCGGTAAACAGGCATTGGATGCCCTGCCTAATATCGAACAGGTGTTTGTCACCCCTAACTCTTTGATGTCTTCAAAGAGATTTGAGGCGCTACTTTATCTAACAAGAAAAGAGATAGAGCACTCCGTAGAGGATGATGATTTTTATATCTGCTCCTTTTCAGACAGGGTTATAAGCTACAAAGGGCTTGTGATGCCTACTCACATAAGAGAGTTTTATAAAGACTTGACAAACAAAAAGTTTAAATGCTCTTTTGCCCTTTTTCATCAGAGATTCTCAACCAATACGCTCCCTAGATGGAGACTTGCACAACCGTTTAGAACCCTTGCCCATAATGGTGAAATCAACTCGGTAGAGGCAAACAGATACAACGTAGCCGTAAAAAGCAAATCCCTAAAAAGCGATGTTTTTACCGAAGAGGAGATGGCCAGAATTATGCCTATACTCCAAGAAGGTAGCTCCGACTCTGCAAGTTTGGATAACTTTTTTGAATTTTTGATTGCAAACGGATATGACTTTTTCAAGGCTGCAAGGGCGCTTATCCCTGCCCCTTGGCAAAACGCCCCGCATTTGGACGCTGAACTTAGAAGCTACTACGAATACAGCTCTACCTGTTTTGAAGCGTGGGATGGCCCTGCCGCCGTTACTTTGACGGACGGGAGGTATATCGGATGTGTGCTTGATAGAAACGGCCTTAGACCTTCAAAATACGTGATAACGAAAGACCATAAAATCCTTATAGCTAGCGAATACGGTGTACTGGATATAGACGAGGATAAAATCGTAGAGAGAGGTAGACTCCAAAGCGGTCAGATGATTGGGATCGACCTAAAGTTTGGAAAAGTCCTCAAAAACGAAGATATTAACAGCTACCTAAAAGGCTCCAGACCTTATGCTAAATGGCTCAACAGGCACATGATACATATGCAGGAGTTTTTGGACTCTTCAAAAGAGAGCATAGATTATCAGTGTGACAAGCTTGTTGAAAAACAGCTCTATTTCGGTTATAACTACGAGCTTATCGATATGGTTGTTAGACCAATGATGGACGAAGGAAAAGAGAACACCGGTTCAATGGGTGACGACACCCCGATTGCCGCCTTCAGTAAAGAGTTTAGACCTTTTGGAGATTATTTCAAACAAAAGTTTGCTCAAGTTACAAATCCGCCGATAGACCCTATCAGAGAGAGGGTTGTTATGAGTCTTAACACCGGATTCGGAGAGATGCACAATATCCTCCATGAATCCGAAGAGAATGCCAGAAGAATCAAGACATTCTCGCCGCTTTTGAGCCGTGATAAACTAGACGTACTACTAAGTTTCGGTGATCCAAAAAGCCCTAGATATGAAAAATGCTACACCAATAAAACATTTCATACGGTGTTCAAGGACGATTTGGAGAGCGAACTAGAGGCGCTATGTGAGAGTATTGCCGATTCTGTCAAAGATGAGAATGTCAGAATCGTAGTATTGGATGATAGAAGCGTATCGTCGGAACTAAAATATATCCCTATGGCTATGGCTACCGGGAGACTAAACTCCGTCTTGCTTGAAAAAGGGGTTAGACACCTAGTATCTATAGTATGTATAACCGGAGAGGTTTACGACTCTCACACTTCTGCCGTGCTCGTAGCATACGGTGCAAGCGCCATATATCCGTATTTGCTCTATGCAACCGTATATGATATAGCCCAAAGCAAGTCGCTTAGCGATTATGAGACTAGAAAAGCAATCAAAAACGCACACCACGCTATAGATTTGGGATTCCAAAAAATACTCTCAAAAATGGGTATCTCAACAATAGCATCGTATAGAAACTCTTGCTTGTTTGACGTTATGGGGTTATCCAAAGATATGGTGTCAAAATGTTTCGGAACATCGCACTCGCCAATCGGCGGTCTAGGCTTTGCCGATATGGGTGCAAAGATAGTCAAAAAGCATAGCGGTATTTTCAAAAACAGAGAAGAGAAAAAGATATTCCCGCTCGAAATCGGCGGTTTCTACAAATTTAGCCTTGGAAGCGAATATCACGATTATGCCCCTGCAGCCGTATATGCTATGCAAAAGATGGTCATGAGCGGCGACAAAAAAGATTATGAGTACTACAAAACCCTTCTAAACGGAAGAGACAAAAAAATGATCAGAGACTTTTTGGCTCTATCATCCGATAGATCTCCTATCTTGGTTGAAGAGGTTGAGCCAAAAGAGGCGATATTCAAAAGATTCTCCACCGCCGCTATGAGTTTGGGCTCTATTAGTCCGGAGGCTCATGAGGCTTTAGCTGAAGCGATGAATAGAATCGGCGGTATGAGCAACTCCGGCGAGGGCGGCGAGTCTCCGGAGAGATGTAAATCATCCAAAAACTCCAAAATCAAGCAGGTTGCATCGGGAAGATTTGGCGTAACCCCAGGATACCTAAGAAGTGCAACGGAGATTCAAATCAAGTTGGCACAAGGGGCGAAGCCTGGCGAGGGCGGACAACTTCCGGGTCATAAGGTGACACCGCTTATCGCAAAACTAAGATTTACGGTTCCGGGCGTTACCCTAATTTCCCCGCCTCCTCACCATGATATTTACTCTATCGAGGATTTGGCGCAGCTCATATTTGACCTAAAACAGGTTAACCCGAAAGCTAGAATATCGGTAAAACTCGTATCGACCGTTGGTGTCGGTACTATTGCGGCAGGCGTAGCAAAGGCGTATGCCGACAAGATAATCATATCCGGCGGCGACGGCGGTACGGGTGCGGCTCCGCTAACCTCTATCAAATTTGCCGGAAACCCTTGGGAGATAGGTCTGAGCGAAGCGCATAATGCACTCAAGGTAAACCACCTTAGAGAGTTTGTAAGTTTGGAGACCGACGGCGGGCTAAAAACCGGGCTTGATGTCGTAAAGGCGGCGATGCTCGGTGCGGAGGCATATGCTTTCGGTACCTCATCGCTTGTTATATTAGGGTGCAAGATACTAAGGGTTTGCCACCTCAACAGATGTACGGAGGGGATAGCCACTCAAGAGCCTGAACTAAGGGATAATTTTCAGGGGAGTGCTGATCGGATAGTTAAATTTTTTGAATTTGTAGCGGAGGATATTAGAGAGATTCTGGCCTCTTTGGGTTACAAAAGCATAGATGAGATAGTCGGCAGAAGCGACCTTCTAAAAGTAATAGACGACGAGTTTGCAAAAAAATTCGATTTTAGTTCCATACTTAGAAGGGTTGACGGGTTTGATAAATGCCAAAAACTTTCCAATGATCCGTTTGACGATAACGAATTCGAAAAAGAGATACTAGACGAAATCAGACCGACAATCAAAAATCCGGATAACACGGTAGTAGTTTCAAGAGAGATTACAAACCTAAATAGAAGCTTCGGTGCATTGCTTAGCGGTGAGATAGCTGAATACTATGGCGACAACGGGCTAAAAGAGTCAACTGTAACGGTAAATCTATCCGGTATCGCCGGACAGTCTCTCGGAGCATTTTTGAATAACGGTATCTCCATCTATCTAAACGGCTACGCCAACGACTATGTGTGCAAAGGGATGCACGGCGGCAAAGTCGTCATCACTCCAAAGCTAAGCGGAGAGGAGTATGCGGCAGCCGGAAATACATGCTTGTACGGTGCTACTGGCGGTGAGCTATATGTTGCCGGAAGCGTCGGCGAGAGGTTCGGTGTTAGAAACTCAGGTGCATTGGCAGTCATAGAGGGTAGCGGCGATCACGCATGCGAATATATGACCAGAGGCGTTGTGGTAATACTGGGTAAAACCGGAATAAACTTCGGTGCTGGTATGACCGGCGGTGTCGCTTTTGTTTACGACAAGGAAAAAGAGTTTATAGACAAGCTAAACGGAGAGTTGGTATTTGCCCAAAGGATAGATACCGATGATAGCGACGAAGTCAGGCAGTACCTAAAACGGATACTAAAAAAACACTATAACGAAACAAAAAGCGATAAAACACTAAATATACTAAACGGCTTTAGACAGGAGGTTAGGTATTTTTGGCTTGTAATGCCTAAAGATATGAAATCTCCTTTGAATCCAGAGGAGGGCAACTAATCATGCAAAACTTTTTGAAAAATAAAAGGGTAGAGCCTTCTAAAAAAAATGTTCTTGAGAGAATCAAAAATTTTGAAGAGATTTATGAGAGATATGATGTCTCTGCGGCTAAAGGGCAGTCGGATAGATGTGTGCAGTGCGGTATACCGTATTGTCACAACGGTTGTCCGCTAGACAACTATATACCTCATTGGCTCAAACTAGTTGCCGGAAACGACCTAAAATTGGCATTCAAAATGAGCAACCAGACATCTCCGTTTCCTGAGATTATGGGTAGAGTTTGTCCGCAGGATAGACTATGTGAGGGTTCTTGTACTCTAAACAAAGATTTTGGTGCGGTAACAATCGGTTCTGTCGAGGTATTTATCACCGAAGAGGGGTTCAAAAACGGTTTGGGTCTTGAATTTCCGGGGATTACGACGGATAAAAAAGTAGCGGTAATAGGCTCCGGTCCTGCCGGAATGTCGGTTGCTACGTTTTTGCTAAGAAACGGAATTGCGGTCGATATGTATGAAAAAGAGGCTTTTGCCGGAGGGCTTCTCGTATGGGGAATCCCTGATTTCAAGCTAAACAAAGAGAGCGTCCAAAGAAGAATAGAGATTCTAAAATCTGCCGGAATGAAGCTGTTCACAAAAACAGAGGTCGGCAAAGAGATCAGCTTTGATGAGCTTAGAAATAAATACGATGCCGTATTTATAGGTATCGGCGCAAAAAGGGCAAACAGAGCCTCAATCGGCGGCGAAGACGCAAACGGTGTATGTCAGGCTATGGACTTTTTGGGAAGCGCCCAAAAAAGAACCTTGGAGCTCCCTCAAATAAAAAAAATAGACGTAAAAGATAAAAAAGTAGTCGTAATCGGCGGAGGCGATACCGCTATGGACTGTGTGAGAACATCCATCAGAGAAGGGGCAAAGTCTGCCCTGTGTCTTTATAGAAGAGGCGAAGACGGTATGCCGGGGAGTAAAAAAGAGTTTAAAAACGCCAAAGAAGAGGGTGCAGAGTTTAGGTTTTTTGCGGCTCCAAAAGAGATTATTGCAAAAGACGGTTCTGTTGCCGGAGTCAAGATAGTGACTACCGCCATAGAGGGTGGCGGAACCAGAGGAAAACTGATAGAGGTTGCCGGTAGCGAAGAGATTATCGATGCCGATATCGTGGTAACCGCACTAGGTTTCGGGGTGGAACTACCGGCTTTTGTGCCGTCAAGCGGGATAAAAACTGACGAGTGGGGTCAGATTTTAGTAAACGGCTCATACGAGACGAGTCTTGAGAACGTCTATGCTGGCGGCGACTGCTACAGAGGGGCAAACCTTGTCGTAAATGCTGCCCTTGACGGACGTGAAGCGGCTAGGGCTATAGCGACCAAGTTGCTAGGGTAACAGGGTGTTTTTTGAGGCTTGCCTAAAATCTTGCGAAGAGTTTAAGGCAAAAGTAGCCGAAAAAACAGAGTCGGACAGATTTGACGATTTGACCGAAAAACTAACGAGGGGAGAAGGGGGCGATATCAGTATCGTTGCCGATATCCTCTCAGAAGAGATATTTGTCCGCAACTTATCCGCTTTCGGCGAGATTTACTCGGAGGAGAGCGGACGTATAGGCAGTGGAGAACTCACCGTCTATCTTGACCCGCTTGACGGAAGCGATAACTTCTCTTCACGTATCCCGTACTACGGCGTAAGTGTCTGTCTGGCCGACAAAGAGCGGCAAATCGAATCTTTTATATGCAATTTTGCTACCGGAGAAATTTTTTATAAAAGAGACGAGTTGCTACTTTCAGATATGAAATCCGGCAAAAACTTCAAAAAACCGACATTTAAAAAAAGTGGGATTGGACTTTTTGAGAGGGCTTACTCAAATCCGCATATATGCGAAAAACTTTTTGCCGCCGGATATAAATACAGAAGCCCCGGCGCATTGGCTCTTAGTATGGCATATGCCGTAAACTGCGGATTCTTGGTGTATGCCGGAAAGGGTAGGGTTTTTGATATAATTGCCGGACTTCATATGTTGGAGGGGGCTTTTTTGTATCAAGGCGATGAGGTATCGGTAGTGTCGTATGACGAAAAAGTTTTCACAAATATATTAAATTCACTTGGACTACAAAGAGGTTAGCGGATGTTTTTCGGCGATATAGTAAACAAAATCAGAAAAGAGAGACCGACAAAAAGCGAAGCTCCGTCGCACTGGATAAAGTGTGAAAGTTGTCAAGCTTTAATGTATTTTAAAGAGATTGCGGCAAAAAGATACGTATGCCCAAAGTGCGGCTATCACATGAGGCTTTCCGTCGAAGACAGAATAGAGATTCTGTGTGACGAGGGGAGTTTTGTGGAGATGGACAAAGAGCTCTCTCCGGTTGATCCGCTTGATTTTGTCGATAAAAAATCGTATAAAAAACGGGTCGAAGAGGGTGAAAAAAAGACCGGAAGGGCTAGCTCGGCAGTTGGCGGAAACTGCACTATTAACGGTGTAGCCGCCGAGGTTGTGATATTTGACTTTGGGTTTATGGGTGGAAGTTTAGGTTCCGTAGAGGGCGAGAAGATTGTTAGAGCCGTTAACAGAGCGATAGAAAAAAGATGCGGCGTTGTTATAGTCTCCGCATCGGGTGGGGCTAGGATGCAAGAGAGTACGTTTAGCCTCATGCAAATGGCAAAAACCTCGGCCGCCCTCTCGAAGCTCTCAACCGAAGGGTTGCCGTTTATCTCAATACTTACCGACCCTACGATGGGTGGAGTGAGCGCCTCTTTTGCTATGCTAGGAGATGTGATAATAGCGGAACCGGGTGCGCTTATCGGGTTTGCCGGACAGAGGGTTATCAAGCAGACTATAAATGCCGAGCTTCCGGAGGGGTTTCAAAGGAGCGAATTTTTGCTTGAAAAAGGGCTTATAGATATGGTTGTAAAAAGGGATGACCTCAAAAAAACCGTCTCCGACCTACTCCTTTATTTTAAAGGGCAATAAGCAAGGCAAACTATTTGAGAGTACGGGTATTTACGGTTGAAAAAAGCGAAAACAAAGAGATTGAGGCGATGCTAAAAGGGTACGAGAAAATGATAAAAGGTTTCGCCTCTTTGGAGTTTGTGAGGGTGTTTGACAAAAATATTCAAGCTACCCAAAAACAGAGTGCCGAATCTGCCAGAGATGCTTATGAAAAGGGGTATCTGGAGCATTTTTCGTCGGGATACAATATAGCATTGGCCGAGAGCGGCAAAAATCCGGACAGTCATGAGTTTAGCTCTATTATAGCCGACAGGGCATCGGTAAATTTTTTTATCGGCGGAGCTTACGGATTCGGTGAGTCTTTTTTAAAAAAAGCCGATTTTGTCCTTAGTCTGGGGCGTATGACGTTTGCCCATAAAATCGCAAAGCTTGTACTGGTGGAGCAGATATACAGGGGGCTTGCAATCAAGAACGGACATCCATATCACAAATAAAAGGGGGAATTGTTTGAAGTCAAAAGATATAGCCTACTTTGAGGGGATACTAGCGGAGCGAAAAGCACAGCTTTTAAAAAATATAAGCTCATTCTCTTTGGAGCAGGAACAGGCGAAAAACGACGACCTAAAAGACGAGGGTGACCTAGCCAGTGCAAACGGCGGAGCAATCATTTCGGATGCTATCATCGTCCAGCAAAAAAAAGAGTTGGAAGAGATAGAGTATGCGATGGTAAAAATCAAAAACGGTAGCTACGGGACTTGCGAGATGTGCGAAGATCCGATAGGGCTTCCGAGATTAAAAGCCAAACCTTTCGCAAAATATTGTATAGTTTGCAGAGAGATAGTAGAAAAAGAGAATAAGTCAAAGAGGTAACGCATGAGTCTTAAAAATTACACGTTTTTTTCGTTTATTTTTGTTTGCCTTATCGGGCTTATCGCTATGTTTAACGTATCCGGCGACTATAGTTTTGTGTTTTTGGGGTGGGAGTATACATTGCCGACTGCCGTTTGGATTGTTCTGCCGCTAATCGTATTTTTTGTTGCGACTCTGGCTCATATGGGGTATTACGGTCTTGTAAACTACCTAAAAATCAGCTCATACAAACACGATTACGATACTTTGCTAGAGCAAATCGCAAACAAGTTTATGGGGCACGAAGAGGAGAAGGAGTATAAAAATCAAGAGTTTAAAACACTTGCAGATTTTGTTATCCAATCCGAGATAAAACCAAAAAGCAGATTCAAACTAAACGTTCCGAAAATTGACAAGATAGCAGAGGTGATCCACAAGGTTGAAGATCTAGGTGAGTACTCCGATCTTTCAAAATACAGACTCTCAAAAGATAACACTCTAGCTCAAAAAAACTGCGAAAACAGACTAGCGGTAGAGCCGAAATATTCAGAAGAGATACTCCGTTCATGCGACAAGCTAACTCCGCTTTGTCAAAGGGCGTTTGATACGTTTGTGGAGTTTGGAGATCTAAAACAAATCAAAAAACTAGATATCACCCCTACAAAAGCGGTTGCCATCAAGCTAATCACTAGATTTAGCGGCGAAGGCGAAGAGTATGAGCTAGACAAAGACTACGTAAAAGAGCTTTGTATATTGACGAAGTTTACAAAAGATGATTATATTGCGCTTGCAAAATCGCTCATTAGAAAACTAAGCCCTGATGAGACGCTAGAGCTTTTCTATCTACTCTCAAGAGACATCGTAGAGGCTGTAGGCGGCTACATATACGTCAATTTGGAGCTAGAGGTAATCGATAAAGCAAAAGAGCTTTTGGATCAAAGTGCCGACGATGAATTCTTGGAGTTCAAAGCTTTCTTGTGCCTAAAAGAAAAAGGAAAATCGGTTAGACTCTCAAGCTTCTTAGACTCTCTGGCAAAGGCTTCGGCATAACAGTATGCTAAAATTTGGCCCTAATTTTACGGTTTTAGCCCCGCTTGCGGGCTATACCGACCTCCCTTTTCGCTCCGTAGTAAAAAAATTCGGCGTTGACCTCACCGTAAGCGAGATGATAAGCTCTAATGCCCTTGCCTACGCCTCCAAAAAAACACTAAAGCTGGCTGAAAAATCCGATAGAGAGTACCCGTATTCGGTGCAGATAGCCGGATACCACGAGGATATAGTAAAAAGAGCCGTAGAGGTTTTAAACGGGGTGGATGGGATAGATATAATAGATCTAAATTGCGGTTGCCCAGCCCCGAAAGTAGTTGGAAACAACAGCGGTAGCGGTCTGCTAAAAAACCTCCCTCAAATGGCAAAACTCATAGAGGCAATCAAAAAAACATCCAACAAACAATACACAAGTTGCAAAATAAGACTCGGTTTCGATGCAAAAATCGGTGTCGAAGTTGCCAAAATATGTGAGGATAACGGAGCTGATTTTATTGCCGTGCATGGACGGACGAGGGCTATGAAATTTGGCGGAGAGGTTGACTATGAGGCTATTGGAGAGATCAAATCGGCGCTAAAAATTCCGGTAATCGCAAACGGCGATATTACCAGTTTTGAAAAAGCAAAAGAGGTGATGGAGATCACAAAATGCGACGGCCTAATGATCGGTAGAGCCGCCGTAGGAGCTCCGTGGATATTTCACCAGATCAAAACAGGTGAGAGCGAGGTATCCAAGGAGCTAAAAAAAGAGGTGATACTGGAGCATTTTGACCAGATGGTCGCCTTTCACGGAGATAGGGGGGTTATTATGTTTAGAAAACACCTCCATACTTACTCAAAAGGGATAGAGGGGGCAGCCTCGTTTCGTGTTTTGGTGAACAAGATAGAGGATAAGAGGGTAATCAGAGAGCTTATCGAACAGTTTTTTAGCTAAAAGGAAAAGCCGATGATAGAGAGCAAAATTGCCCTTGTCTGCATTGTCGTCGCCGCAATCTATATCATCAGGCTGTTTTACTCCAAATACGATTTTAGGATTTTAGAATTTATCCCATCCATCGTCGTCGTCTATTTTTTGATGATGAGCGGTGCAAATCTGCAAATCTTCTCACCGGATACCGTCAAATATTTTGAACCCGCAAAAAACTATATCCTAGCCTCAATGATTTTTTTGATGCTCTTAAAAAGCGATATAAAAAGCGTCTACAGGATGAAAACAAAGCTTCTTGTTTCGTTTTTTGCGGTCTCTTTTAGCATTATGGCCGGATTTGTGGTGATGTGGGCGGTAATGGGCGACTTGTTTGAACCGGATTCGTACAAGGGGTTTGGGGCTTTGTGCGGTAGCTGGATAGGCGGCACGGCAAATATGATAGCCGTTGCCTCGTCCGTAGGCGTGGACGGGGAGTTGATGGGGTATTGTCTGGTTACCGATTCGGTGTGTTATGGTGTATGGCTGATGTTTTTGCTGTTTTTGGTTCCGTACAAAGATATTTTCAACCGTTGGAGCAAAGCCGATGACACGGCGATAGAGAGTGTGGCGACAGTAGAGAGCGGTGGGATCGGCGTTGATTTCGTATCTCTATTTTCTGCTTTACTATTGTCTGTTTTTGCCGTATATATGGCAGGTGTATTGCCGAAAAGCTCTTTTGTCGGTGTGTCGTTTTGGGTTGTCGTGATAGCTACGGTACTAGGTGTAGCCGCCTCCGCAACCCCTATGTCAAAGAGCGTAGCATCCGAAAAAGTCGCTTTTTGGCTTTTGTATCTGCTGATCTCTTTGATAGCACTAGGCTCTTCGTTTGGGGATTTTGCCAAGGCTCCGCTATTTATTGCAGCCGGATTTTTGGTTATATTTTTTCATGCAGTATTTGCCGTTTTGTATGCAAAGATATTTCGGATAGACCTATTCACTATAGGGGTAGCCAGCCTAGCCAACATCGGCGGCGTAGCCTCAGCCCCACTACTGGCCGCATCGTTTGACAAAAATCTGGTAAGCGTAGGCGTACTGATGTCCATGCTAGGCTACATCATCGGCACCTTTTGCGGGATTGGGGTCACATATATTTTAGGCGGGATATAATCTTTGGCACTTAGAAGATGGTATGCAATGTGGGCGGGAATGTGGATGTGGAAATAGTTGGAACCGAAATACCCAAAACTACAGTTTGGTTTAAACAATAGCGTATTACAATAGTGTAATACCTAGATGGAGGCGAAAAAATGCTAACCGTGAGACTAACGGATGAGTTGGAGCGTAGATTGGATAGCTTTGCAAGAGATGAACAGCAGCCAAAGTCGCAAATAGTCAAAGATGCTTTGCTGTTTTATTTTGATAATAAAGAAGTTGCCAAAAAACATACAGCTTACTCACTAGGCATAGGGCTGTTCGGTAAATACGGTAGCGGAGACGGCAGACTATCTACGAACTATAAAGATAAACTAAAAGAGAAGCTATATGCGAAAAACGCTCATTGATGCAGGACCTATGATTGCCCTTTTTGATAAGAGCGATAGATATCATAAGCATGTAATGAAGTTTTTAAAAGATTTTGACGGCGAATTAGTGACAACATGGCCGGTAGTAACAGAAGTGTCGCACATGCTTGATTTTAATATTAAAGTGCAGATAGATTTTTTAAAATGGCTGGACATTGGAGCCGTTAATATATATCAAACACTTCAAAGTGATATTAAACGCATTATAGTGCTTAGTGAAAAATATATTGACGTACCGATGGATTTGGCGGATAGTTCCCTTATTGTCGCAAGCGAAAAGCTAGGCATTAAAGATATTTTGACGATAGATAGTGATTATGATATATACAGAACTATCAAAAAAGAGCCGCTCAATAACCTACTTACGATAATCCCCAAAGTCAAAAAATAAATCTTTATAGATAAATAAAAAAATTTTAAAGAGTACGCTATAGTGTCTATGCTAAGTGGATTTGCTATAAAGTGTTGCTCAGAAATTTTGAGCTGTGAACCGACGATAATGTGGAGGTTGGATTAGAGGTGGAATATATGAAGTTATTAAATAGCAAGGCGGATATCGAGTCCGCAACCAACGCCAAGGCATCAGCTCTACCGATTGAGCTCACTTGCTATTTGTATAAATATTATTGTCCAAATTAAATTAAATCTAAATAAAGTTTCATCAGCTAAGTGGATTTGCTATAAAGTGTTGCTTGGATATTACCAAGACGAGAAGGGTAGGAAAAGGGCGCTTGTCGCTATGTTTGAATATCAAAAGGACAAAACGCAAGGCGTAAGCTTGTATATGATTGATACTGCGGCTACTGTAGAAAAAAAGAGAGTTGAACGACTGGTATGGCAAAAAGATTACTCAAAAGAGTAGCAGGGGTACGGTCGGTTCTTTGTAGGGCAGTTCCCGCATTGCCTCATCTATCCGACCGCCTTTTTGCTTGTTTGTATTTTATTTAAAAAGGAGATATATGTCAACCGCAAGCATAGGTTTCATCGGCTAAGTGGATTTGCTATAAAGTGTTGCTTTATAGCTGCGGCAAACGGCTCCAACCCCACAAGGTTTCATCGGCTAAGTGGATTTGCTATAAAGTGTTGCGTCGCTACAGCTACTCTTTAGAGGGGCGATTGAGAGTTTCATCGGCTAAGTGGATTTG
>CALJKN010000046.1 GCA_937973585.1 uncultured Helicobacteraceae bacterium
TTATTTTAAATCTACTTCTTTTTAAATCTGTTTTTTTAGTTTTATTGTTGTTTGTTGGTGTTTTATATTTAGTTTACTTTTTGTGTTTAGATTAGTTTGAAAGTATAGTATCGGGCGTTTTTTTATCCGTTATTGAACTAAAAGCTCATATCATATCAATAAAAAACGGATATCGCACACTATGTTAAAATCAAATATATTTATAGGCTCTACAGAGATTATCGCAAATAACTATCAAGCCTCTTATTCGCCGATTGACGGTTCAAAAATTGGTGAGTTTGCTATTTGTAGCACAGATACTGCAAAAGAGGCTCTCGCAGTTGCGAAAAATGCTTTTGCGCTCTCCAAAGATACCCCCCTGCACCAAAGGGTTTTATGGATAACCGATGTCGCTAAAAAGCTCCATGAAAATAAGGAGGAGCTTGCAAGGATTATCACTTTAGAGGTCGGTAAGCCTATAAAATTTAGCCGGATAGAGGTTGATAGATGTATTGAGACATTAAAGATTACCGCCTCTCTGGTTTTAGAGGTAGGCGGAAAAACGATAGCCACCGATGCTATGTCTAGCGGTAGAGTCTCAAATGCTTTTTACAAAAGGGTTCCATCCGGTGTCATTGTTGCTATCACCCCATTCAACTTTCCGTTGAATCTTGTGGCTCATAAGCTTGCCCCGGCACTGGTTACAGGTAATTGTGTTGTCCTAAAGCCCACCCCTGAAGCACCTTGTACCTCATATATGCTTGCTAAGCTCTTTATTGAGAGCGAGTTTGCTGTTCGCAATGCATTAAGTCTTGTTTACGGTGATGCTGATGTCGGTAGCGCTCTTGTTTCTAGCGATATTCCTAGGGTGATAAGCTTTACCGGTTCTGCAACAGTAGGGAGAATAATTACGCAAACTGCAGGTATAAAAAAAATCTCTCTGGAGCTAGGCGGTAATGCGGCTACGTTTGTAGATAAAACCGCCGATATTTCATCGGCAGCAAAGAAATGTGCAGTCGGTGCATTTGTAAACTCAGGGCAGGTGTGTATCTCATTGCAGAGGATTTATGTTCATGACGATATTTATGGGGCTTTTTGCGATGCATTAAAAGCTGAGGTTGCGACATTGAAACTTGGAAATCCTATGGACGAAGAGGTTTTTATGGGGCCACTCATCAACGAGGATTCTGCCGTGAGAGCAAAGAAATGGGTAGAGTCTGCAAAAGAAGAGGGGGCAAGTGTGCTTATAGGCGGCAATCATAACGGCCGATATTTTGAGCCGACCGTTTTGGTTAATGTAACCGATGATATGAGGATAGTTTGCGAAGAAGTTTTTGCTCCGATAGTTTCTATTATTAGAGTAAAAGATTTTGATGAGGCTGCAAAAAAAATCAATAACTCAAACTATGGCCTCCAGCACTCCGTATTTACCGATAGCCATGCTATAGCAATGAGGGCGATAGATGAGCTCGATGCAGGCGGGATAGTGATAAATGATATTCCGACCCTTAGATTTGATATACAACCTTACGGCGGGATAAGGATGAGCGGTATCGGCAAAGAGGGGCCATTGTTTGCCATGGAGGAGTTTACGGAGATCAAATCGGTTTTGATGTTTTAAAATTTAAGGAACTTTTTTTGCTTGTAAACGGCAAATAAACAAGGAGCCAATATGAGCATAGTAGGCGTTAGCGGCTACGGCTACACACAATATCAGACGGCATCCAAATCGTCGTTTACCGGATCTGCCTTTGTCATAGACGAGACAAAAACCGATGAGACAAAGACAGGCAAAGAGGTTGCCGAAGAGAAAAGCGCAGAGGAGATTGCCGCTTTTTTTGAGAAGATGAAAAAAGCCGGCGGGGCTATGAAGTTTTGGATGAACGAGACGTTGGAGAGAATTAAAAAGCTCCTTGATGAAAAAGAGCATGAGCTCAGAGAAAAAGCGGGACTAAACTCAAATCCGCCACTTAGTGCAGAGGCTATGGCGGCTGCGTTAAAAGACGTTGCAAAAGCTTTGGACGAATACAAGGTTGAGCTGCTAAAGACTATAACCGACAAAGAGAGAGCCGAAAAAGAGGCAAAACAAAATAAAAATATGATCAAGCTCCCAATCTAATAACCCTGTATTTACATTGGCGAGGAGGTGAAAGTATAGTAGCTTAGCCTTCTAAATTTATAGGTTGCAATCAAAAGTGCCGCTATAAGGGTAAAAAAAAGTGAAATGGCGTATCCGTAGCCTGAAAATCTAAAAGGCAAATCGGTAAAAATAAGTGCAAATACAAGATTTGTAAGAAGCATAAAAAATGAAACCGCCAAACTCTCTTTTTGAAAATCAAAATAATATAAAAAGATAACAATCGTTTGAATTAGAATGTGCATCGTCGCACAAATGAGAGATATTCTAAGTAGGGGAACGGCTAAAAGATTTAGATTTATATGATCTAAGACTAGCGTAACGATAACCCCAAAAAAAAGGGCAGTAAAAAGCTGAAAAACCCCAACCATAAACAGGGCTTTAAAAAACGCTTTTTGCATCTTTTGTTCAAGGCTTTTGATACTCCATAAATCGGCTCCGGCTGCTATTGAGTCTAGGTATTTTCTTTGTGCTTCGTAAAATACAGTCTCTACAAATACGGTAAAAAAGGCGACTGTCGGCATTGTGGTGAGATATGCCAAAAAAATTGAAAAATCATAAGAGGGGAAAAACCAAAAGCCGTGTGCCGGAGATACCGCTTTGTCGCTAGCCCAGTAAAACCACTTGTCAACCCACATTCCGGTATAAAAACAAAAAGCGGTCAACATCAAAATAATCGAGTTTTTGGAGATTAGCCATCTATATAAGACCTTGCCGTTAAAGCCAAACTCTATATATATCTTTGCACACAGCCAATAAAGCGTTATAGCTACCCCGCTACAAAAACAGGCCAAAGTTTTATACAGTTCGTATCCGCCGAACAAAACGGCTAGCAGTACACCTATAAACATCCCCGATCCGAAAGCAAATACTACGGAGTTATAATCTTTTAGTGCGCCGACAAAAACGGTAGCAATCCAGACAAGACTCATAACTGTAAAGAAAAAGGCAGCCTCGAGGGCGTATAGGGTAGGGGATACGGCAATGTAGAAAAATCCAAATGACAAAACAAATGAGATAATCCCGCATACGGCAAAGGAACTCAAAAAAACAGATGAGACGGCGGCAAAATCCTCTTCGTATAGTTTGTCGGATAAGTGTCTGGTGGCAGCATTTGAGATTGGGGAGGAGATGATCATCGAAAAAATAAACGTGTATACAAAAGTTCCGGAGAGGGTATAAAAATCTGTGCCACTCATGCCCGGTTTTAAAAAAATAAGCAAAGATGCCAACGTGGCAATCGAGATAAGCCAAGGTCCGGTAGATACCACTACGCTTTTGACTGCTATGTTTGCTTTTGATACCCCTTTTGTGTCGGCAAACAGATTTTTTAGCTCAAACCCTATCCCTGCCATCTCCTAGAAGGCTCCCATGTATAGTTTTTTGTAGCTTTCAAATAGTATTTTCTCATCGTAATACCTTTCGGCCCTTTGTCTTCCATTTCGTGAACAATCTGAGTAAAAATCTTCATTTTCTATCATATACATTATAGCCTGCGCCGTTTCTACCGGATTGGATGATCTTGTGACGATTCCGGCTCTACCTATTTCGTCGTCTTCGCCCCCCTCTATCATCTCTTTGCATCCGCCGACATCGGTAGCGATAGACGGGACACCGCATCCTGCCGCCTCGGTAATAACAAGGGGTTGCCCCTCCGATAAAGAGGTTAACACCATAATGTCAATCTGTTCGCAAAAATCTTTTGAGTTCACTTTTCCTAGAAACTTTAGATTTTCTTCGATTCCGAGTAGTTTTGCAACTTTTACACATTCGGCATAATACTCTTCGTCCTCATCGTACGGACCGGCTACCAAAAAGATCGATTCCGGGTATTTTTTTAATGTTATGTCGGCAGCTCTGATAAATGTTTTTACGTCTTTTATCTTCACCACCCTCCCCAAAAAGCCGATTACCGGAGGATTTGACACACGGATTCGGTGTCTAAAATTGTATAGCGAGAGGTCTGCTCCGTTTCTAACAGTTAAAACCTTATCCGGATGTGCCCCCTCTTTTATCTGTATTTTGTTGTTTTTGTTGTGGAGAGATACTATTTTGTCGGCGTATCGGTAGCAGATATTCGACATAGCTCTAAAACTAGATTGCCATAGGTTTTTATATATCCCTATTCCGTCTTCCGGGAGGTATGCGTCCTTGTCGATGTCTGGCCATGCCGATATGCACACCTCCATGTTTCGTTCTCTTGTATAGATGCCGTGTTCGGTGACTATCATTTTGGAGTTTTGTCTGTTTATTTTGCAAAAAGCCGCATATACTCCGGCGTAACCAGTGGAGACGGTGTGGTAGATATCGGCTTTTGGGATTTCTGACAACAAAACGTTCGATACCCCCAAATACAAAGAGCGGATATTCCAAAAAAAATCCAAAAACGATTTACCGAGCAGTCCGAATTTTTTATAACTCTCCTCACACATATTGTAGACATCTTCGGCGTAGATAATCTCTTTTTTGAGGCTATTTTTGTGATTGTGGTTATAAAAACTTGCGGCTACCTTGTGAAACGACGAGACGTTTGGAAAATCTGACAAAGCCTCCAGAATCTCTGTTTTTAGGGATAGTTTTTTTGGCATAAAAAGCGGCTTTTCGATCCCCTCACCGAGATATATATGGTGGAGTCCGGTAACGTTTTTAGGGATCTCGTACGCAGGTTTTAACCCATCCTCTTTTTTTGATCTAAGAGCTACGATTTCAAACGCATATTCGTCAAGCCCACAGATAAGCTGATGAACCCACGATGAGACACCACCTTGTACATACGGATAGCTCCCCTCTATAATGAGACATATTTTAGGCTTCATCCGACCCACCAGCCGATACTTTTTTTGTAAGGTTCAAAGCCGATTTTTTCATGGTTTACGGAGGCTAAAATGTTTTTTACACCATCAAAATCTTTTTGCTTAAAACATATCTCGGCCATCCAAAACTTTATTGCCGTTTCGTTTTGCTTTTGCTTCCCGAACCCTTTGCAAATAGAAGATGCCTCATCTATTTTGCTAAATCTGATGAGGGCTCTGATATATTTTTTTGCCGCCTCGTCACTTTTGGCACTCTCATACCCTTTTTTGTAGTATTCAAGCATTTTTGATATGTAAAAGCTCTCGTTTTCTTTTGCGATCAAGCCGGAGTATATGTAATCATCATATATTTGTGCAGCCGTCAGATAAAACCTCTCTCCATCCCCATCCGCCTCTTTTAGCTCCAGTATTTTCGATACGAACATCGCATCCATTTTTTGAAGCGACGTAGAAGCCAGTATCCGAACCATTTCGATATGGTCGTCCAGAGCCGATTTGATTAACGAGACATTCTCTTTTGTAGGGTTGAATGAGAGCATCCCGATAAGATTTATCTTTTGAAACTCGTCGGTAGAGGCCAAAATCTCCTTGTAACTTAGGATATCTAGTCTATCCGATAGCCTCTCCGTTTTTTTGTAGCTTAGCTTTTGGAGGGTCAGGGCAATATCTTTATCCTCCCCCCTTTTTTTTAGAATCCTCTCGGTGTACTCTTTTGAGATCTCTTTTTTTGGGACAAAAGCCGTCAGTATCCACGCAAAAACAGCCCCAAAAAAACCCCACGGTCCGGTCGTCAGAGTGCCGATCACAAAAAGTCTCAAAAAATAGCTCACGAATTCTCTTTAATGAACAGATTGGTCGAATGGTTTGTAGTTTCAGGTGTTACCCCAAAAACAGAGGAGCCTACGATGAGCGATTTGGAGGGGTTGGTGTATGGACGTAGATCCAAAACAGAAAGGTCGGCTAGAAATTTTTTGAGTGCTATCGTCGCTCCGTCCTCCAGAGTCATCGGCAGGATTATATGAAACCGCTCTTTTTTTACGTCATTAAAAAAGAAGCTGTCAACCTCCCTAAATACGTGTTTTATCTTGTACCCTAGTGTCGTTACGCATTCATTAAAAGAGTCGGGACTCATCTCTGTCGTATCCTCTACGGCTACAGTCAATACGGCAAAATATGTTTTGTATCTTCTGGCTAGCAAAATCTCCCTGTTTAGAGATTCCAAAAAATATTTAAAATTAAAAAATCCCGTATTTTCAAATAGTCTGCTCTCTTTTTGTTTTGCCTCAAATACCTTTGCCTTTTCGATACTAACCCCCGCCCATCCGCAGAGTATAGAGAAGAGTTGTTCGTTTGTATAGTTGATATCCAAAAAATCCATCTCAAAAATCGCTATAAACCCGATAACCGTATTTGAGGCACCGGGGATTTTGCACGCCATAATGGCGTAGTCCTCCGGTTTTAGCTTGTCTTTTACGGTTAATACCGAACTGCTTTCCATGATTGCAAAATATAGCGGACTCTCTTTGCCGATTCTTGTCGGAATATTTGCGGGAGGGTTTAGTGAGGCCGAGAGGTAAAATCTCCCCCCTTGATACGAGTAGTACCCGACCGCTTTTGCCCTCAAAAACTCCTCCGCAATCTCCAACAGCTTCCCCCTGATCTCTTTTTCTTTCAATGAACTAAGTGCAGATACGGCATCTTGTAATTTTAATGCAAACGAGTCGTCTTTTAGTATCCTTTTTTCCAGATTTTCTTTTATAGAGACGGAGTTTTTGTATAGCTCCATCAACTCGTTTGACCCTTTTTCGAGCGTCTGGATTCTGGTTTTTGAGTCGTTTAGGGTATTTTGTCGGATGATTACCCATGATTTTACGCCGATAGCGGCACAGGCCATACAGACGGATGGGAAAGCGGAGGTAAAAAATATCTCATAAATATCATATGCTCTGTTATCCCACAAAAAAAATGCGCATCCACCGGTGTATATCGTCGATATCGATACTACCGCCGCAATTAGTGATGGGGTATGGAGCCAAATCGACAAAAGTGCCCCTAAAAGCGGTAAAAAACCGGCGAAAAAAAAGCTCATTTGAGATCTGACAAAACCGATTTTACCGTTTCAATAGCCGTAGCAGCCAGAGAATCCCTAAATATAAAGCTTCTATTTACCCGCCCTTCGTCTGCCGACCAGATAACCTCTTGCCCCTTTGTGTCAATCAGTTTTACCGACAGCCCTACCGCCGGATCCTCTCTTAGCCCATACTGGTAGTTGTATTCCGTGACCCTGCCTAAAAAAATATAGTCCACATTTAGCTTTGAGGCCAAGGAGATTGCGTAGTTTTTATCAAATAGCCTCTCTTTTTCGACACCCATATTTTTTAGTTTGTATGCGATTTCGCTTTGCTCTATTAGTTTACATACCCCTTTTTTGGCTATCTCCGTCTCCATGGCCGCAGATACGGTACCGTCGGCTCCATAGTAGTTCGTGTCGTTGATGAGCGGCATCAGGGCGCAACTTTTGGATTTGTCGATGGGGATTTTGGGAGATGTGACGATTTTTGTGGCGGTTGAGCATCCTGATAATAGCAGAGAAGCCGCCAGAATAGAGAAAACTTTTAACATAAAATGCTCCGCTTTTTAATATTTGTATTTTACCGTTAGTTCAAACATTTTTTGTATCTCTCCGGAAAAATTATCCCGTCCGGTGGAGTATCCAACCCTAAAAACATCATCGTACTCCATTGTAACATTTGGAAACCACTCCGTTTTTTCGTTTGCCCTAACCAGATTTAATCCGGCAGATACCGATAGTCTGGTGTTTATGTCATAGCTTTTGACGATGCCTACGGTATCGGAGCGGTAGTTTCCAAAGCCTAGCGGCGAAACCCCTTCGTCTTGTTTTTTGATATTTTGTATGTAGTTTTCATAAAAAATAGAGAGCCTATCCAAAGGCTCATACCGAAAAACGATATCCGTCAGTGCGGCCGTCGCTATATTTTGGTTTTGCCAAATATAGTCCCTCAAAAAATAATACCCCTCAAATTGGATATTTTTTGTTATCTCTTTTGAGATTTTAGTTCCGTATTCTGTTTGTTTTAGCCCCTCTATGACTGCATCCTTGTAGTCTTTGTTATAGTTTTGTGAGTACTCAAGCGCCGCTTTTGCCGTTTTTTGAGAGCCGATATAGAGTTTGAGCGCTTCATATCCACCGCCTAGCCCTACAAAAAATCTGTTTTGCTCCAAATCCTCAACCACTACCGTATTTTGGAATTTGTTGTAAAAGTTTAGAGTGGAGCCTGTTATCCGGATTCCGTTTAGGGGCACGGATATTTTTAGTTCCCTTGAGGGGATCTCCCCGAAAAAAGAGTATCCAAGTGAAGCGTACCCGGCCAGCCTGTTTCTAAGCCCGGTTTTTGCCTCAATTCCGTTTTGGTTGTTAGGGTCAAGCCTCAACCCTTTGTTGTAAGATATCAGCGCCTGCAGAGGCTCTCCCATTCTCTCGTAGACGTAGCCGTAATCAAAAAATATCGACGGGTCTTGTTTTTTTTGGCGTTCTAATAGCTTATTTGCTTCATCCAAATATCCTAGCGCCTCTTTATATCTCTCTAGTTCCGTGGCCGTATAGGCGTATAGTTTTAGTATCCGAACGCTTTTTTTGTTTTGGTTTTTTGTTTGGAGCCGTTTTTTTTCGATTGTCTCAAATCTTTTTGCATGATATAAAGCCTCTATGTAATCACCGTATAGCCCATCCGTATCATCGATAGCCAATAGTGCTTCAAACTCTTTTTCGACAAAAGCGGGTGAACGGATAGCCGATACGCTCTTTAGGTACATCGTATTTTGGAGCATATCGTCCCTATTTAGGCTTTTTAGTGCCGTTTTGTAATATTTCGGGGAGTATGTAGGTTTTTGCAATATCTTGTACAGTTCGGCGATATAGTAGGCTATTTCCGGATTTTCGCCGTTTATGCCGTCATACTCCAAAAAATATTCTATCGCCTTTGCGGGGTTGTTGTTCCAACTCTCTATCTTTCCGGAAAACTCCAAAGCTGTCAGATTTTTGCGTTCTATGCCAAGGGTTTTTGAAAATGCTTTTTTGGCCAACACGGTATCCTCCGACATTAGGGAATATGTGCCGATACCGTTTAGTATATCAGTCTCAGACGACTCTGCTATCAATGACTCTAGCGCCTCTTTGCGTGTAGCTACCGGAAGGGCATCCAAAAAAAAGCGGATATTTTTGCCGCTGACACTCCCCAAAAATCTCTCCAGCAGAGCAAAAGCATAAGCCCTCCCGTTTTTCAATCCAAAATCGGCTACCGATGTGAGTATGGCCGTATCTTTTGTGGTGTCATAGTACTTTTTTAGGTACGGTATTTCATCCATATCCTCTATTTTTGCCCCGACAAAAATAGAGAGGGCTTTGTTTGATAGGAGGTTTGGGTTTTTTGTTTTGAGGGCGCTTTTTGCGGCTTTTGTATCATTCCCGGTTGCAGCAATCTCGGCAAAAAATTCGACCGCTTCAACACTTTTCGTCATATCCTTGTATAGGGCGGCATCTTTTAACGCCTCCGCCTCAAAACCGTCGGCGGCCTCTTTTGTTATAAACTCTTTGACGGCGGTGGTATTTTTTTCATCAAAGACCTTTTGTCTCTCGTATTTTCGTCCGTTATCCCTGTTTCCAAGCGCATACGATAGCTCCGAGAGTCTTTGTATACTCTCTACTGCTTTTGTTTTTGCGTAGTGTCTTTCGTAATATTTTATCGACAACTCCGGCTTTCCGGCATACTCCATAAGTTCCGCCGCATCCAGCAGGTA
>CALJKN010000047.1 GCA_937973585.1 uncultured Helicobacteraceae bacterium
GGGACAATTAACACCTGCATCCCAGTGAACCTTAGGATTGCCTCTTTCTATGAAAAATCTCCTTGCGAGATGCCTAGAGACTCTAATATTTGCTGCAATAAACACGCTATCAAATCCATATTCAAGTAAAATACGCCTATTGTGTTCTCCAACCTCGGTCGGCATCAAAGGGTTAAAAGTAACCAATAGCGGATTCATACCGTATTCTGTTTTCAGTTTTATGGCGTTTGCGGTGCTATCCTTGCCGCCGCTCCACGGAATTATGCAATCCCAATAGCCATCCTTTCTTCTATGGATATCAAGAAGAGCCTTTAATTCATTTTCCCGCTCTTGCCAGTCTATAAGTTTATTTTTCATATTTTCAGTATAATGACAAGCATTACAAACGCCGTTTTCATCAAAAACAACCCTAGGTCTTGTGTCCGGCATTAAACATTTTTTGCAGTATCTCATATTTTCCGTCTTTTTTTTAATATTAAACTGTTGGTGATTATATAATATCGCTACTTACTTGGTAAACTCTACGGCTCTAATTTTCAAATCAAGAGTATCGAAAAATATATCGTCATTTGTTAATCTAGATTCATCAAAAACTATTTCGGCTTTCCATATTACAATCTTGGCTCCGTCCGGCAAATAAGTAAATGCGCCCGGATAAGGCTTTGTCAGCGCCCTTATAAAATTATACACTTCAAAAGCGCTTCTTTGAAAATCTATCTCCCCGTCAGCGGGAGTTCGTTTTGGATATGCCGGATAGCTTTTCGATGGATTATGTGTCCTTGGCGCACAGCCCGCTGAAATCTTTGGTAGAAACTCAGATATTAGTTCTGCTCCCGCTCTTGCCGATTTTTTGTACACCGTATCGCAATCGTCATTTAGCAAAATAGGAAAAGCCTTCTGTGCTATTATATCACCTGTGTCAGCCTCTTCCGTTAGATAAAACATAGTTATACCGCTCTCTTTTTCCCCAGACATAATAGCCCAGTTAACGGGCGCTCTGCCTCTGTATTTCGGAAGGAGCGAAGAGTGAAAGCCTATAGTGCCCAATTTAGGAATCTCCAAAATCTCCCCGCAAACAAGTCTCTGCCAACCGCATACAATAATCAAATCAGGATTTATTTCACTAATCATCTTAATGTATTCGGGCGTATTTAGATTAGAGACCCTGATAAGTTTGCTGTTATTTTTTAAAGCTAAAGGCCCAAAGTCAACAAATCCTGATGTTTGATCTTTTTTTTCAAACTCAAGCGTAAATACAGTATTGACCGAAAAACCGGAATCATACACGGATTCCAAAATTGTATATCCTATCTCAACCGAGCCTATGTAGACGATTTTCAATCCAAAACCCCTTATATTCCGTTTTTCCTAATCAATTTAAACGGCTCGGCATATTCCATGCCGGCTATTAGTCCCCAGTAATTTGCATGAGCCTTGAGCGACTCCGGACTCCTTGGATGAGGGTACGGCCTGCACTCACTCGGGTACATCTTCATGGCCTCTATCTTTGAATCCAAAGAATCTTTTATATCAACAAAAACATTTGGCAAAAACATTTTTGACGCATCGGTCATATTCCACTCCGTAGAAGACGGAACATTATACGAATAAACCTCATTCACGATTTGACCGACTATGGGCCTCGTGGCGGTAAAAGTCGCTTCGGCAAGTATTTGGTGGTCTTTGTTCAGATCGTTTGCAAAATGGGTAAAAACTCTATTTGGCTTCAAATCTGCGATATATGTCTCAATGGATTGAATGATACTGCCGAGCGGTATCGTCTCAAGCTGTTGGTTTGGAAAATTCTCAAAAAAAAGTTCTTTGGTTCCAATCAAACCATTTGCCTGCTTGGCATTTTGTCTTAATTTTGCCTCCATATCGCTACCGTATCTACCGTCAGCTCCACCGGTCATAATAACAACAAAAAAATCTTGCTCATTTGAATATTTTTTTATAATACCGCCACACCCCAGTATCTCATCGTCTGGGTGTGCCGCTATAATTAGATTATTTTTTTGCATATATTATTACCACTCTACCTATCCCCATTTTTGCAAGCTGCTCGTAGTATTCTATTAGGGCATCACCCATTTTATACTCAAAGTTCACTCTATAGTTATGACACTCTTTCCCGAGTGTTTTGTCTTTTGAATAGTCAAGCCCCATAAGCATAAAAAAATCCATCGGGAAAAATGTAGTTTCATAAAAAGGCTCAAAACCATTAAAGGAGAGCATATTTCTCATACTCTCAAAACAAAAATAATGCAAATGCTCCGGTGGACAAAAAAAGTAAAAATTCTTTTTTTCATCCCCCATTACGGCTTTATATTGCGTAATAGAAAAATCATTTGGAACCTGTATTTTTATCACACCGTTAGGTTTTAACATTGAATGCGCTTTTTTCAAAAATAGCTCAGGCTCTATGACGTGCTCCAGCACGTTGTGCATTGATATAAAATCAAACTTCATATCTGTTTCGTAATCCAAAAAATCGCCGCAAAATAAATCTACGCCGTCAATGGACAAACTCTCATCAAACTCAGTGCCGAAAAGTTTTGTATATCCACGCTTAGCCAAAAACCTCAAAAACTCTCCACGACCACAACCGATATCTAAAATGGCTCCGTCTTTGCCTACGCCATTCTCGTCCATCAGCCTAATAGTGTCGTTGTACTGCCTCTCAAAATGGTATTTTTCTGCTTCGCCGGAAAACACCCCGATATCCATACCTTTTTGCGATGTTATTTGGGTGTTTGCATAGTATTGCTTGGCGTAAAATTCATTCATTTCCTCTTTGGTAGGCATCGGGTCAACCATAAAATGACCATGTTGCGAGGTTTTTAGTTTAAAGCCGCTCTCTTTTTGAGCCAACAAAACAAATTCTTCTCTCCACCCCATTAATACCCCTTAGTCTCTATAAATCTCTCATCTAGCCCTTTTACAAAAAAGCCCGTTTTTTTAACAGTAAGACAAGTTAGGTCTTCGTATCCCAAAACATATTTTTTTATAAAAAACTCCGGTTCATTGTAGCCGGCCATAGCTCTAGCCGATGTGGTACCTGAAAATCTAGGATTGATTTCAAAAGGCAATACCCTGCCATCCTTTACCCTAAGTTGAATATTTATAGGACCCGTTGAGCCGACTACCGTGGCGATTTGCTCACATTTTTCTTGTATAAAATTGTCTACGCAAACCTCTCCTTGCGTAATCCCTGATGATACAACTATATCGCCATCCCTAAAGAGCCTACTCATCCCCTCAAGATTTTTTTTGACAACTACGGAACCTAACGGAGTTGAGCTTTCCATAGTAGTAGTTACCCCGACTGTGTATTCATTGGAATCAAACGGAACATACTCTTGGGCTATTATGTCTATACCTCTATTTAGCAGATACGTACATATAAAGCTTAGTTCTTTGGCATCTTTTGCAATAAAAACGTTTTGCGAGGCACCGCTGTTTTTGTACGGTTTAATTACGACGGGGGAAAAATCTATCTTTGCCACATCATCAAGTGTCTCGATAAGAATTGTCTTTGGAATATCCATGCCGTTTTTTGATAAAAACTGGAAACACTCAAATTTATTTTTACAAAGCCCGATAGTCTCTTGATTGTTTAAAAAGACTTTTATCCCTAAAGACTCAAAACTGCTTTTATTTTTGCCTACAAAGTCAAGTTCCTGTTCGGAACCGGTAAACATTGCATTGATAGAGTATTTTTTTACTAGCTTTTCTATCTCATCCAAATACGACGATGAACTAACGGGTGGGATTATCTCTTTTGTAGCCGCATCCGCAGTATGTATCAACCTTGGGCTCATATCCGCAGCTACTATATTTAGATTCAAAGATGAGAGATTTAAGGCTTTTAAGATTGAACTTCCATGCCCTATTCCTCCGGCTCCAACCAACAAAATATTAACTCTATCCATTATGACACCCTTACAAATTCAAAATAATCGCACTCCAAATCAAACAGTACTATGCTAGGCCTAGAATCGCCGTCCCTTGGCTGTCCGACGGAACCAGGATTTATAATCTTTTTATCGAAATATGTAAAATATGAGGGCCTATGAGTGTGCCCTACAAAAAAATATTTATAGTCGCTCTCTTCAAAAAAAGAAAAGTCCGAATTTGGATACACATAATTTGTAGTCCCAACCGGAAACGTGTGAGAAAAAACGGCATTATGCGTCTTGTCCTCGGCATATTCATCCAAATTGCGCAAAAAAACCGCATTTTTCTCCGTTAATAACTCTCTCGTCCTAAATGTATTATAGCGAGACGATTCAAAGTTGCTAAAAAAGAAAACTTCATGGTTGCCCTTTACGCATACCGGATTTAACGAGATGAGTAGCTCTACACATTCATTTGGATAATCCCCATACCCTATTACATCGCCTAGACAATATACCTTTTCAATACCCTTGTTTTGGGTAAAATCAAGCACTTTCTCAAAAGCGTAAATATTAGAATGAATATCAGAGATTAATAGATTCACGCTCTTTTTATCCTATCGGCTATAGCAGCTATATCGGTGTTCAGCGTATCGGTCAATTGAAGCATATTTAATATTTTGTCGGTTGATATCGATGTTCTGCAGTACTCCTCCGGATCTTCCTGCCCCGTCAGTACTACACTACCGGAATTAAAAACAGCCGCAACCTCGTTTGCCAAATCAAGCATTGATATAGAGTTCG
>CALJKN010000048.1 GCA_937973585.1 uncultured Helicobacteraceae bacterium
TATGCAAGGGGCAAACTACGACGACTACATCGCAAAAGGGTTTGTGATGCTTGAGAGGATAGGACAAGGAAGCCTCAGATTTTTTTCGAATATGGTTCTTATCCTTGTGTTTTACTTTTTTGCAAACCTATACGGCAAGCAGATACTCCTATTTTTCAAAAGAGTCCTGCCGTTAAAGGGCGACGATAGCCAGATGATATTTGATGAGATGGGGCAAACGATGAGTATCGTCCTCTATTCTACCCTCTTTAACGCAATAGTACAGGGATTTTTATTTTCACTTGTTGCGTGGTATCTGGGGTATGATCCGTTTTTTATGGGGATAGCCTATAGTTTTGCCTCTTTGGTACCGATAATCGGCGGTGCCATCATGTGGGTTCCGATAGCCGCCTACGAGTTTTCCATAGGAAACGTCAATAATGCAATCATTGTCGCAATCTATACGATTATTGTCATCTCCCTTGTTGCAGATACATTTTTAAAGCCCGTCATAATCGAATTAATAAGTACACATCTTGTAAAAACGACGACAAAAATCAACTCCCTTATCATATTTTTTGCGATTTTGGCAGGAATTTCAACATACGGATTTTGGGGGATTATTTTAGGACCGGCTGTTACGGCGCTTTTTATATCACTTTTAAAAATTTACGACATGCTCAAAAAAAGCCGTCTGGAATCGGTCGAAAGCCTTTCCTGATACGGGGCTTAAACCCATTTTTGTAATAATTTTGGCTAAATAATCTAACCGCAAAAACGGACTCTGTCCGCATTTGCGTACCACATCAGAGTAAAAAAGAGGAATATATGAATTTTAAAGCCTTTGCGGCAGAGCACGGTACACCGCTTTACGTATACGATTTTGAACATTTTAGGGCTAGATACGAAGAGCTAAAAGAGGCATTTGTAGCGAGAAAATCACTTATATGCTATGCCGTAAAAGCGAACTCAAACCTAAGCGTAATCAAGCTTTTTGCAGATCTAGGAGCCGGAGCAGACTGCGTATCTATAGGGGAGGTCAGGCGTGCACTTTTGGCCGGAGTACCGAAATATAAAATTATTTTTTCAGGGGTAGGGAAAAGAGATGACGAGATTGCAGAGGCATTGGAGGCCGATATACTCTTTATAAATCTTGAGAGTGAAGCCGAGATGAAAAGGGTGGAGCTGATCGCAAAAGAGCTTGGCAAAAAAGCCAGAATCAGCATCAGGGTAAATCCGGATATAGACCCGAAAACCCATCCGTATATCTCTACCGGACTAAACGAAAATAAATTTGGAGTAGACATAGAGAGCGCCAAAGGGATGTATGCATACGCCGCAAAAAGCGACAATCTGGAGCCTGTCGGGATACATTTTCACATCGGAAGCCAGTTAACAGAGCTTGAGCCTATATATGAGGCGGCAAAAAAAGTATCCGAACTCTTAAGGGCGCTACTAACTCTAAAAATAAATATAAAGTTTTTTGACGTAGGCGGTGGACTCGGCGTTAAATACTACGACGAGACCACTATCACTCCATACGATTATGCTCAGGCAATCCTATCGACGCTCAGCGGAACCGATGTTACCGTAGTATGCGAGCCGGGCAGGTTCATGACGGCAAACGGCGGTTATTTTTTGACAAAAGTTCTATACGAAAAACAAAACAAAGAAAAAAGATTCGTAATCGTAGACGGAGCCATGAACGACCTCATCCGTCCAACCCTGTACGAAGCTTTCCACGGCGTTGAAGTAGTCGGCAAAAACGGCAACGAATCAAAGGCCGATATAGTGGGGCCTATATGCGAAAGCGGTGATTTTTTTGCAAAAGATGAGGATATACCGCCTACCGAACACGGCGATCTGCTGGTTATCAAATCGGCAGGCTCATACGGTTTCTCGATGAGCTCGAACTACAATACAAGAGGGAGAGCGGCAGAGATAGCGGTAGATGAAGACGGGGTAAGGGTGATTAGAAAAAGAGAGAGTTTTGAAGATGTTATAGCTCTTGAAAAAGATTTCTTAAAGTAGGATTCGGCATTGTATTTAATCGACGTTCAGGGAACCCTCATAGATGACGCAAAAAGGGAGCCGATAGACGGTGCAACAGAGTTTTTGAGCGGCATAAAAAAAAGCGGCGTCCCCTTTGCTCTGATAACCAACAATACCAAATACCCCAGTTTGGAGTTTAGCGGCAGACTAAAAGGTTTTGGCTTTGATTTTACCGATAAAAACTATTTGGATCCCTTGATGTGCCTAAAAGATTACGTCAAAGAGGGGACTATTTATGCAATCGGCTCCGAAAATTTTGTCAAAACTTTAAAAGATTCCGGCTATCCGTTTAGCGAAAACCCCGATTTTCTGGTAATATCGCTAAAAGATGATCTGGACTATGAAGATTTGGCTACGGCGGTAGAGAAGATACATTCCGGAGCCAAATTAATCGGAATGCATGCAAATGCGGTCTACGCCAAAAACGGCAGAAAATATCCTGGTCTGGGGGCTATAGTAAAAATGCTAGAGTTTGCTACATCTACACATGCAACAATTATCGGGAAACCAAGCCGGACGTTTTATGAAAAAGCGATGAGTATGCTTGGCAGCAAAGATCCAAAAGAGATAACGGTGATTAGCGATGATCCGATCGGGGATTTGATCGGTGCAAAAGAGATAGGTATGAAAACCGTTTTGGTTCTTAGCGGTAAATACGAAAAGGCTGAGCAGATAATCCCTTTTTTAAAACCGGAGGAGAGGCCGGATATGATTTTTAACAGCGTAGCAGAGATATCTATCGGAGAGAAATGGTGAGTTTACAAGAGATTAGAGTAAAGATAGATGCGATAGATACTGAGCTGCTAGCATTATTAAACGAGAGGATGGAGCTTGTAAAAGAGGTCGGCCGAATCAAACACGCTAGCGCAGACAAGAGTATCTATAGACCGGAGAGGGAGAGGGAGATACTAGAGAGGCTCTCAAAACTGAGCCGTGAAAACGGAGGCGCCCTGAACGCCGAAGCTATCGAGGCTATATTTTTAGAGATTTTTGCTGTCTCAAGAAACATAGAAAAACCGGAGACTGTAGCCTATCTGGGGCCGGAGGGGACTTTTACCCATCAGGCGGCAGAGAGTAGATTCGGGCAAATATCGGAATATCTGCCAATGTCTACGATTGCCTCCGTTTTTAGAGCCGTTGAGGGGAAAAAAGCAAAATACGGCGTTGTGCCGATCGAAAATAATATAGAGGGGGTCGTAGGAGAAACCGTAGATTTGTTAGCAAAAAGCCCCCTAAAAATCGTTGCGGAACTCTCAATC
The DNA here is from genome assembly GCA_937973585.1 of uncultured Helicobacteraceae bacterium. Lineage (GTDB taxonomy): Bacteria > Campylobacterota > Campylobacteria > Campylobacterales > UBA6016 > UBA6016. Next base: position 3,291 of record CALJKN010000048.1, read on the forward strand.
AAAATCAGCCATTCCCTTGCCACAAGAAGCGCACACGTTTCGCACATAAAAAAGATATATTCCAAAGACGTAGCTTTCGGGCAGTGCGGCGAATTTTTACGTGAAAGCGGACTGGCAAATGTCGAGCTAATTCCGGTCTCATCAACGGCAAAAGCCGCTATGTATGCGGCGGAAGACGAGAATGCCGCCGCTATATGTTCACACATTGCGGCAAAACTGTACAATCTTCCGGTGATGTTTGAGCATTTAGAAGATAACGGCTATAACGAAACCAGATTTATTATCATAAGCGATTTCGACAATGAACCTGGGAAACAAGATAAGACCTCGATTTTGGTAAACCTCGACAACAAACCTGGGAGTCTGGCAAAATTTTTGGCAAGTTTTGAAAAGGAGGGGGTCAACCTCTCAAAAATTGAATCTAGACCCGCAAAAGACGAGGGGTTTAGCTATGTATTTTTTATAGACTTTGATGGGCATATCAAAGACGAAAAAATACAAAAAGCGCTTGAATGTTATAAAAATCAGATAAAATGGCTTGGAAGCTATGTTAAGGGCGTGTAAAAATGAAATTTAACGAAAATCTTGAGAACCTAAAAGTATACGAAGCCGGTAAGCCTATAGAGCTTGTGGTCAGAGAGTTTGGAATCGCCCCTGAGAGGGTGGTTAAGTTAGCTAGCAATGAAAATCCAAACGGAACATCTCCAAAAGTCGTAGAGGCGGTTAGAGATTTCGCCGAAAAAATGTATCTATATCCTGATGATAGCTATTATGAGTTAAAAGATGCCCTATCGGAAAAATTTGACGTGGAGCCGAAAAATATCATACTCGGTGCCGGTAGCGATCAGGTTATAGAGTTTGCCACAAAGGCGGTTTTATCTGATGGCGATTCCGTTTTAATGAACAAAGTAACATTTGCAATGTATGAGATATACTCAAAAATGTGCGGTGCAAAAATTCACAGAACAGAAGGATTGTTGCACGATGTAAGTCAATTTAAAACAAGTTATGATAAATTTAAGCCGAAAGTTGTATTTATATGTGTTCCGAACAATCCTTTAGGTGAGTGTCTGACAAAAAATGAGGTGTATGAGATACTCTCATACATCGATTCCGATACGTTGGCGGTAGTAGATTGCGCCTATATGGAGTATGCATCCTACAAAAATGCGGATTGCCTCATTGAGCCGAAAGAGCTTATAACAAAATATCCAAACGCCCTTTATCTAGGGACTTTCTCAAAAGCTTACGGGCTTGGCGGAATGAGGGTAGGATACGGTATAGGAGACGAGAATTTGACCAGGGCGCTATACAAAGTCAGACCCCCTTTTAATATCGCAAATCTATCGGCAAAAGCAGCATTGGCGGCACTACATGATCAGGACTTTGTTAAAAATAGTATCGAACAAAACTTTGAAGAGATGAAAAGATACGAACAAGAGGCCGAAAAGTATGGTATCAAAGTAATAGATAGCTATACTAATTTTATAACTTATTTTTTTGACTTCGGCAAATCGTCGAAAGAGGTTGCCGATACGCTCCTAAAACGGGGGGTTATAGTCAGAGACCTAACAAGCTACGAGTTAAACGGCATCCGAATTACCATTGGAAATAAAACTCAAAACGATATCTTTTTCGAAGAGTTTAGAAAGGTTTATCCCTAAGACATGGATATACAAGCCCTAATATCTCAGTTAAACGAACTGATAAAAAAGTTAAACCAGAAGCAGAAAATCGTCATTATAGCTACCGTTGTGGCAGTCATTGCCCTAATAGCTTTTTTGATTCTTTTTAATACAGGCGCTCCAAAAAAAGGGGATGACGGCTATAGAGTTATGTTTGAGGGGATTGCCCCGAAAGATGCCGGACTCATAGTTGCGGAGCTAGAAAAACAAAAAGTTCCCTATAAAATACCTAGAGACGGTGTCATAGAGGTTCCGGAAGAGAAAGTCAACAAACTCCGTCTCGACGTTGCCGCTATGGGTCTTCCGAAAGACTCAAGAGTAGGTTTTGAGCTATTCGACAAACAAGAGTTTGGGGCAACAGACTTTGACCAACAGGTAAAATACAATAGGGCTATAGAGGGCGAACTCTCAAAAACAATAGAGAGCATCAGTGCCGTTTCAAAATCGACCGTACACATTGCAAAACCAAAAGAATCGGTATTTGCCGACAAAGATACTCAGCCGACCGCTTCAGTAGTTTTAACCATGAGACAAAATATGGTTCTAACCCCAAAACAAATACTTGGGATCAAAAACCTAGTTGCTGCGGCAGTACCGAAACTAACTCCGGAAAACGTCAAAATAGTCAATGAAAACGGTGATTTGCTAGGTAGCGACGACGAAGAAACTGCTACAAACGAAGCAGTTAAACACCAAATGAAATACAAAAAAGAGTTTGAAAAACTCTATGAAGACAAAATCGTCAATATGCTCTCTCCGGTAGCAGGCGGCAACGACAGGGTGGTGGCAAAAGTATCCGTCGAGTTTGATTTCTCAAAAAAAGAGACGACATCCGAGAGCTTTGATCCGAATAACGTTGTCAGAAGCGAACAAAACAGCGAAGAAAAAAAAGAGGGGTACAAACAGCCGGAAGTCGGTGGAGTTCCCGGCGCAGTTAGCAATATAGGACCTGTTCAGGGGATTGAGAACAACAACGCCATAGAAAAATATAGCAAATCTGCCGGAACAACAAACTATGAAGTCTCAAAAACAGTCTCGAACGTCAAAGGCGAATACGCATCAATCAAAAGGGTTACTGCAGCAGTAGTCGTAGACGGCAAATATGTGTCGGACGAAAAAAACGGAAATATGAAATATACTCCGCTTGGGACTCCGGAGATAGACAAGATTTCAGGTCTTGTCAAACAAGCAATCGGATATGACCAAAAAAGGGGAGACGAGGTTAGCGTATCTAACTTCCAATTTACAAACGTAAAAGTCGGCGGAGATACCGGAATCAAAGCCATTATGAACGAATACGGGTATATTCTGGGGCCTGCCGGAGAGGCTATGAAATACGTCATAGCCGCCGTCTTGCTATTTGCTCTATACAACAGAGTTATTGCACCGTTTGCACAGAGGATGATGGAGATTCCGGTAGAGGATGAGGCCAAAAAACCAAAAGAGTTTACCTTTGACGAAGAGGAGTTGGAGGATACTCACGGCAAGCTTCAGGAGATGAGGAAAAAAGTCGAACAGCAACTGGGTATTACCGGCCCTCTAAACGAAGATTCGCTCAAATACGACGTTATGCTGGAAAAAATAAAAACCTCTACCGAAGAGCATATTGAGGAGATTGCAAGCCTATTTGAAACGCTTGTTGCGGACGAGGCGGCAGCCCAATCACCGCTCGGCTCTTATAGAAAGGATAGTGGACTATGAACCTAACACCGCAGTTACAAGGGCAATATGAAGAGCTATCGATGTCCGAAAAAGTTGCCATCCTTTTGAACCTTTTGGGCGAGGATTTGACGGCGCAGATATTCTCACATATGAGTCTTGAGTCGATTACACAGATATCAAAGTATATAGCCAGAACGACAACGGTTGACAAGCAGATAGCAATGGCGATTCTGGAAGAGTTTCATGTTATTATGCAGTCAAACCAGTATATATCCTCCGGCGGCTTTGACTACGCAAAAGAGATACTCTTTAAAGCGCTAGGGCCGGAAGAGGCAAAAAGGGTACTAGATAAACTCCAAAAGAGTATGCAGACCGGTCAAAACTTTGCATTCCTCTCAAAAATCAAACCGCAACAACTTGCCGACTTCATCCTAAACGAACACCCTCAAACGGTCGCCCTGATACTGGCGCATATGGACTCTACCGGTGCCGCCGAAACGCTCAGCCGTTTTCCGGATGACCTTAGAGCCGAGGTCGCTATGAGGATGGCAAACCTTGGGGATATCTCCCCGGCCATCGTAAAAAGGGTCTCTACTATATTGGAAAATAAACTAGAGAGCCTCACATCTTACAAAGTCGAGGTCGGAGGACCTAGAGCCGTTGCCGATATATTTAACAGACTATCACAAAAAAATGCGAAAGCAACTATATCCTACATCGAACAAGCCGATGAGGCGCTTG
>CALJKN010000049.1 GCA_937973585.1 uncultured Helicobacteraceae bacterium
ACAGACTACTACACTCCCCTGTAGGCCGATTTTTTTTGCAAATGCCGGATAGACCAGATTTGATTCGAGGTTTTTTCTGACATACGATAGATACAGAGTCAGCTTATCCTGGGTCATTGTCTGTTTTTGTGGTTCAGTCCGCTCTTTTGGCTCTGCTTTTTCCAAAGTAGGCTCTTTTTGTTGCGGTTTCGGTTCATCGGTTTTTGCCGCAAGCAAACCGTCATTTGAAGGTTTTAGAGGCTCCTCATTTTTGTGTGTCTCGGGTCTGATTTTTTTTACAGATACCTTTTTTGTCTCTTTTTTTGGTTGTTCGACTTTTTGCGGTTGCGGTTTTTCGGCCTCCAAAATCGTTACAAACTCTATAGCCTTAGGCTTTTCGACCTCCGGCAATGTTTTTGGTTCATCTGCAATCAAAAAATAGAACAAAGAGGCATGCAAAACCACGGAGAAAACGAGTGATACCGTAGCAATCCGACCGCTATAACTCATTGTGCCTGCGCCGTATCTATCGAATATTTCACTATTCCGGCTTTTTTGCATCCGTCAAGCGCCGCCACAACAGACTGAAACTGTGCCGCACCGTCACTTTTTATGATTACAGCCTTGTATTCTCCGGCTCTTATCTCGCTCTCTATTTGTTCCGCCGAAACCTCTTTGTCTTGTATGTAGGTCTTCCCGTCTTTTGTTATAAAAACGGTTCCAATCTCTTTTTCTTCCGGCTTATCCGTGGAGGCAGAGGCTTTTGGAACCTCTATATTTAGCTTATTTTCAGCTATCAGCGTAGCCGTAGCCATAAAAATTACCAATAAAACGAGAACGATATCCACAAACGGGGTCATATTGATCTCGGAGATTTCCGCCCCGGGGCTATCTGTTCTCATTCAAAACCTTTTTGGAGCGAGATTTTTCTGATTCTCCTCACAAAATAGTTATATGCGGCTACGGACGGGATAGCCACGAGCAGACCCATAGCGGTAGCAACAAGCGCCTCCGATATCCCTATCATTATTAGTTTTGTCGCCATCCCCTCGCCGCTACCCATTGATTTAAAGGAGTTCATAACCCCAAGAATAGTCCCGAATAAACCGACGAACGGGGCATTATTTCCAAAAGTGGCAAGTATCCCCAGTCTTTTTTCCAGTGCCAGTTTTGCGCTGTTTGAATCTATATTTTGGCTGTTTTCTATATCGTTAAAAGCGATCAGTCTCTCAATAATAATCGCCACACTGACTACGCTCATAAAAATTAAAATATATAACACCATATCTACTCCACCGCTAAGGGCAGACGCTATTTTTTCTGTTAAGTTCATTTGCGTACTCCGGATTTTATGTTTTGTTGTAGTTGAGGCTAAAACCGTCGTCCGCCCTCGGACGACGTCAAGCTAAAAGGAGTGTATATATGAAACCGGAAAAACTGCCGCTGTTTTTCGGTTGCTTCAGAAGAGAGAACCTATATCGTTATATTTCAAACGATATAACGAAATTTTAACCGATAAAAATTTTATTGTCAAGATAGCATTGTATATTTTTTAAGCATTTAGACGTTATATTTTCCTTTATACTACGCACCGCATTTTAAGGTCAAATATTTTTTGGCTTTAAAAATAGCTATCGTTATATAAAAAACTATATAGCTATTTTCATAACCACACTAACCACCCCAAAATGGTTTGAGGTACACGCATATGAAAATGGCTATCCGGAGGCTAGATATGGTACAGGCTAAGTTTTTTATAAAGGTCGATTCTACTTGCGAATCGGTCTCTTATGAGTGTTTTGCAAAAAACGAACGAAAACAAATATGCAAAAAAAAGATAGAAAATGAAGAGGAGACAATCCAAAGAATCCTCTCGATGCTTCTATCGTTTGCATCTAACGCCTCCTTTATAGACAAAAAGGCTTATATGGTTGCAAAAAACTGTGTCAAAAAAAATCAGAGGTTCAAGACACTCGGCTTTTTGGACAACGAGAGGCTGGATAAGTTTATGGAGGAAAATTTTACGGCACTTTTTGACAAAAAACCATCCGATGTCGAATGGAAACGTTTTTTATTAGATGCGGCAGCGGTGTTTAAAATTTAGGCATTTTACCAATCATTATGAAGGAGAAAAAGTTTATGAAGATACAATTTATGGGTGTCTGCCTCAGCTTTGCTGCGGCTTCTGCGGTTTTTGCGGCAGATGGTTATATATTAAAAGATATAACAGTCAGCGGAGAGGGCGGAAATAATCAGGCACAACTAAATCAGGAGTTTAAAGACTCCGCATCACCGAAAAGCTATACCAAAAGAGCCATCGATGCACTCGGAAAACAGACAAATATAAACGTTTTCAAAGTTGTGGATATGGAACCATCTGTCAGTTTTAGCTCGGTAGACGCTTTCGGCTCCAATGAGAGCTCATATCACGATCCAATCAGAATCAGAGGTAAAAACCAATCCGGCCCCGGCGGCGTACTGCTCATTGAGGGGCTTCCGATGAACAGCAATCCGGGAGGGGGGAAAACGATTTATGACCTTGAGAATTTCTCATCGATAGACGTATACAAAGGGTACGTTCCGGTTGATAAAAGTATCGGCTTTTCAAACCTGATCGGAAAAGTGGATATGACGGTAGAAAAACCGAAAAACAGCTTTGGAGCAGAGTTGTCACAAACGCTCGGTAGCGACAATCTAACCAGAACATTCGCTAGACTAGATAGCGGAAAAATAGGAGATATAAGAGGGTTTGCCTCAATATCGTATATGGCCGGAGACAAAAACAAAGGCGAAGGGGAGCTAAAAAGGACAAACGGTATGGTGGGGCTATCATACAATCCAAACGACAGTTTTGGAGCTGAAATATACGTAGTCCAAAACAGCGACGAACACCACAACTACTATCAGCTAAGCTACAATGAAGCAAAAGACCTCGGCAGATATTTTAGTAAAGACTTTAACACAAATAAAGCCTCAAGCCAGTACTACGATTACAACAAACAAAATTTTGACGATACTGCCGTTTTTGCAAATATTTTTTATAAACCGTCAAACGATTCAAAAATTTCATTCAAACCGTATTATCTGCACGACGAGGGTGATTATTGGTATACCTCCGGAACAAATGTTGTGGATTGGATGATAGACCATGAACTATTCGGTGCGGTTATGGCGTACGAGAAGAGCTTTTCGGCCGCCCTGAACGCAAAAATCGGATATTGGATGCACAGACAACAACCACCCGGCCCCCCTGTTAGCCAAAAAAAATATACGGTTGGGGCTAACGGTCTGATTTTTTCAGGCTGGACGATGCTTGCAAAAAACAACTACCACGATTTTCACTCACCGTTTGTAGAGATTAGCGGCGATAAAGGGGCATGGAGATATTCGGTAGGGGTTAGACACCTAAACTTTAAACTGGGTGCACTAAACAGCTACACAAACGGCACAGGCGCAACAACTAGCCAAGACTACGATACGGCGGTATCAAAAGGGACTCTCGATACCTGGTCTAGTGTAAACAACAGATACTATCACGAGTTTTTGCCGAGCCTGTTTGTATCATTTGAAGCGGCAAAAGATCTAAGCGTATATTTTGATTACACAAAAAGCTACGGATACGACGTAAACCTGTTTCCGTCATACGTATCCGGCAGAGCAAACTATGTCGCAAAAGGGATCACCCTCCAATCTCTATGGGACAAGCAAGAGCTGGAACTATCGGACAATTTTGATTTGGGTCTAAAATACAAAAAAGACGGAATCCTCTATAACCCGAATATTTTTGTCACAAAAGTAAGCGGCAAACAGGCAAGCCTATATGACCCGTCCGTCGGGATAGCCTATCCATCAAATAACTCCGATGCCCTTAGCTATGGAGCCGAACTCTCTATCAGCGGCAAAGCAACGGACTCTATAGATTTTTTGGTTAGCGGCTCATACAACAAATATTACTTTACAGATGATATGAGAACCGCCGCCAATACCGTTGTAAGCACAAAAGGAAATCAAATTCCGGATGCACCTGAATACATGGCAAAAGCGGCACTAACCTACAAACTTGCAAACTGGAGCTTTACCCCTAGTGTCAAATATACCTCAAAACGCTACGGAGACGTAGAAAACATCCAGTCAATCCCATCATACACCGTAGCAGATCTGGATATTTCATACACCAAAAAAGGGCTTTTCGGCGCAAAAGAGGGGGTCTTTAGGCTATCTCTCACAAACCTAACAGGTGAAAAATATATCTCTTCAATCGTAACTCCGGATAACGCATTGGCGGCCAGCACAAGCTCTACCGGATACCAGACCGGGGCTCCGTTCGGTGCTTACGCAAACGTAAACTTTAAATTCTAGGAACAAAAATGAGAAAAACGTTATTTATGGTCTCTTTGGCAACTGTTTCGGCAATGGCACAGAGCTACAATATCGGCGAGATATCAACCAGCTCGGACTTTGCACAAAAGCCCATCCCCGGAGAAAAAATTGTCACAAAAGAGTCCATTGAAAACAGAGTAGGCCCAGGCCAAACAAACCCGTACAAAGCGCTAGATATGCTCTCGTCGGTTCATACCGGACAGGTGGACAGCTACGGACTATCTTTGGATCAAAACTCCTTTAGAATCAGGGGGCTATATGCGGATACTTTTAGCAGACTGGCTCTCACATTAGACGGGGTTCCACAGGTCGTAAACGTCGGTCAGGGGGCAATGGGAAGCACTATAGATATGGAGAATATAGGATATATGTCGCTTCAAGCCGGCGCACCTAGCGCCGATTCCGGTCTGGGCTTTGGAAACAATGCCGGATCGCTCGATATGTCCCTCGTTAGACCAAAAGATAATTTTGAGATGAGCTTTAAACAATCACTGGGGACAGATGAGTTTTACAGAACCTTCATCAGAGTCGATAGCGGCAAGTTTGCAAACGGAGCTAAAATGTTTGTCTCCGCTTCGCATTCAAGTGCCGATAAGTGGAGGGGTGACGGCGACCAACAAAGGGACAATATCGAACTGGCTCTGACGCTACCGATAAAAGATGTAAAAATAGAGGCTCTCTACGCCCACAACGACATCAAAAGAAACGACTACAGGGGACTCACATACGCCCAGTCCCAAAATCTGGATAAATACTATGAGTATGACTTCGACACGGCTCTAAGCGGCAAAGGCGGGGCTAACGATAAGTATTATTACGACTTCAACAAGCAACACTTTACCGAGGATTTGGTTCAGTTTGAGCTTTCGGCTCCGATATTTGGCGGTAAATTTTCATTTAAGCCATACTATATCTATACGGACGGCTACAGATACGCATCATCCGGACAAGCGACATCCCAAATCGTAAAAACAGAGATGACACAAAACCAATACGGAGCGGTTGCAAAATACGAAAAAAATATTCTGGATACGGATGCAACGTTTGGATACTGGTATCAATCCATTGAGTCCATCCCGCCTCCAACGGCTCAAAAAAATTACACTATAAACAAAAACGGCTCTTTGATATTTAGTAGCTGGGGGATGCTAAACGATGTCGGAGAGAGGATAACTCATAGTCCATTTGTAAATCTAAAGAAAAAATACGGGGATTTGGAGCTTACCGGCGGTATCCGGTATCTATCGTTTAAAATGCCGGAGATTCAAGGGTATACTGCAACGGGGATAGGCGATATATCGGCGGACGATGCCGTCTCAAGAGCCTCCAAAAACCCAAATCTGCATGTTAACGCCGTCACATTTAGCGAATGGCTCCCAAGTGTAGCGTTAGGATACAAAATAAACTCTCAAATGGATTTAACCGCCTCATACAAAAGGGGTGTTGCAAGCCCATGGCAGGGGCCTTTGTGGAGCACATTCAACTCCAATAGCGCCACTTTTTTGGCAAAAGGGATAACGCTCCAAAACATCTGGGATAAGATGGAGATGGAAACATCAGATCACTATGATTTGGGTCTAAAAATAAAAGGTGAAAACTGGAGTTTGGAGCCTACCGTATACTACGTCAAATACGACAATAAACAAGTAACCGCATACGATCCGGTCGTCAAGCTAACATACTACCAAAGCAATGCAAAAGCGGAAGGGCAAGGGGTTGAGCTATCCGGCGTATATGCTTTTAACTCAAATTTGCAATTTGAAGGGGCAATCTCGTATAACGAACTAAACTTTACCCAAAATCTGACAACCGCAGGCGGCGCAAAAGTTGCAAGCGACGGAAATCAGGTGCCGGACGCTCCAAAAATCCTTGCAAAGGCCGCACTAAATGCAAAAATAGGGGATTACTTTGTGATTCCGGCCGTCAGATATGTTGACAAAAGATACGGGGATATTTTAAATAAAGAGTCGATAGATGCCTATACTACGGTTGATTTGACGTTTGGTATCACAAAAAAGAAATTATGGGCTTTTAAAGACGTAACCGCTTCGATTAATATGCAAAACCTGATGAACCAAAAATACATCGGTATCATCAAAAACGACCTCGACGATACGGCCTCCGGTGCTACGACATACTATCAGGGCGCTCCGTTCTCGGCAGTTGCCACAATCTCTATGAAGTTTTAACGGTGCATAGGGTTATTTTTTCGGTTTTATTTGCGGCGGCGCTCTCTTTTGCCGCCCAAACAAAAAATATCGTCGATATGACAGGCAGAGCCGTCAGCGTACCCGCTAAGGTGGAAAAAGTCGTGACGGCAGGGGCGACACCCGCCGTAAACGCATTTTTGTTTGCTCTAGGCAAGGGTGATACGATACAAAACGGTATGCCCGGCTTTATGGCAGGTAAAAGTTGGAGATATCAGGCCATCTTTGCCCCAAAAACAGCCTCACAAACTGTTGTATCGGGTCCTGGCCCCGATTGGAACGTAAATGTTGAGACATTGGCCACCCTCCCGTCCGACGTTGTGTTTGTCGGAAATAAAACAAGTGCCGATATGCTTGCCCAAAAGGGGTTTTGCGTAGTCTCTTTGTACTGGAGCGATTCGGAGAGTATCAAAAAAACTATGGTTTTACTAGGCGATATTATGGGGGTACCTGAGAGGGCAAAAGAATACGTCAGATACTACGACGACACCTTAAAAAACGTAGCCTCAAAAGTATCGGCAGAAAAAAACAAACCAAAAGCACTCTACATAAGATTCAAAAACCTAACCCTCCCCATGGTAAGCACGGCAACATGGATGTTTGAAAATGCCGGCGGTATCAATGTGGCAAGAGGGGTAAAAGACCATGCCGGTGTCAGCGCCGAACAGATACTGGGCTGGAATCCGGACTTTTTGTTTGTCTGGAGCAAAGAGGAGGTAGATGCGGTGTATAAAGATCAAAGATTCAAAGCCTTAAATGCCGTTAAAAACAAAAAAGTTTTTGCGGTTCCGATGGGGGCGCACGTATGGACACATTATACCCCCGAACAACCTCTAGCCGTTATATGGGCGGCTCAAAAATTCTACCCTTCCAAATTCAAAGATACCGACATCAAAAAAACTATTTTTGATTTTTACTCCAAATTTTTTGGATACAAGCTCAGTGATGAACAAATAAACGACATACTAAATCCATAAAAAGGCATAGCGTGGAACACGGACAACAAGGTTGCGGGTGTGCAAAACCGCAAGAAAATATATCCAACATAGGCAGTTTCTCATCTTGTGGGCAAACTCAATTTGTCGGAGCGGGAGAGGAGCCTAGGACGGCCGATGCAAAAATAGATTTCGTATATCCTCCGGTCGTTTTTCCGTCAAATAAGATATTAAAAACATTCGGGGAAGAGGCAATCAGAAATATGGTGTTTCACCATCACTCCATGCTCAAAAAAAGCTCCATCGGAGATATGTTTCCGGCTGATGAAAAAGAATTTTTAGAGGGAACCCAAAAAACTGCTGATTTTTTTGTAGAGGCTCTCGGCGGCGGCGACATATTCAGCTCAAAACACGGACATCCGGCACTTAGGGGGAGACATTTTCGCTTTATAATAGATGAAAAAGGGCGTGAAATATGGTTGATGATGTACAAAAAAACACTCAGGGACATAGAGTTTCCAAAAGAGCTTTTAGAGGAGTTCTGGAACTGGATTGAGCCGCTCTCTATCCGTATGATAAATAGACGGACAACAGCCGTGCCGCCTCAAAGATTTACTTTTGAATCTATCAAATCGGAATTTGGACTGTGAATTTCGGCTTTATTTTAATGTTTGACGGCTCACAAGGTCAAAGCACAAAACTGGTCTACGACGAGACTATAGAATATATAAGGGCATCGGAGTTGGCTGGGTTTTCTACAATTTGGCTAACCGAACACCACGGAAAATCAAATCGGCTTTGCCCGTCTATACCGCTTATGATGAGCCATCTATCCTCCTATACCGATTTGGAGCTTGGAGCCGCAACTATTCTACTATCTCATTACGACGCTAGGCATATTGCGGAAAAAATAGGGTTGCTCTCTAATTTGGCAAAGAATAATTTTTTGTACGGTTTTGCCAGAGGGGGCAACGGAGAGGTTTTGCTTCATGATGACGGTGACGAATGCAAAGCAAGAGATGAGATGATAAAAAAAATAACCGAGCTTTTTGGTCACCTAAACAACCATACAGACGGCAGTTTTCCAAAACCGACACAAGAGCAAAAGTTTTTTTTGGCCTCCAAAGACGATACCGCCGTCCGGTATGCGGCAGAGCACGATCTGGGGGTAATGGCGGGACAAAAATGGACGCTTGATGAGGTAAGAGCCGTTAGAGATAAATACTCGGCCTACCATCCGCAACATAAACCGCCGGAGTTAATGCTCTCCAGATATCTACTCATAAACAAAAACGAAAACGACGCAATCGACAGAATACGGCTGGAGACAGAGCGGCGAAAAATGCAAAAATCAAAACAAATATACGATGATAAAAATCCGCTCAAAGAGTGGGTACTTGCAAATGAAAGTCCTGTGGGTCCGATAGAAAAAGCCGAAAAACTTTTCCAAACATACAAGGATTTAGGTGTAAATCGCCTTGCTTTTAGGCAGGCTACTTTTGATTTTACGGATACTATTAGCTCCATACGCCGCATAGGCGAACTGATAAAAAATATGGAGAATAGTCAATGAAAATAGGTATTTTTGCCCTTTTTGAAAGATTTGCAAACGATAGTCAAAAAGCAATAAACGGACAACTGGAGTTAATAAAGCTATGCGATGAGCTAGGCTTTGACGAGGCGTGGGTCGGGGAGCACCATTTTAACGACTTTAGCGTCTGCCCCTCCCCTTCCCTGCTTTTATCGTATCTGGCGGCAACAACAAAAAATATCCGTCTCGGAGCCGCCGGATATTTGGCTCCTTTTTATGATCCGGTACGTCTGGCTGAAGAGGTGGCAACCCTAGATAACCTAAGCGGCGGACGGATAAATCTAGGTTTTGCAAAAGGGGCTTTTGCGCCGGATTCAAAACATTTTAAAGTCGCTCCGGAAGATATGAGAAAAGCGATGTTTGAGATTATAACCGGAGTCAATTCCCTGCTAAAAGATACGTCCACTTATCAGGGTGATATTGTCTCGTTTTTATCCGTAGATATAGAGCCAAAACCGATACAAAAAGAGATTCCGGTATACATAGCAAGTTTTGGAACCGAAGAGAGTATTGTTTTTGCGGCCAGAAACGGATACGGGCTGCTTGGCTCTCAGGGGGTTAGTGTGGAGGAGTGCATACACATCTCGCATCTCTACGAGTCAATCGCCGGAAAATTGCCGAAGATGACCGTTATGCGGACTTTTTGCGTTGCAGATACGACAGAAAAAGCGATAGAAATAGCCAAACCATCCCTTGATCATTTCGTAAAATCAATGCGCTCAGCCTCTTCATACAAAAAATCACCCGTGTTTGACGAAAATCGCTACAAGCAATTAATCAAAGAGAGATTTGAGTTTTTTGACGGAGGAAAGTTTTTTGATGCAGGGATCATAGGTGATACAAACAAATGCCTTGAGCAGATAGCCCTCATAAGACGGCAATGCCCGCACGTCTCAATCGCACTAAAGCCGGTCGGGACGGAATTTGAACAAAACAAACGTATGTTGGAGATATTTAATGAAAAGATTCGCCCTTTTATTTAGCTTTATTTTTTCCGGTTATATTTTTGCGGCCACCGAGGTCACGGATATGTCCGGACGCAAAATTACATTGCCGGAGAAAATAGAAAAAAGCTTTGCCTCTGCGCCCCCGATGGGGCTGCTTAGCTATATTTTGGCTCCGGAGACCATGACCGCCATGAATCTACCGCTTGATTCAAACTTTTATTTTAAAGATACAAAATATCTAAACCCCTCTCTAAAAAAACTCCCGGTTGTAGGCGGCTGGCACGGCAACTCAAAGGGAGCCAATATGGAGACTCTACTCTCTTTAAAGCCGCAGGTTATTTTGGCTTGGAAAAGCGATTTTGTAATGAAAGAGGTCGAAAAAACATTTGCAAAATTTAATATTCCCGTATTTTTTATACAGGAGGATTTGGTAGAAGATGAGCCAAACGCCATCAGGGCGGCAGGGGTAGCCCTCAAAAAAGAGGCCAGAGCCGAGATGCTGGCAAAAGATGCAGAGACCAGACTGGCATACATAGCCAAAATCAGAGACGGAATACCAAAAGAGAAAAGGGCAAAAGTCTATTACGCCGAAGGGGCGGACGGCCTATCTACGGAGTGTGAAAGCTCTTTTCATTTTAGCCCTCTAAAATTTGTCGGGGTTCGTCCGGCTTTTGAATGTACCCAAAAAACAATGGTTGGTATGGAAAAAGTTAGTATAGAGCAGGTTTTATCGGCAGATCCGGAGATAATTATTGCAACCGATGAAGCTTTTTACAAAAATGTTTTTAAAGACCCAAAATGGGGGGCGCTCAAAGCGATAAAAGCCAAAAAAGTATATCTAGTTCCGAAAGACCCCGTAAATATTCTTGACAGACCACCATCTTTTATGAGGATTTTGGGCGTAGAGTGGCTAGCTTCAATCATCTATCCAAAAGAGTACAAAAAAGATATCCTAAAAGAGACCGCCTCTTTTTATAAAACATATCTAGGCGTAGAGCCGTCAAAAGCCGATGCGGCAAAAATACTAGGCCAAAAATGAAAAAGCTAGGTTGGTTCGGTTTTTGTGCCGTTTTACTGTTTTTATCTTTTTTAGTCTCCATGGGACTTGGTAGATATGAGATACCATTGCCGGATTTGCTATCTTTTTTAGGATGGGATCTGTTTGGACTTGGGGGACACAAAGACAATTATGAGCTATACGCAAACATTGTTTTTGATATTAGGCTCCCTAGAATAATAGCCGCCGCTATGGTAGGTGCGGCCCTTGCCGTATCGGGCGGGGCATTTCAGGCGATGTTTGTAAACCCGCTGGTCTCTCCCGGAATTTTAGGGGTATTGTCGGGAGCCTCTTTTGGGGCGGCACTTGGAATTATGATTAGCGAGCAATGGTTTACAGTTCAAGTGTTTGCTTTTTTATTCGGCTTTGCAGCGGTATTTGTCGCTCTCGGCGTAGCTACAATCTACAAAGATGCCTCCTCAAAAACAATACTTCTAGTTTTGGGCGGAGTGATCTCTAGTGCCCTTTTCTCGGCTCTACTCTCCATAGTCAAATACACGGCCGACCCTTACAACAAACTTCCGGCAATAGTCTACTGGCTAATGGGCTCATTCGGCGCTATAGACAAAAATACCGCCTTTACCGTCTTTTTTCCCATGGCTATCGGCATAGTAGTTTTGACGCTGATGGGAAAATATCTAAATGTTTTAAGTCTCGGTGACGACGATGCAAAAGCCCTCGGCGTAAGGGTGGAGATAGTCAGGATGACGGCAATATTTTTTGCGACGCTCATATCGGCTCTAACAGTTGTTTTGGCCGGAATGATAGGCTGGGTGGGGCTTATTATCCCTCATATTGCCAGATTTTTGGTGGGACCCGATAACAGGATATTGCTTCCGGTGTGCGCCGTTTTGGGGGGAGCTTTTTTGGTTATCGTAGATACCGTATGCAGAACCGCCACCAGTGTAGAGATTCCGGTGGGCATTGCAACCTCCCTGATAGGTATTCCGATATTTATACTGGCACTCAAGGGTGCCAAAAAGGGGTTCTCATGAAAACCGTACTCTCCTGCAATAATCTACATTTTAATTACGGCAAAAAAAAGGTACTTGGCGGTATCGACCTTGAACTAAAAGAGGGGGAAATCCTCTCTTTACTAGGGCCGAACGGAACCGGAAAAAGCACCTTGATGAAAATAATATTAGGGCTTCTAAAACCGCAAGACGGGCATGTAGCCGTTTACGGCAAAGCGCTGGGCAGATACGGTGCAAAAGAGAGGGCAAAAACAGTTGCGTATGTTCCGCAAAGCTCAAATGTCGCTTTTGCATTCAGCGCTCTCGATGTTGTCATGATGGGTCGGGTCTCACACGGTTCCATTTTTTCAAACCCCACAAAAACGGATAGAGAAAAGGCCGTTGAAGCCATGGATAGACTGGGGATAGCATCATTGGCAAACAGGGATTATCCAACCATGAGCGGTGGGGAAAAACAACTAACCCTAATAGCCAGAGCATTGGCGCAAGGGGCAAAAATTTTAATTATGGATGAGCCGATTTCAGGCCTTGATTACGGAAACCAGCTACTGCTACTTGAAACCATCATATCATTATCAAAGGAGGGGTATTCGTTTTTAAAATCGACACATTTTCCGGAGCATGCGATGATAATCGGCGGACGTACGATAGCAATCAAAAACGGGTCGGTAATAGCCGACGGGGATAGTGCCAATGTAATCTCTCCGGAGCTAATCGGAATCTTATATGGGGCAAAGGTAGATATAAAAAGCACGGAGTGCGGCTATCCGGTATGCGTACCAAGCTTTTTTGGCAATAAATTTGCATACACGAAATGATAAAAGGTGGTTTTGATATGGTGTATTTTTCAGATTCAGATATAGACGGTTTCATATCAGAGGATATGCCGTATTGTGATCTTACGGCGGAGCTACTGGATATTTCCGGCGAGGCAAAGATTACGTTTTTCGCAAGAGAGGACGGGGTTGTGAGTAGTAGTGAAGAGGCTACGGCAATCTGCAAAAAATTCGGACTAAAAAGCTCGATACTAAAAAACTCCGGTGACTCTTGCATAAACGGTGAGGTCTTGCTATACGCCGTAGGCGATGCAAAGGGTGTTTTGGCAGCGTGGAAACCGTCCCAAAATATATTAGAGTATGGGTGCTCCGTAGCCACCGCAACCGCAACAATGATAAAAGCGATAAAAACCGTCTCACCCGATACCCACTTTTCAACAACCAGAAAAAGTATCCCCGGAACCAAAAAAATCGCCGTAAAAGGGGTTTTGAGCGGTGGCGGTTACCCGCATAGACTGGGGCTTTCCGAGAGCGTCCTGATCTTTTCACAATATGCAACTCTGGCAAACAAAAGCTTTGAAGAGTGCATCCAAACCGCAAAATCAAAAACAAAAGAGCACAAAATAGCCGTAGAGGTAAAAACGATAGACAAAGCTGTTACGGCGGCGAGAGCCGGAGCCGATATAGTCCAATGCGACAAACTGACACCGGATGAGATAAAAACCGTAGTAGAATCGGTAAAATCGATAGACAAAAACATCACCGTCATAGCCACAGGCGGCATCACCATTCAAAACATATCGGAATACGCCTCGGCCAAACCGGACATTATCGTCTCGTCTTCCGTGTATTATCAAAAACCGTTTGATATAAAGGTGGAGATTGAGAGAATGCTATAAATCACGGCTCCAGAAATTTGTCATAGTCAAAAATTGAGATGCCGCAATTCGCAAATTTTTTATCACTTGTCAAAAAAATATTGCAACCGATTTTTTTGGCGCTAAAACATTGCAAGGCATCTTCCAAATCCTCTCCGTTTTGGGTGCAAAAATCGATAGCATTAGAAATAACATCCTTCCCAAACGGTAAAATCTCCCATTTTTGGATAATTTTTTGAAAAAATGTCAGCGTATAGTGCTTGTCATCACTAATATAGTAGATAGTGCTTAGCATATCCTCGCTAATACAAATCTGCATATCTTGCATCACCGTCTTTTCAAGTACGGCTAAACTTTTTTTGTGATTTTTGCGACTTTTATCCATCATATCAAGGACGATATTTATATCTAAAAAAATTTTATTAGACATTTTTCTCTTCCGCTATCGCCTTTTTTATCTCTTTCAGCGAGAGGTCGTTAAACTTTTCGGAGATTTTCCCTTTCCCTACTATCTGCATCATCTCATCTAATTCGGCCGCCTTTCTTGCTTTAAGCATCATATCTATAAAGCTTTTTACCTCATCCAATAGCTCAGCCGACACAAATAACCCTTTTAGAGTATGTGTTTTTTTATCCTCAATCTCAACATAATCGTAGTTTTCCAAAATATTGAAATTTCTGGTAATCTCCCTAACCCCTAGTCTCGATGTTGTCATATATATTTCCATTATCTGATTTTTAATATTGTACAACATAAATAAAAATATGTCGTATTTTTTCAAAAATAATCTATTGCACAAAAAAGCGGCATATATTTTTGACATAGCGTTATATTTTTTAGTATATTTCCATTTAGCTAAAACGGAGGGGTTTAAAATGAAGCTTGAGGGTAGAGTCTGGCTAAAAGAGGGTGGCAAAAGTTTTCTAGGCTCCGGCAGAGTAGCACTACTGGAACTCATCGACAAAGAGGGGTCGATATCAAAGGCCGCCAAAGAGATGGGGATGAGCTACAAAGCCGCATGGGATGCCGTAGATGCTATGAATAACCTCTCGCACGAACCGCTTGTAGCCAGAAGCACCGGAGGTAAAGGCGGAGGTGGGACAACTCTGACACCAAAAGGGAAACAGACGGTTGAAGTTTTCAAAGCTTTGGAAAAAAAATACTCGCTATTTTTGGACTCTATCGCCGAAGATGCCGCAGACTTTGACGAACTGTATAAAAACCTAAGAAGGATAAATATGAAGACTTCAGCCAGAAATCAGCTATTCGGAACCGTATCAAAAATAACAAAAGGGGCCGTAAACAGCGAAGTTGAGCTGGATATAGGCGGTATGAGCATTGCGGCCGTAATCACAAACGACTCGGTAGAATCGCTTGGCTTTCAAATAGGTGAAGAGGCATATGCAATCATAAAAGCAAGCTGGATAATCCTAAGCAAAGAAAAACCTGCAAAAATTAGCGCCAGAAACGTCCTCGAAGCAGTCGTATCGGGCATTATCCCGGGGGCTGTAAATTCGGAAGTAAAAATGAATATAGCCGATAAGACGCTGGCCTCCGTCGTAACCAACGAGGCAATAGATGATTTGGGGCTAAAAGAGGGTGATAGCGTATACGCTATTTTTAAAGCATCAAACGTAATATTGGGAGCATAAAATGTTAAAAAAAATACTAATCGGACTACTTGCAGCCAAAACTTTGATTTTTGCGGCAGATATCAACGTAGCGGCTGCGGCAGACCTAAAATTTGCTTTAGCAGAAATAGCCAAAGCTTATGAGACAACAAACAAAGACGACAAAGTCAAAGTCACATTCGGCGCAAGCGGCAAACTAACTACACAAATCACCGAGGGGGCACCGTTTGATCTGTTTTTTGCGGCAAATATAGAGTATCCGGAAAAACTAAAAGCCGCCGGAATGACGGTCGGCGAGATAAAACCGTACGCCATAGGCAGACTCGTCATGCTTACAAAAAAAGGGTCTCAGATTGATCTAAAAAACGGTTTGCAAATTTTGACTTCAGATAAAATCCGTAAAATTGCAATAGCCAATCCGGAGGTTGCCCCTTATGGTAAAGCGGCGGTTGAAGCTTTAAAGAGCGCAGGAATATACGAAAAAGTTGAGTCAAAAATAGTAAAAGGCGAAAATGTGCAACAGGCGGCGACATTTGGGATAACAGGAGCGGCTGACGTTGCTATAGTCGCACACTCCTTGGCTCTTCAGCCGACGATCGCAAATGAAGTAAACACATACCTGATAGACGGCAAACTGCACAAAAAAATGGTTCAGGCCTATGTCGGCACAAAACGTGGAGGCGATAATCCCTCGGCCAAAAAGTTTTTAGAGTTTTTTGAAAGTAAAAACGGTGACGCAATCTTAAAAAAATATGGGTTTACACTTGAATAAACTGCAAGGAATCATTGAGGGTCAAAAACACTCTTCCGGAATAACCAGAATAGAGGTTATGTCGGAGGGGTACTTATTTCGGCTATTGGTATTTGAGGAACAACCCAAAAACAGGCTCGGAAAAACTGTATTTTTGGTTATAAAAGAGAGTGAAATCGCCATATCCAAAATAAAACCGATAGATATCAGCATATCCAACAAACCGGAATGCAAAGTCACAAAAATAGTCTCCGGCGAAATGCTAGCCCAAATCTACCTACAATTAGGCTCCGCCTCAATTAGCAGTATTATCACCTCGGAATCCATACAAAGGCTTGGCATACGAGAGGGCGACACCGTATGTGCGCTCATAAAAGCAAACGAAATATATCTGGAGAGCACCGTTGATTGAATTCAGGCCGTTTTTATTAACCGTAGAGCTTGCCCTCATAACTACATTTGTATTATTTTTTGTCGGTGTACCGATAGCCTATTATCTGGCAAACACAAAAAGCCGTCTCAAGCCCATTTTTGAGAGCGTTGTCGCTCTCCCTCTGGTTCTCCCCCCTTCCGTTTTGGGTTTTTATTTTTTATTGGCTTTCTCTGATGAGGGTTTTTTGGGTTTGCCGTATAAAGCGGTTTTTGACAAACAACTCGCTTTTAGTTTTGAGGGGCTAGTGATAGGCTCTGTGGTTTTTAGTCTGCCGTTTATCGTTCATCCGGTGTTATCGGGCTTTGAAGGGGTTGAAAAAAACCTCAAAGATGCAGCCAAAACACTCGGGAAAAGCGGTTTTGAGATTTTTTATAAACTCGAACTCCCCCTTATAAAAAGCTCTCTGCTCACAGGGTGTGTACTAGCCTTTGCCCATACGGTCGGGGAGTTCGGGGTAGTACTGATGATAGGCGGGAATATCGACGGGGTAACGAGAGTTGCCTCTATAGCGATTTACGACAAGGTTGAATCGTTTGATTATCTATCGGCACATATGTATTCGGCGATTTTATTTGCTTTTTCGTTTTTGATACTGTTTGCCGTCTATAAACTAAATAAAAAAAGGGTTTTTGCTTGATTAGAGTATCGGTAGCAAAAAAACTGCATGGACAAAACGGAGAGTTTCAGTTTTGCGCCGATTTGACGATTGACTCTCCACATCTAACCTCTATTTTCGGCCCCTCCGGAAGTGGCAAAAGCACGCTTCTTAGAATGATAGCGGGGCTTGAACGGCCTGATAGCGGCATTATCGAGATAAACAAAGAGATTTGGTTTGACGGCGATAAAGGGATTAATCTCCCGCCGCAAAAAAGGGGGATCGGCTTTGTATTTCAGGAGTATTCGCTATTTCCGAATATGAGCGTAATCGAAAATATTATGTTTGCCCAAAAAAAACCGGATAAGCAAAAGGCAATATCGCTACTAAAAAGCGTGGAGCTGGATGAACTACCGAATGCCCGCATAGACAGGCTATCCGGCGGACAAAAACAAAGGGTTGCAATCGCAAGGGCTTTGGCCTATGAGCCGCAGATACTCCTACTGGATGAGCCGTTTTCGGCACTCGATACGACCGTAAAACACAAGCTTCAAGATGAGATACTAAAAATCAAAAAAGAGTTTTCCATCCCGACCATATTTGTGTCGCACGACAAAGAGGAGGTGTTTCGCCTGTCGGATCTTGTCGGGATAGTAAAAAATGGAAAAATATCAGAATTAAAACCGCCCACAGAGGCTTTTTTTGATTCAAAGCTATCCGGAAAATTCGCCTTTTACGGGAGGATCTTGTCCATCAAAAAAGCCGATATAGCAAATCTGGCGTATATATCGGTAGGGGGACAGATAGTGCAAGCCCTTTTGACCGACGATGATTTGAAAGAGATAAAAGAGGGGGACGAAGTAACCGTAGCGGCAAAGGCATTTAATCCGATAGTCACAAAAATCTAAAACTTGATTTTTGCCGACAAACCGTCTATAGTATTGGAAATTTTGAGCGTTCCACCCATATTTTCGATAATACATTTGGACATAAAAAGACCCATTCCGACCCCTTTACCCTGCCCTTTTGTAGTAAAATAAGGCTCCAGTACCCTATCCAAATTTTCATCGGATATGCCGCCGCCGTTATCGAGGCAAATAACGCTTTTTTCGGCAGCCGACATCCATATTCTTATCCTCCCCCTTAGGGTAGGCTCTTTTGTTTTTTTATCCTCTATCGCATCTTTTGAGTTTGATAAAAGGTTTACGAGAACCTCTTTTAAAAGCTCTTTTTGACCGGATAACAAAAAGTCGTCACCGCCGTATTCAAGCTCAATCCCTGATGCCGCATACTGCATCTCAAAGGCGGCGCAAACCTCTTTTACCACACCCTCGATACCAAACTTCTCATTTTCGTCGGTAGCCATAAAAAAGTACCTGAAGTTGTCGATTGTTTTTGACATTGATGAGAGCAAAATGCGGCTCTCCGAGACGCTTTTTTCGAGATACGCCTCATCTAGCTCACCGTATCTGTATGCGAATTTCAAATCCTCCAAAAGTGCGCCGATTCCGGCCAGAGGCTGTCTCCAATGATGAGCGACGGCATTTATCATATCCGCCATAGATTTTAGCTTTGACTGGTTAAACAGCTCCCTCTCTTTTTGCATAACCTTTTCGGAGTAGATATCGATATTCTCCTGCATAGCTTTAAACGAGGAGATGATGGAGCCTATCTCGTTGTCGTTTTCTACTATATCAAACTCCACTTTTTTACCAGGGCTATACTCTCTCATTTTTGAGGCAATAACCGAGAGCGGATAGAGGAGGTATTTGATAAAAAGTAGATTTAAGGCAAATATCACAACGGCAATTAACAAAAATTTGAGTGTAGCCGACTGGAAATTATCGATTAGTTCGAGGTAGTTTTTGTTTGAGTATAAAAGCTCTATAGAGGCCTGCTTTTGTCCGTTTACAGAGTCCGATATATCTTTTTTTACGACGATCGCCCCGTCAAAAGACTCTTTGCCATCCGAATCGAATCTACCTATGACGGTTCCGTCACTAAGCGATATCCTGACAGAGAGGACGTTTGGATTTTTGAGTAGCTCTTTTACTTTTCCCGCCGCCTCTCCGGTAAGCCCCAAAAACAGGCTCATCCCTATCTCGGAGGAGATTGAATCGAGTATGATTCCGGCTTTCTCCTTTTCGGAGTTATACATATTTGCCTTAACCGTTTTGACGATAAAGACCGACATTATCGCAAAAACAAGGACAACGGCAAAAATAAAACTGGCCAATATCTTTGTAGAGAGGCTCAGGTTTACCTTGTTTCTCACTCAACCACCCTGACGATTTTATAAAATGAATCAACGAACCTTATTCCGCCGTCTTTCATAGCGCTTCTATTCAGGATAACCACAGTCTTTCTCTCGATATCCATAGAGAGAACTGCGCCGCTCTCAATATCTGAACGCCTATGGGTAAAGCTTACCACACCCTTTGTTTTTGCGGCCGCAATAGCTTTTTTGATATTTTGGTCGCCACCTTTTAGGATATATAAAAAGCTCATAGGGGTTTTGGAGAGGTTATAAAAATCAACCGCAACGGCTCTAAACTGATACGGCCCTATTTTTCCCTGCGTTTTTGCATTCATTTCGACCGCTATCATTCTTGCCCTCTCGGCATCCTCGGTTTCGTGGGCTATCACAACGGTCAGCTTGTCATCGATTAACTTTTTAGATATCTCTTTGTCTAAAAGGGCGATTTTTGGGATCACAGACATTTGGGCTTCAAGCAAAAACTCATCGTACCCAAAAAGGGTCAAAACCGATAAGAGTAAAGCTGCAAATATCTTTTTCATCGCCTAAAACCTCTTGTAAAGTTTTAGATAGACGGTTGACGGCATAGCCGGATAGTCGCCTATATATGTATTTTTTTCACTCGGATACAAGATAGAAGCATTTCCGATGTTTTTCGCTAAAAGCTGCGCCCCCCATCTGCCTTTGTATGAATCGTAATTTAGAGTCAAATCACCGCTAACATATGACGGTGTATCAGCTCTATTATCCCACTCTACCCTCTGTTTCGAATCTATAAAAAATACAGATGCGCCGCCGGAAAATCCTCCGCCGAGTTCTGTGATAACGGAGGCTTTGAGCATATTCTGGGCTGCCGCCACTAGCCTATCAGAGCCACCGCCCTTTGAGGAGGCATGAGAGTATCCGGCATACAAAAACGTCCCGAGCCCGATATTTTTCTTCAGC
The DNA here is from genome assembly GCA_937973585.1 of uncultured Helicobacteraceae bacterium. GTDB lineage: Bacteria > Campylobacterota > Campylobacteria > Campylobacterales > UBA6016 > UBA6016. The sequence goes on from CALJKN010000049.1 coordinate 20,338, forward strand.
TCCGCTTCACATCCGTAAATATCCGAATCACCGGCATTCATATATTTATTTTGGGCATTTACTTTGTTGATCTGATTTTTGTTTTGTAGATAAAAAAGGTTTACACTCACCGAATCGTCATTATCTAGTTTTTTAATATATTGCGACTCAAACGCCCTTACTCTCTCCGGTTTTAGATCTCTATTCCCGACCCTTGCCGGATTGTTAAGTGTATAAAGCTCCTGCCATGCCGGAGCCCTATATGCGGTACTTGCCATAAATTTTAGTATATCGTCGTCGTCGGCTTGCCAGACTACGGCTCCACGATAGTCGGTCTGCCTGTCAAAATCACTTCCCTTGTCGCTGTTTAGGCCGTACGAAAAAGCTAAATCGTCGTTTATATCGTACATTCCGCTCATATATAGTTTTGTCGTTGTCCTTTTGGCGGCCGGCGCATCAAAAAACGGAGCCGATACCGAATAGTCATACATACCGATACCCGTAGCCCTATTGGTTGTGATTGATTTTATATAAATATTTTTTTCGTCCTGATACTTAATTCCGAACTTTACAGTATGGGAATCAGAGAGATCATACGAGGCCACACCGCCCGTATACCAGATTCTATTTTTCATAGCCAAATCTGCGTAATACCCATCCGGATAAACCACCGTCCCTATCCTCATCCCAGGCGGATAAGACCTCGCATCGCTCTCCCAGCCGTCCTCCATATAGCCACCGTTTAACTCAAGCAACAATGAGTCCGAGAATGCTTTTTTGTACTTACCGTCCACATACCACGACGGCAGTTTTTGCTTCCCCTCGTCGTTTGGCATAGCATATAGGTTTCCAAAAGAGCTTCCTATATCATATCCTGTCGCTCTAGCCGAAATTTTGAGCTCTTCGCCGCTTAGGGCAACCCCTAGTGCGTAAGTAGTTAGTGCGGTAGGGGCGTATCCATCTCTTGAGAGTGCTGAGTTTACCGGATTATAGTATAGACCGTCTTTGCCGTTCGTTTTTGTTTTTAGCTCATCTTTGTAGTAGTAGCCGTCGGTGTGGAGTGAGAAATTATTTAGTTTTTTATTGTAGACAAAAGAGCCGGTTCTGATATTTGAGCTACCGACCCCAAAAACCACTTTTGCAAAATCTTTTGAGCCGTTCTCGGCATATGTTACGACGTTTATACTCCCGGCATAACCGTTTTCGCCGTCGGCAAAATTTCCAGGTCCTCTGACTACCTCTACCCTTTTTATTATATCGATCGGCATGTCGAGATAAGTGCTATATCCGTCAAAAGTCCTGTCATTAACCGTTACGCCGTCTATTATCAGCTTGCTCTGTCCGTATGCAAACGGATTTGAACCCCTGAATATAACCGATTTATTGTTGACATTGTCTTTTGAGACATCGACACCGGGAAATAGCATCAACGCATCCTTTAATGTTCTGGCTCCCATTTTGGAAAGCTTTTCGCCGTCCCATACCGACACTATAAACGGTAGATAATCTATATTTTGTTTTTCGGCGGTTGCCGTCTTGGTGAAAATGCTCATATCCATTGCCAATTCTTTTACGGCATCACCCTCTGCACCAAACAGAGAGATCCCGCAAACACCGTAAAGAGCCGACAAAAAAATAGACTTGTTAAAACCCATCAAAATCCGATTGCTTAAAGTTTCAGCTTTTATATTTTCACCAATAAATAGGATAGATAGTAGCGAAAATGTATGCTTTTTATATGTTAATTTACCTGATTTTAATTCAAAAGACAAAAAAAGATTGAATTTTATACTTGACAACAAAAAGCTAAAGTAGTAATATTTTATTAGCACTTAAATCATATAAGTGCTAATATTAAATTTAAAGGGGTTTAAAATGCTTCTGACTAGATTTGATCCGTTTAGAGAGTTTGAAAGAAGATTTGCCGGATATGTTCCGACCGAGACAAAAGAGGCGACTAACGTTTCGAGCTTTAGTCCTGCCGTAAACACCAGAGAGGACGAGAAAGGGTATTATATACACGCCGATCTCCCAGGTGTAGCAAAAGAGGATATAAATATAGATTTAAAAGATAACGTCCTAACAATTTCCGGAGAGAGAAAGCATAAAGAGGAGATTTCGGAAAAAGACTACTATAAACTTGAGAGTTTTTACGGCAAGTTTCAAAGGAGTTTTACGCTGCCGGAAGATGCGAATAGCGAAAGCATCGACGCATCCACACAAGACGGTGTCCTAAATATCGCCATCCAAAAATCAGCTCCAAAAGAGTCCAGAAAAATAGAGATTAAATAATATTCAAAATTTGAAGCGGAGTATCGATTATTAAATCGGCTCCGTTTTCAAAAAGCTCATCCCTGTCTCTAAAACCCCACGTAACTCCAACTGCATAAAAGCCGCCGTTTTTTGCGGTCAATATATCGTTTTTTGTATCACCCACTATAGCTATCTCGTCAGGCCGCAATCCGAATACACCTGCTATCTCCAAGGCCGCTTTCGGATTTGGCTTTACCTCATATCCCTCTTTGTGTCCCACAACGGCGCTAAAACAAAAATCTCCAAACGCCCTTTTGACGCATAGTTTTGTTAGATGATCCGGTTTGTTGGACAAAACGGCCGACTTTACCCCTTTTTCCTCCAGTACCGCCAATAAATCTGCAATACCGGAGTATACAACCGGTGTTTTGTCACTTTTCTCATATACGACCTTAAACTCTTCGGCCATTTTATCGGTCATGGTTTTATCGCCTGAACCGCTGGAGGCACTCATCAGATTGTAAGCCCCCTGCCCTGCCAAATAACGATACTCCTCAATTTTACGCTTATCGAATCCGTATTTTTCTAGTACCGCATTTGCATACTCGGCCACATCGACAAGCGAATCGATGAGCGTCCCGTCAAGGTCGAAAATAACCCCTTTTATCACCGTCAAAACCTTTTTTGTTGCGATTGTACCAAAATTGACGGAGCGCATGCCAACAGAGAGTCTTGTTTTTAGGTCTTAAAAGTATAATTTTCCACAAAGACTTCAAGGCAACATATTCAAAATGAACATTTTAGACATAGACTTCAACGCTTTATACAAAGAGCAAAAAGAGATAACTACCTTTAAGCCGAAAACAAAAGAGGATTGGAACGCAAAAGCAAAGGATATGGACTCACGTATCCATCAGAGTATCTACAACGAAGAGTTTTTATCGAGAGTAGATACAAAAGGGTGTGAGAGCCTACTGGATGTCGGATGCGGCCCCGGAAATCTAGCTTTGCGGTTTGCCAAAAAACTGGAAAAAGTATACGCAATGGATTATTCCGAGGAGATGCTACGCTGCGTAAACGAAAATGCCGCCTCAAAAAAAATAAATAACATTGAGACGATACAGGCATCATGGGAAGATGACTGGAATAGGTTACCGAGTGTAGATATCGTCGTAGCGTCCCGCTCTATGGAGGTTGCCGATATGGAGGGTGCACTAAAAAAACTGAGCAACAAAGCAAAACAAAAAGTATATCTAACCTACAAAGTCGGCGGCAGTTTTGTCGATACCGAGATTTTGGAGGCGATGGGGAGACGGATACACCCCAAGCCTGACTACATCTACATCGTCAACATCTTGTACAAGATGGGGATAAACCCAAAAATCGACTACATCGAGAGTGAAAACAAAAAAATCAACTGGAACGATTTTGAAGGGTTTAGAGAGAGCACTTTTTGGAGTATCGGGGAGATGAGTGACGATGAGATAGAGGGGCTGAAAAAGCTCTTTTTTGATGAAAATTTTAGAAAAAAACCACAAAAACCGACATATTGGGCGATGATTAGTTGGAGCGTATAGTAAAATATAAAAAATCTTAAATAAAAGAGGGAAACAATGTTTGGAAGCGGTAGGAAAATAACGGCTTTAGAGGATGAGATAAGAGAACTAAAAAAGCAAAATAGCGATTATGAGTCAAAAGTTAGAATGCTTGAGGCTGCGGTATATGATTTGGAACAAAAAACCAGACAAACTACAGACAAAAAACCGGACTCCACTGAAATCGTAAAACTACTGCTCTCTAGCTATGAGGATGGGATAATGTTTTTGCAGGGGACTATAGAGGAGAACCTATCGATGCTCTCCGACATAAACAAGCTAAACGCAACGACCGAAACAAACTCAAAGACGATATCAAAAGAGAGCAACGAAATCACAAATTCGCTCTCAAAAATTCAAGACCTCACGCAAGGGCTTGTATCTGACGCTTCCGAACTTAGCAACGTCGTTACCTCTATCGGAAATATAATCAACCTAATAAAAGACATCTCCGACCAGACAAACCTATTGGCGCTAAATGCGGCGATTGAAGCGGCAAGAGCCGGTGAACACGGCAGAGGCTTTGCGGTTGTAGCAGACGAGGTACGAAAACTGGCCGAGAGAACCCAAAAAGCGACGCAAGAGGTAGAGGTGAATATCAATACCCTAAAACAAAATTCAAACTCCATCATAGAAACCAGTGAAACATTCAAAACCGAATCGGATAGCTCTATGGAGCTTGTCGCAAATTTTCAGACAAACATCAGACAGATGACCGAATCCACTGCATCTATCGCAAACGAATGCGCCAGTGTAACCAATGAAATATATATCAGCAACGGCAAAATAGACCACATCCACCTAAAACTAAAAGGGTACAAAGCGGCGCTTCTCGGAAGCGGCGAAAAAATCCAAGATGAGCACTCATGCAGATTTGGACAATGGTTTTCAACGGATGCCCAAAAAGTACTCTCCGGCAACCAAAAAGCGATAAACGAAGTAGCAGATCACCACTCAAAAGTCCACAAAGGGCTTGAAAAAGCGGTTCACGAGTTTAGCGAACCCGCAACATACGAAAACGGGATCAAAACGATGCAAGAGGTTGAGGCCTCCAGCAAAAAAGGGTTTGAGACCCTTATAGATGCCGTAAAAGCGACCAGAAAAAAATAATGAAAATCCTCCTCCTAGAAGACGATGAACATCTAGGGGGATTAATCCTCGAACACCTCTCAAACTCACACAAAATCTCATGGGGCAAAACATTTGAAGAGGCGTTAGCTCTGACCCAAAAAACAAAATTCGACCTTATGCTTTTGGATGTCAATCTCCCCGACGGAGACGGATTTTCGTTTTTAAAGGAGCTTAGGGGGTACCACGACAAAACTCCGGCTATATTTATCACATCCGCATCGGGAGCCAAAGATGTCAAAAGAGGGTTTGAGATAGGGTGTGACGACTACCTGAAAAAGCCGTTTGATTTTGAAGAGCTGGAGGCTAGAATCTGGCATGTCAAAAAAATCTATTCGATAGACGAAAACAGGCCGATAGAGCTAGGCGGAGGGGTGTTTTTTGACCCGTCCGGACTCTGCGTTACGGTGGATGGACAGAGCGTAAAGCTACGGCCGATGGAGGCGAAGCTACTGTCGTATTTTGTCGCAAATCAGGATAGATTTATCTCTTACGAAGAGATTTTCCGCTCACTCTGGAGCTTTGACGATACACCCGACGAGGCAACCGTCAGATACTACGTCAAAAACCTACGAAAAGCGCTCGGGAGAGATTTTATACAAAGCCAAAGAGGGGTTGGGTACAGATTTGAGCGAATATGAGAAAAAATCGTTAATCAAATTTTTAGCCCTCTATATCGGCTCCGCTTTTATTTTTATCACCGCCATCGCCGTTTTGCTCTATACGGTCAAAGTAGAAAACCTATACGAACTCCAAAAAGAGAGGCTAAAAAACCACGCCTCCCTAATCTCGGCCGAAATCATCGATTCACACATGAGAGGCAAAAAATACGAGATACCGGACAACAAAGAGTTCAAAGTAGCTCTAATCGGCTTAAACGGCGATACGGTGTACTCTGATATTTCACCGATTCCGGCGCTAAAAGAGGGGATATACGACAACAACGGAAGGCTAACGATAGTAGATACCGGAACGAGACTACACCATGGGATAAAGTATGTAGTGGTTCAAACCGATTTGCTCCAAATAGAACGGGAGGAGGCCGCCGTATCGTCATTTTTGGTGTGGCTCATATCGCTTGCATTGGTTGCGGGTCTAGCCATTGCACTCTCAAGACAATTTTTGGCTCCTTTTAAAGAGGAGATTGAGAGGCTTGATAATTTCGTAAAAGCCAGTGCCCATGAGCTAAACACACCGATTACCTCTTTGCTACTAGGTCTGGATTCGATAAAAAACGAACTAAAAGAGTCAAAAAAAGCGGAATATCTAAAAGTCTCCGCAAAGATGATTAGCAAAATACACGAGGATTTGACATACTACCTGCAAAAAGAGACCTTCAAAAAAGAGGAGGAGTGGATAGATTTTGCCGCCTTGGCCTCGGAAAAAGGGGCGATATACTCAAAACTTGCCGCCCCTAAAAATATAAAAATAGAGATTACAGCGCAGAGTTTTATATACAAAATAGATAAAACAGCGGCGGAGAGACTCATAGACAATTTGCTTTCAAACGCCGTCAAATACTCCAAAAACGGCGGCAAAATAGAGCTTACGGTCTCACAAAATCTCATAATCGTAAAAGACTACGGGATAGGGATAGACAAGGATTCGCAAAAAGAGATATTCGACAAATTTAAAAGAAAATCGGACATAGGCGGCGGCTTTGGGCTAGGGCTATACATAGTAAAAACCATCTGTGACGACTACAGGATAAAAATAGAGGTAACCGGAGACAAGGGAGAGGGGGCAGAGTTTAGGCTAAATTTTTAATTTAAACTATCGATTAATTCTCAAATTTCCTACTTTTCGGTAAGTCCCTCTTGTGTCGCTATCAAATTTCTATACAGTTGTCGTAGCTACCCATCCAGCCTTACGCTATTCGCTTTTATCTCGCTTGCCAAAAGCTCATCTTTGTTGTTGTACTGTACGATGTCCATCTTGATGTCACAGCCTACTCTTATCAGATAGGCAGTAAATGCGGCTTTTTTATCTCTAAACTCCGACCTTGGCAAATCCACATCTATGGCTAGGTCGATATCCCCGCCGATCTTGCTATCGTCCATGCGACTACCAAACAAATACACCGCAACATCGCCAAAACTCTCAAGCGTTGCACGCCTAATAAGACTTATCATACCGTCCGACAATCTCACTTCATGAACCTCTTTGCAAAAGAGAGCACATTTAGATAGTATTGTTCCAGTTTTGAAAAACTTTCTATGCAAAATCTCAAATCATCCAAAGCCTCTTGTAGCTCATCCGGATATTCATGCTCCAGCTCATTTCTGATCTCTCTTAATAGTATCCATTCCTCCAGACTATCGATAATCTGCTCTTTTTCAACTTGATAGAGCACCTCGCTCATTTTTTGGCTACCTATGCCTGCAATATCAAGAACGATAGGGAAAACTTTTGCCCCCAGATAATCTTGCATAGAGCTAAACCGTTTTAGGTAAGCTTCTAAAATCGCTCTTTGCTCCGGCTTTAGCGTACTAAATACAGATGGCTCGTAGATATTTATAGTGGTGGTCAGTTTGTCTATGAGCTGCCTATACTCTTTTAGAGCCGTATAGTGTTTGTCCAGTTTGGCAAATCGTTTTTTTATGATTTCGATTTTATCCATTTGTAGGACTCCTTTTTTGGTTTTAGATTTTTACACAATCTACTGAAATTTATAGTTCTTGTGTAAGCCCACCAACTTTTCAGTACCAAACCAAACTTAGTGTTTCAACCATTTTAATCTAACCCGCCTGATTGTATTTTCCTTTTGACCGTTAGCTATTTGACATCTTTAATGTCGGATTATTTTTATAGCCGTCTCCTTGGAAGTGGTGCTGGGATTAAAAAAAAGGGGGGAAGTTTACAAATACTTCCCACAATCATCCCACGAAAGACGGGTAAACTCACCAAAAATAAATATTAGGAGTTTACCATGAAAAAAGTAGTTTTGGCGGCTTTGGTTTTTGCGATGGGGGCTTTTGCCGCACCTATAAATATAGCCGGAAAAGCGGGAGATGTAGATGTAAAGGTGAAATCCGAAAAAGACCCTTTTGTGGGGCAAAACGGGTTTGTTATCGACCTCTCAAAAGGCGGTAAGCCCCTAACTGCAAAGAGTGTTAAGCTAAAAGTCTTTATGCCGGAGATGCCGGGGATGCCTGCAATGGGCGAAGAGGTAGAGGCAAAAGGGAAAGACGGAGTATACAAGGCTTCACTAAACTTTTGCATGACCGGAACATGGCAGGTTACCGTAACCGTGGTGGACGGTGACGGTAAAACCAAAAAATACAAAACTTCGGTTAATTTTTAACCATGCGGCTCGTAGTTGCGGCGGCTCTTTTGGCCGCCTCTCTGGGGGCGGAGAGCGTGGATAGCTTCATCCAAAGGACACTGCAAAAAAACCCCGAAATAACCTCAATGCAAAACTCACTAAAAGCAGCTTACGAAGAGATAGGGATCAGCTCAAAACTGGACAATCCGGAACTTAGCATCCAAACCCTAAACAACGACTTTTCAAGACCGCTGGCAAGAGATATCAGCGCCATGCAACAGGTGACATACGCAATCACCCAAAAAATCCCGCTAACCACCAAACTAGGCTCAAGGGAGCAAAGCAAAAAAGACAGCTATGAAGCTCTTAAAAACAGGCTGGAGCAAAAAAAACTAGATATTGAGTTTGAGATTAAAACAATAGCCTACGAGATAGCAAAGCTAAAAGAGATAGAGTCCAATTACAAAAAATATCTGGAGACCGCCAAATTCGCTACCGGACTACTCCAAATCTCATCTTCCATAGAGAGCGGCTCCCATACCGAGCTTGTCAGAAGCCAGATAGAGACGGCGACGTTTGAGAGAAAGCTAACCGAGATTGTCGCCCAAAAAAAAATAGCGATAAAAAAGCTTGAATCTTTTGGAGAGGTTCCAAACGAGACTATAGAGATAGAGCTAAATCCAAAATATGTAGACCTCTCAAAGACCGACATATCCCTCTCAAACGAGCTAAGGGCGACCTCGAATGAGGCGAAATCTATAAACGGCGAACTCTCTGCCGAAAATAAATCCATAGTGCCGGATATCGGCGTGACACTCGGGTATGCGAGCGCCGACTCAAGATATCAGGATTTTTGGTTTTTCGGTGTAAATATCCCGCTTCCGATATACGGCAAAGAGCTGGCATCGGCCAGAAAAAAAGGGTTTGAACTATCAAGCAAAAAAGACGAGGAGAGAAATCTAAGAAACAAGCTAACCTCGGATCTTGAAGCGGCAAAATTTAGATACGAATCGGCTCTCAAAAACTCAAAAGCGACCGAAAAAATCATAAAAACCCAAAGCGCACACCTCCTTGAGACGACGCTATCGACGCTTAAAACCTCAAAAAGCTCCAGAGAGTTTGTATTTAGCGTCATAAAAGAGAATTTGAGCCTTGAAAACGAACTTGCAGAGTACAGAGCAGAGGCGATGTCGGCTTTGGCTCAAATCAAAAAAATAACCGGAGCCGAAATATGAGAAAAATAGTTGCAGCGGCGCTTTTTGCGGCGGCGGCGTTTGGCGCAAACGTCAATATCAAAACGGTCAAAGTGGCAGATGAGTCATACGCTCCAAAACAGGAGTTTTTTGCAAAAACAGCCTACAAAGAGGCTCTGACAAAAGAGGTTACCATCAAGTTTTCAGGCTACATAGAAAAACTATACGTCGGTGAAAAATACTCATCGGTAAAGGCCGGATCGCCGCTATTTGAGGTATATAGCCCCGAGATATATAGCCTAAAAGAGGAGATGCTAAAAAGCTACGAATACCAAAAAAATATGGATTCCTACGGCGACGAGACGATGAGCAAAGCGGCAAAAGGGCTTTTTGAGTCGTCAAAACAGCGGTTGGCACTTTTGGGTGTCTCAAAAGCCGAAATAGACAAAACACTCTCTCAAAAACAAGCCTCAAAAAACGTCGTAGTCTACTCCCCTTTTAGCGGCACGGTTGTTGAAAAACAGGTATTTGCAGGTTCATTTGCCGATGCCGGAAAACCGCTTTTGAGACTTGCGGGCACCGGAGCTTTATGGGTAGAGGCCAAAATATACGAAAAAGATGCCGCCGGAGTAAAAATCGGAGATAAAATATCGGCCACGTTTACAGGAAGCCAAAAAAGCTACGTCGGTAAGATAGAGCAGATACTCCCAGAGATAAACGACAAAGACAGGACGCTAACAGCCAGAGCCGCTATAAACTCGGACGGGTTTTTAAAGGCAAATATGTTCGGCAAAGCCTCGATACTCCAAAAAACCCAAAAACTCCTGACGCTACCAAAAACAGCAGTGCTCGACAAGGGGAAAAAACAGTTTGTATTTGTCCGTGTGGATAAAAAATTTGAACCGCAAGAGATAAAAGCGGTCAAACTGGATAACGCTAAGTACAAAATCCTAGAAGGGTTATCGGAAGGTGATGAAGTGGCGGCAGAGGCGCTATTTTTGCTAGATTCCGATGCGAAAGTCAACGGGCTTTACTGATGATAGAAAAAATCATTGAACTATCTGTAAAAAACAGGGTTTTTATCTTTTTGATTTTTGCCCTCCTCTCGTTGGCCTCGGTATGGGGGGTCAAAAACGGCTCATTTGACGCTTTGCCCGACCTAACACCGACACAGGTTATCGTAGAGGTAAAATGGGAAGGGCAAAGCCCACAGGTCATCGACAAACAAATCACCTATCCGCTTACCTCTTCGTTTTTGTCGCTTGCAAATATAGAGACGGTGCGGGGATTTACCGGTTTTTCGACATCCCTCATCTATATAGTCTTTAAAGACAAAACCGATCTCTACTTTGCCAGAACCAGAGTACTCGAAAAACTGAGCCAAAACCTCCAATCCCTCCCGAAAGAGGCGGTCGTATCGTTGGGGCCGGATGCTACGGGGGTCGGCTGGGTATACCAATACGCACTAAAATCAAAAACGTTAAATATGGCCGAGCTTAGAAGCCATCAGGATTATTTTTTACGGTTTGGCCTCTTGTCGGTTCCGGGGGTTAGTGAAGTCGCAAGTATCGGCGGATACGTCAAAAACTACGAAATCACCGTAAACGAATCCTCCCTTGCAAACTACAATTTATCGATTTTGGATGTTGCCGATGCCGTCCAAAAGGCAAACGCCTCGGACGGGGCTAGAGTAGTTTTGCAAAACGGATATGAAAATATGGTTCAGACATCCGGATACTACAAAGACGAAAACGACATCCTAAACACTCCGATAAACACAAAAGAGGGTGTCGCCCTAAAAATCTCCGACATAGCCTCCGTAAACATCATACCAAGCGAAAGACGTGGGATAGCGGAGCTAAACGGCGAAGGGGAGACAGTCGGAGGGATAGTCGTAGCCAGAACCAAAGAAAACGCACACAAAGTGATAGCCGACGTAAAAGAGAAGCTAAAAACTCTTCAGCATGAAGCCGTCGAAATAGTCTCCGTATACGACAGAAGCGAGCTAATCGAAAAAGGGATCTCAACCCTAAAAAGGGCTCTTTTGGAGGAGGTGATAGCGGTTGCCGTCATCACCGCAATATTTTTGGGTCATGCGGGGAGTATCGCCGTCATAGTCCTCACACTCCCTCTCACTATAGGGCTTACGTTTTTGGCTATGACCCTTTTCGGGGTTAGCTCAAATATCATGAGCCTAGGGGGGATAGCGATTGCGATAGGTGCGATGATAGATGCCTCGATAGTACTGGTCGAAAACGTCCACAAACACCTATGCGAATACAAAAAGCACAACATCGAAATCACAAAAGAGATAAAGATAAAAGCGATTCTGGAGGGGTCAAAACAGGTTGGAAGGCCGATATTTTTTGCTTTGGCGCTTGTTATCGTAAGCTTTTTGCCGATTTTTGCCCTAGGTGGGCAGGAGGGGGCGCTATTTTCGCCTCTCGCCTTCACAAAGAGCTTTGCCATGGGGTTTGGGGCGCTGATTGCCATGACACTCACACCAGCTTTGATGGTTTTGTTTTTGGATAAGAGGGTAAAACCGGAGGAGTCCTCAAAACTCAATATGTTTTTTATCCACTCGTACGAGGGTTTACTCAAAAAAATTATCGGATACAAATATGTAGCCCTAGCCGTCTTCATAGCGGCAATCGCCTCATTCTGGCCGATATACAAAACGATAAAATGGGAGTTTATGCCGGCTTTGTCGGAAGAGTCTTTGATGTATATGCCGGTAACCCCTATGGGCATCTCCGTCGATACCGCCGTGGAGCTAACCAAAAAAACCGACGAGATTATAAAATCATTTCCGGAGGTTGAGAGCGTATTCGGCAAAGCGGGACGAGCCGATACGGCAACCGATCCGGCTCCGTTATCGATGATTGAAACAATCATAACGCTAAAGCCAAAAGAGCAATGGAGAGCCGGAATGAGCGAGGAAAAGCTCATCGCAGAGATGGATAAAGCCTTGCAGATAGAGGGGCTAACAAACTCATGGACATACCCTATCAGGGGGCGGATAGATATGCTGATCACCGGAATCAGAACCCCGCTAGGGCTAAAGGTCTACGGACAGAGCTTTGCCGATATAGAGAGATTCTCCGCCGCATTACAAGACAAGCTCAAAAAACTCCCCGAAAGCTCGGCGGTATTTGCCGAAAAAGCGGCTACCGGATACTATCTGGACATCCGCCCAAAAGATGAGGAGCTAGCCAGATACGGGCTAAAAAAAGAGGATATCCTAAAGAGCGTATCATCCGCCGTAGGTGGCTCATCGGTCTCCACGATGATTCAGGGGACACACAGATATCCGATATCGGTACGGCTAGATTCAGCCTCCAGAGACGACGCTGAGTCCATAAAGCGGATTCCGATAAAAACAGAGATGGGTCAACTCCCTTTGGAGTATTTTGCAAATATCGAATACATAGAGGCTCCAGGGGAGATCAAAACCGAAAAGGCGATGCCTGTCGGGTATGTCTACATAATGCCAAAAGACACGGTAAGCCCGTATGAATACAAGATGGAGGCAATCAAAGCGCTAAAAGAGCTAAAAGCTCCGGCCGGAGTCAGATATGAGTGGGCAGGACAGAGCGAATATCTGGAGAGCGCCAAAAACACGCTTGTGACGATAGCACCGATATGTCTGCTACTTACTTTTATTTTGGTTTATGCGGCTACGTCCGATTTTAGGATGAGTCTGCTTGTATTTTTCACGTTGCCGTTTAGTTTTGTAGGGGGTCTAATAGCCGTTAAGCTTCTCGGGTACAATCTGAGTATCGCCGTAGTCGTAGGGTTTTTGGCATTACTGGGTGTTGCGGCTGAGACCGCCATCGTGATGCTCATTTATCTAAAAGATGCAATCAAAAAACGTCTGGATAGCGGACAAACTAGCTATACGGATATGATGGAAGCCTCTATCGAGGGGGCGGCAAAAAGGATTAGGCCAAAACTGATGACGGTCTTTAGCCTCATAGCCGGACTCGTCCCGCTGATGTATATAAAAGGGGTCGGGAGCGAAGTGATGCAAAAAATAGCAGCCCCTATGCTAGGCGGCCTAATCACAAGTGCACTACTGACTCTGATACTGATGCCGATATTTTATCTTTGGATGGTATCTGCGGGTAATAAACGGTGATTGGATTTGTAAGTCTAAAAAGAGCCGTTAGCGGCGAGAGCGGTCTGCCGAAAATTTGATAATTAATTGTAGGTATAAAGGGCTCCCTCCGGATGGCTGCGGCGCCCGCACCTAAAAGGTGGGCTGCTGTATTCCTACCCTGACCCGCTGCCTCGTAAACACGTCGCACAGGTCCGAAAAGAGCTTGGCGGAATTTTACGGCAAAATCACTTTAAAGCTGTTTAAACATAAAGCTTGTATAATTCCACTCTTCATTGGCATAGCCAATAAAAGCAACAGCTACGTTTTATTCATGGGCAGGTGTCCGAGTGGTTGAAGGAGCACGCCTGGAACGCGTGTAAAGTCGCAAGGCTTTCGAGGGTTCGAATCCCTCTCCGTCCGCCAGAATACAATTTATAAATATAATAATCATAACACCTAATACCAAACTCAAAAAAAATCCAAGGATGATAAATGAACTTTGAAAATGTAACGGCAGTCAAAAAAGCAAACGTATATTTCGACGGCAAAGTAACAAGCAGAACGATAATATTTCCAGATGGAAGCAAGAAAACTCTAGGGATAATGATGCCGGGTGAGTATGAATTTGGTACTGGTGCGGCAGAGATAATGGAAGTGCTAGGCGGCTCGATGAGCGTACAACTGCCTGGAAGCGACGAGTGGCAGACATTTGCAGAGGGGCAAAGCTACAATGTACCGGCAAACTCAAAATTCAAGCTCAAAATCAGCGAAGTTGCCGACTACTGCTGTAGCTACGTAGAGTAAAGACACTTTACTATTAGGCTCGAAAGAGCCGTCTCTTCTCTTCCCAAAAATATAAACAATATCAAAATAATCAATTAGTTTTGCCGATATACTCAAAAATAAAAACTGGGTATAAAGATGCGAATAAGCTCGTACTCCATGGATTTGTCAAGTCAGCATAGCTCTTACAATATATCTTCTACGCTCCAGACGAATATGGGGGCACAGACAAAGATAAAGCAAATAACAGATGAGGGTGAAAGCCTTGCTCTAAGTGCAAACGTGGCGCTAAAAACGAGTACCGATGATTTGTCTATATCGATGCAAGCTTCATTGCTCTATCAAAATATGAGTGTAAGGGAGCTAACTCTGCGAGAGCAGATGAAAATGGCCGATCCACTTGTGATAAACCTACAAAATAGCCTAGCCGATGTGGACAAAAACTCAAAATTTTCATTTGACATAAACTCC
>CALJKN010000050.1 GCA_937973585.1 uncultured Helicobacteraceae bacterium
ATCTATTGGCTCTAAACGCCGCTATCGAGGCGGCAAGAGCCGGAGAGCACGGTAGGGGATTTGCTGTAGTAGCCGATGAAGTACGAAAACTGGCTGAGAGAACCCAAAAGAGTTTATCGGAGACGAATGCAACTATCAATACCATAGTAGAGTCGATCATTCACGCCGCAGACACGATGCAACGAAACAGCGAACAGATAAAAGAGCTAGGGGTTGCGGCGGACGGAGTGGCAAATCAAATTTCCGATTCGGCCTTCACCATGCAGGTTGCCGACAATACGGTAAACATACTCTCAAAAGACTCCGAAATACATGCAAACGAAGCCAAAGATGCGGGAGATAAAGCGGCAAAAATAGGTGAAATATCACTTCAAAACGCAAAGAGCATAGAGGAGATAGCCTCCGCCGTAGAGCATCTGGCAAAAAACGGTGCGGCGCTAAGCGAGAGGCTAGAGAGTTTTAGGACTTAACAGCCGCCTCTTTTTCTAAAATCAAAATTGCATTATTTAGTATCTGCTTTGCGGTTTCTATATTCTCAACTTTTGACGGATCTATTTTTAACCCAAGCCCCTTGAGAGAGACCTCAAAAGGATCCGTAGCCGCCCCCAAAATCTTGGCGGCTTCGTAAATTTTTACAGGATATGCCATCCCTTTGACGTTAATCGTATCGACATACACACACTCAATAGCATCTCTGACTAGCAGATAGGTCTCCTCCGATATGAGTATCTGATTCGGATTTGCTTTTGACTCTATCCTGCTGGCCAGATTGACGCTACCCCCTATAATCGTGTACTCCATCCGCTCTTCATTCCCGAAATTTCCGACGGTACAATATCCGGTATGTATCCCAAACCTTGCCCTAAAAGGTCTAGTTATCCCTTTGTTTTGCCAATAATCGCTAAGCTCATCCAGTTTTTTTCTCATATCCAATGCCATTTTGACACATCTTACGGCATCCTCTTTATCCCCTAGACTCTTTGGATCGCCGAAAAACAACATCACCGCATCCCCTATGAACTTATCTATAGTAGCCCCGTATCTAAGCGCAATAAGACTCATTTCATTGAGGTAGTGATTTAAAATAGAGGCCAGATCTTCCGCCTCCATATTGTCGGTTGTGGATGTAAAATCTACGATATCCGAGAAAAATATCGTGAGCTTTTTCCGTTTCGACTCCAGTTTTGCATTTTGTTCCCCACTAAAAATAGACTCTACCAGTTGCGGAGAGATATATCTTGAGAGTTTTTGCGCCATTTGGGAGAGGGTCTCGCTTTTGCTTTGCTCTTCGGCCAGACGGAGCCTGTTTTCACTCTCGTGCGCCAGTTTTGAGATGGCATCCTCCATACTAGATAAAAGTCCATTGAACGCCTCCGATGCTTTTGCAACCTCATCTTTTGAGGTCACCTCCACCCTTTTTGAATACTCTTTTGATTCAGCTATCTCTCTGATTTTTTCACTAAGAGACAAAATCGGCCTCGATATCGTAGAGGCAAAAAAATACGAAAACGTAGCTATCACCGCAAATCCGCCGATTAGATACAGCAAAAGGGCGTTTTTGCGTTTATCCAGAGCGCTCAAAATCTCCTCTTTGTTTATCTCTCCGACAACGGCAAAAGGGGGCATGCTTGTTATTTTCCCGATAGCCTTGCCACGTATTTGCGGCTCCGATATTGCAGATAGATTAACGACGTAAAACTTTTGAGACGGTATCGACAATAGGAATTTATCGAGATTTTGCAGTTTATAGTCTAGGTAGATAAAGCCTATCGTTTCGTTTTTAAATGTCGGTTTTATCTCTTTTTTGAACATCCCGTCGGTTTTTAGTTTTGAGCCGATTTGGACTTTTTGATTTGTCGAAACGATTACGTTTTGGGCAAGATCGCACACATAATAATCCCCGACGAGCGAAAACGCCTGTTTTTTCCTCTCCAAAACCTCAAATATCCGTCTATCGAGATCCATAGTCAAGATATCGGCCATAACCTCCATATCAGCCGCAGCCTCTAAATCTTTTGTTATGAGCTTTAACTCGTGATCGACCATTCCGGTTATCTGCTCTATCCTGCTTTTTAGCTCATTTTGGACAATTACCGAAATATCGTTTTTGAGTTGATACAAAAAAACCAGCGATATCAAAACATAAGGGATAACACTTGCCCCCAAAACCAACAGGACAGTTTTTAGTCTAAAACTCATATAAAACCTTCAACTCACCGTCAAGTTGTGTTTTTTCGATATATCCGATTGCCCCTTTTGCGTTTTTCAAAAAGGCTTTGACTCCGGCTTGACTCTTTTGCGTCAGCGGCGGCGTGATCCCCTGATAATGCTGACTAATCCAATAGTTACCTATCTCTACCCTCTCCATACCAAGTAACTTATCCTCAAATATCGTTCGCCCTTTTTCGCTTGCCGGAAGGTTTACCGGAATTACCTCTTGCGAATCGATAAATGTCTTTTTCTTTAAAAAAATATCTTTTATCTGCTTTTGGCTAAGCGAACCGGACTTAAAAGAGCTTCCGGCAACAACAATCCAATCACCGCCATGCAAACTGACCGATACCGCCAAAACAAAAGCTACCGACCTAGCAGGATAAACTAGAATAGAGCCGAAACTGAACATAAAAACCTACTGTTTTTAGATATCGAAGAGAGACCGTACTCGGCTTTTATGGAGACAGGATATATCGGTCTATAGTTATAACCGATAACACCTATATGCTCTCTCTTATTCTCCAAAGTATCGTAATAAAACTCGTACCTTGCAACTCCATAATGTTTTTGCCCTATCGTATATCTACCTTGCAAAAAAGCGGCGGCGGAATTTGCCTGTTTTTGTTTTGCGTCGATATCCGAATAGACAGCCTCGGAGAGTAACTGAATGACCCCTTTTTGATATTTTGCGGATAAATGGGCAAATCGTCTTTGCGAAGCGTCACTTCGCTCATTAAAGTATCCGACAAACCCTTTTGTCTCCAGATAATCGTTTATCGAGTATGTTAGACCTCCGCCGTAAAATTTGTTTATTGCAAAGTTATTGTATTTTTCGTCAAAATCGTTATTTTGCTGAATGCAGACAGAGTACTCCAGATCATCAATGCCACTCTCGCCGAAGAGTTGAGCACCTGTTATGAGTTTTGGAAAAATACTTGTTGCGGCAAAAGGAGACGATGTTGTATCCCGCAATACGTTTATAGGGGTTTGATTCCAGTAGCCGACCGGAGTTATCATTTTTCCGACTGCAGTTTTGAGACGTGATGAAAAACTATGCTCAAAAACGGCCCTCTCTATCCTAAAAGCGCCGGACTCGCTCTCTTTGTCGTTTTTAAAGTCTTTTTGATATCTTCCGACATTCTCCATCTCGATAAGATACCTGCTTAACGGGGAGATATTGCCGTAAGCCAAAACCGCAACATCATCCAATAAAAACTTGTCTACGCTATCGCTTTTCTCATACTTTGCGGCCACATATCCACCGACTTTTAAATACTCGGTTAGCTCTATTCCGTTGCCTGGTTCATATCCGAACGCCGCAACCGCCAAAAATCCGACAATAGATGTTTTTTTCAACTTTACATACCTTACAAAGTTTGCATTGGAAAATTATGAGCATGAAAAACCAATTTACAGCTTCGCCGTAAATTATTAAGTAGCAATCAAATGCCCAAATTATACTTTGGCAAATATTTACGCTAAGTACGGGATATTCAGGCCGTCGTCTTTGTCGGAGCTGGAGAGGTCGTCGTATTCTACCTCTTTGATTTTTTCTAGCTTTTTTTTGATAGTTATTTTTTGGAGTGGGTGGAGAGGGGAGCTATCTAGCCACGATGCAAACTCTTTTTTGTAGTGGTTTGATATAGCCGGATGGAGTCCATCGCCTAAAGCATCAAGCTTTGAGAGTATATCGGCGGCTACGTCTACGCCGACGTTTTTTAGTTTTGGGAGCTTGATTAGGACGTTTCGCATAAACTGTTTTGTCTTGTAGTTCTCCCCCATGCTCAAAAGCTTTGAAGCAGCCTCTATATCGGCCTCTTTTTCACTATACCCGTAGCTATAGCGAAAATGCCCGCAAACAAGCGGAACGTAATGGGGAAAATGCTCCAAAACAAACACTAGCTCCGTCAGGTCGTTGTCGATTAGGACGTTAAAGAGGGTGTATGTCGTCTTTTTTGCCCTTGCCCAATGCTCGTTTGTCTCAAGATTTGGATTTTTGTCCAAAAATTTTTCGTATTTTTGTATGTCAAATTCCATTTCGTATCCCGTTTTGTATATCGTTTGAGAGTTTTTTGATTGCCATTTTTTTGAGCGGATGTGTGGCGACACCCTCGGCCTCTTTTGCCGCAATGGAGAATATCTCCACTAAAACCGGATGGATTTTTTCAAGACTTTTTAGTTTTTTAGCAAATTGCGATACCGTCTCCTCCGCATAACCACCCCTCGGTCTAAACCTCGCATACAAGGCATTAAAGGCGTTCTCGCTCCAAAACTCTTCGACTAAATACAGGTAATCATTCACGCTTTTTACGCAAAGTTCCACCTCCTCTATCATCTTTCGGCCGTTTATGAGCTGATCAACCGATAGAGCCGCATAGCCGGAAAACTCCGATACCACAGTCGCCATCTCGACAAAATCGTCATCTGCCAAAGCCCGAAAGAGCATCCTTGCCCTTTTTGAGATTTTTTGCCTCAGGTCTGCTCTTTGCAAAACAACCGGATTGAGTAGCCGAAATCTCTCCAAAGCTCCTAGTCTCGAATGGGCAAACCCCATAGCGGCAACCTCCGGAGCGCTGTCGGCAATTTGGGACGGATGGGAACCGGAGGGTCTATAAAAAGCCCATAGCAGTCTAGCCTCAGGGTCTTCGTGGGACAAAAAAATAGCATCCCCCTCTTTTTCAAAATCCTCCGATTCACTCAGAGCCTCTATCTGCTCCCTATATCCCGAGCCAAATTGTTTTTCCATAATCCTCAAACCGTTTAAGATTTTTCCGCTCACTCACAAAAAAAACACACTCCGCCGGAGGGGTACGGGGCATCTCAAAAAACCCGTCGGTTAGCACCGCCAAAACCGAATCTGCTCCAAACTCCGGATCACCCTCCACATACTCAAAAAAAGGCTCCAAATCGGTTCCGCCGTCGGTTTTTGGGATTTTGAACGCCTCCTCCGAAAACGGCTCTCCGCTTGTAAGTCTAAACACCAAAGAGCTGTTTATCTTTGAATCAAACGGAACAACGGTTATCGTATACTCGCTAAAGCTTTGCGCCACCGACGAGGCCGCCCCCAAAAACCGCCTATACTCCTCATCCCCGACAGACATAGAGCTGTCTATCGCTATATACAACGTCAAATGCTCCTTTGGCCTCTCATAGCCGGGGAGATATATATTTTTGTGGATATATCTGCGGTTGGGTCTTGTGAAGCTCTGGATTTTCTCAAATAGCGATACACTCAAATACTCTTTAAAAACGTCATCAAACCTGATGTCCGGTTTTATAATCTCCTCGATCTCTAGCAAAAACCCTTCGCTAACCGCCGCATCCGCTTTTGCCATAGAGAGAGCCTGCACGAGTAGTGCATCCAAATCCTCGGAGTCTCCGCCATCTTCCGGTTTTGAGTAATCGCTCTCCTCTATATCCTTTTGCTCACCCCCGTCCCCCTCGGCCAAAAGCCTCTCGTATATCTCCTCGGCAATCATTTTTTCAAATTTTTCGATAACCGCTTCCGTTTTTGGTCTTTTTCCGATGTTTGAAAATTTTGAGAGGATTAGATTTACCGCTATATCGCACGCCCCGTTCCATAGAGCCGGATCTTTTGTCTTTTGCCTAAAAGGGTGTTTGAGGGCAACGTGTAGTAGCACATGGGCATATAGATACTTTATCTCATCCGGCGAATATTCGGATAGTTTGTTACCGTCCAAATATATAGCCCTGCCGTCGGTCAAAACGGGATAATTGCCGTTTTCCCCCCAAATATGCTTAAGTGAGAGAGCCAAAACAGACAAAAACGGATGCGAAAATAGAAAATCGACCCTAATTTTTGTAAAAAGCTCCTCTAGTTCACTCAAAGTATATAACCGCCGTAGATATTTAGCCACTCCTCAAAGCTTGGTAGTAGTGCCAAATCCTCGTGTTTTACGACAAGGTCTTTGATTAGCATCACCCCAAACTCGACAGGTAGTTTTTTTGAGAAGGCCAAAAGCACCTCCCCCTCCTTGTCGGAGCGGTCAAATCTCTCCACGAGTGCCGCCGTAAGGGCATATAGTGCACCCGGATTCGTCGGCGGTTCCACATCTTCGCCTCTAAGTACCGCATCAATGTCCGGAATATCCGAATACGTCTTTAGATACGACAAAAACTCAACTCCCGCCCCATATCCGATGGAGCCGTAAGCTAGCGAGGGATACGCCTCGATATTGCCGGATGTTTTTGCCAGTTTTGAGAGCATCGTCCAACTTCTAGGGGTTGCAAACGCCGGATTGGTTTCACTCTCTTTTGGAGCCTCCTGACTCAAAAGATCCGGTCTAAACCCCAAAAACGCTATGACCGTCGGATGGAGTGAGTTTTGGATAGCCCAGACCTTGAAATCTTCAAATTTTGCCCCTGCAACCAGATGAACCATCCTGTTGGCAAGAGGTGACGGGAGACGAAACACTATCCCCCTGTCCGACACCCTGTTTCCGGCGCATACTATCCTCCACCCCTGCGGCATCTCGTACTCCCCGATTTTTCTATCCAGAATCAGCTGATAGATGGCCGCCTGTACGCTAGGTGGGGCAGAGTTTAGCTCATCCAAAAACAGTATCCCCTCCCCCTCTTTGGGCAAAAATACAGGGGGCATCCAAACGGTTTTACCCTCCACAATAGACGGCACCCCCCTCAAATCCACGGAGTCTAACTGACTAAGCCTAACATCGTTTAGCCCCCACCCTCTGGCATTCGCCGCCTCGTGCACTATATACGATTTTCCTATGCCTGGAGAACCGTGGATAAATACGGGGGTATTTGTATCCAGTAGCACATCTAACTCTTTTTTTAATCTTGCAGTCCCTATTTCCGGTGTTACCATTCTATGAATCCAATTTTTTTGGAATCATTGTAGATTAAAAAAGAGACAATTTTGGGGTTAGTTTTTAGGCAAAAGGGGGCAAAAATTTTAAGGGTCATTTTGAGACAATAAACCCCACATCAGGTTAAGGGAATTCGTGGAAGACGGATATAAGGTAAAATTTTTTGATTTAGCCGACGAGCTTTACTATATCAACTATCTAAGAGACGATAAAGCCATATATAACAAGGCATGGACAAAACAGTTAGGATGGAGTGAAGAGGAGCTTGTCCAGAGGCACGTAGAAGGGCTAATCTACGAGGACGACAAGGCTTTGGCCTACGCAAAGATAGATGCCGCATCCAAAGGGGAGTATGTCGGCGGTTTTATACTAAGGGTCGTTGCCAAATCCGGTGAGATAAAGGAGTATTATTTTCACGGTTACGGCGACAAGGACAACAGGATAGCCTACGCCATAGGGATAGACGTAACACAAGAGATAAAGCTAAAACAGATCCTCCAAAAAGAGCAACAAACCTTAAACCATGCCAGAGTCACAATGATGGGTGAGATGGTGAGTGCAATGGCACATCATTGGAGACAGCCGCTAGCCTCGGTATCTCTCGGTTTTGATATGATAATCTCGGATTTTGAGGACGGTCTTTTGACCCTTGAGGGTTTAAAAAAAGAGATTGCGACCCACAAAGCCGTTTTGTCCTCCATGTCAAAAAGCATAGACAACCTCTCTGGGTTTTTTACCTACGACAAACAAAAACACTCCACCCCAAAAGAGATATTGGATTCAGTACTAAAGCTTATGCCGTATTTTGAGGAGATGATCGAGATTGAGCTAAAATCATCCGGCTTT
The DNA here is from genome assembly GCA_937973585.1 of uncultured Helicobacteraceae bacterium. Lineage (GTDB taxonomy): Bacteria > Campylobacterota > Campylobacteria > Campylobacterales > UBA6016 > UBA6016. Next base: position 7,911 of record CALJKN010000050.1, read on the forward strand.
GATGAAACTGAATCGGTCGAGGTATCGGTATCATCGGACATAAAACAGATTTTGTGGACTCTACTCTCAAATGCAAAAGACGCAATAGCGGCAAGACAAATCAAAAATCCGGATCACAACGGAAAAATTACCGTTTTGTTCGATAAAACCGAAGATTTTGAGACGATTACCGTAGAAGACAATGGGATAGGGATAGAAAAAGGGACGGAAGATAGAATATTCGAACCGTTTTTTACGACAAAAGAGCGTGGACAGGGCTCAGGGGTGATACACGGAGCCGGGCTAGGTCTATACACCCTAAAAACCATCGTCACCGCAAAACTAAACGGCGAGATAGATGTATCCACACAAAACGATAAAACCGTCGCCGTAGTCAAAATACCGACAAAAACAAGCCGATAGATAAATCTTCTTAATCGGTTTTTGTTTATCATAACGACAAATAAAATCACAACAACTCATAAGGGGTATCATGCAAAGTTTGTGGCAAGAACCGGTAAATGCGAAAGACGATTTGGATGTTAGGGTTCACTCGTCCAGAATCATAGGGATGGATAGCGATTTGGTACTCCACGGCGGGGGTAATACCTCGGTCAAATCAACAGTCAAAAACCTCTTTGGTGAAGACGAGGAGATACTATACGTAAAAGGGAGCGGCTGGGATCTGGCTACGATAGAGAGAGCCGGATTTGCCCCTGTGAGGATGGATACCCTCATCAAGCTATCAAATCTGGAGCACCTAAGCGATACCGATATGGTGAACTCCCAAAAAAGTGCCATGATAAACCCAAACGCCCCGACCCCGTCCATCGAGGCAATCCTGCATGCCATTATCCCGTTTAAATTTGTAGACCACACCCACGCCGATGCAGTCGTAGCAGTCACAAACAATCCAAACGGGGAAGCAAATATCAAAGAGATTTACGGCGACTCCGTAATCATTATCCCATACGTAATGCCTGGCTTTATTCTGGCAAAAGAGATACAAAAACAGATAGAGGGCAAAGACCTAAGCGGAATAGAGGCTCTAATCCTTATGAACCACGGGATATTTACGTTTGACGACGATGCAAAAAAAAGCTACGAAAAGATGATAACGGCGGTCGATAAAGCGGAAAAATTCATAGCCAAAGCCTCAAAACAGCGACAAGCCCCATCCGTCCAAACCCCTTCACCGCTTGAAATCAGCAAGCTACGAAAAAAAGCCTCCGAAATCTACGGTTCTGCGATGATAGCAAAATTCGACGGCTCCGATATGTCGGCAGTTTTTGCCTCCCAAAACGATGCAAAAAAACTATGCGCTATAGGGCCGCTGACACCCGATCACGTCATCAGAACCAAACAAAAAGGGGTGTATATCGAAAACGTCGAGGATATACAAAAATACTCCGACGACTACACGGCATACTTTGGGCGAAACAACGACGGTACGCTGACGATGCTAGACACGGCTCCTAGGTGGGGCGTTTACGGGGGCGGCACTATCACATTCGGGCAAAACGTATCGGATGCAAATATCATCTCCGACATCAAAGAGCACACCCTAAAATCCATCCTAAACGCCGAAGATATGGGCGGATACGTCGCCCTTAGCGAGACCGAGATATTCAAGATGGAGTACTGGGAGCTAGAACAGGCAAAACTAAAAAAATCGGGGCAAAAACCTGAATTTCAAGGTAAAGTCGTAGTCGTAACGGGCGGGGCAAGCGGTATAGGCAAGGCGTGCGTGGAGAGCTTTGCAAAAGCCGGAGCCGCCGTCGCTGCTTTGGATATAAGCCCGTCGGTGGAGAGTATGTACAAAAACCCGTCGATACTAGGGATTGCGTGTGATTTGACAAAAAAAGAGCAGATAGAGGCGGCACTCTCAAAAATCGTATTGACGTTTGGCGGGATAGATGTTTTGGTTAATAACGCCGGAATATTTCCAGCTAGCCAAACTATCGAAAATATCGACGATGAGACTTGGGGGAAAAGTATCGAAATCAACCTGACGGCTCAACAGATGATCACTACGATGACGGTCCCGTATCTAAAAAACGGGATAGATCCGGCTATAGTGTTTGTAGTCTCCAAAAACGCTCTGGCTCCAGGCAAAGGGGCGGCGTGCTACTCGGTGGCAAAGGCGGGAGCAAACCAGCTAGCCAGAATTGCGGCACTAGAACTTGCCCCTGATATCAGGGTTAATATGCTTCATCCCGATGCTGTATTTGATACCGGAATATGGAACGACGAGGTAATAGCAAAAAGGGCGGCAAACTACGGTATGAGCGTCGATGACTACAAAACAAGAAATCTCCTAAAAACAGAGATCAGCTCGTTTGATGTAGCAAATCTGGCTATAGCTATGGCCGGAAAACTATTCTCAAAAGTAACAGGTTCCCAAATAGCTATAGACGGCGGAAGCGACAGGATCATATAAATCCTGCCGCCGACACCTCGGTAAAGTTTCGTTTATCTTTCGTCGGATATAATTCACATAAAATAACTTAAACACTTTTATTGCGGAATTATATAAACTTGAAAAATTTTTTCCTCTCCGAGCTCGATTATATATTTTTTATCTACGGCTTAGCTTTTATTATCTTGTTTGCCGTACTCCAAAGCCTCAAAAAATTACCAGGCCAGAGTATAAAATGGGCACCGCTTGGGTATTTTGCCATTCTTCACGGCCTCCTTGAGTGGTCTGACCTGATAGCCCTATCGCTTTTTGACAACCCTGCTTTTAAATACTTCAGACTGGTCTTGATGATAGCCTCTTTCCTCCCTATTATCGAGTTTGCCAGAAGCAACGCCAAAAAACCGCCGACGATACTCATATATCTCCCTCTTTTGTTTGTAGTCGGGTATTTTATGACTATGCAAACTCCTGCGGAGGCAAACGGGTTTGCAAGATATTTTATACTTTTACCGGGCGGCATTTGGGCTTCGCTCATTTTGATAGAAAAATCATCTACCGCCTTGGAGTTCTCCGCCGATTACAAAAAAATAGCCTTTTATCTGACCGGATACACGATATGCGCCGGAATAGTTGTCCCTATATCTCAGCTATTTCCGGCAACAGTCTTAAACAACGATAGCTTTTTGGAGATTTTCGGATTTCCGGTTCAGCTTTTGAGGGCTTTTTTTGCTATCGGTACGGCATATAGCATGTGGCGTCTTTGGCGCAAAATCAACACCTCAAAAGGGTTAATGTTCGGTGTCGCCTCAAACTATTCATCGGGTAGTATTGCGGCCTATTCGGTATTATGTATCGTATTTTTCGGCTGGGTCGGTCTTTTTTGTGAGACACATTTTATCTTGAGTCAGCTCGATTTGGAAAGCCTAAAAACTGCAAGGGTTTTTGAAATTTTCAAAATAGCATCTTTGGCGCTTTTGGCAATCGCCGTTTAGATCGGAAGAGCACA
>CALJKN010000051.1 GCA_937973585.1 uncultured Helicobacteraceae bacterium
GGCAGCCGCCTGCGACTCGTTTAATGCGCCGGGTTTGATATTATTTGCGGTAAGATTTGCCATAGCAGATTCTCCATATTAGATTTACGATATAATATTATCGTAAATTTTATATAAAGTCAATGCTTTATAGTAAATTTGGTAATAGAGGAAATATCTTGAGCTATGGTAAACGTTTAAAAGAATTCAGGAAATCGATAGGCCTGTCACAGCAAGACTTTGCAAGCAGTATTGGATTCCAACTATATAAAATAAGAGATATTGAAGTAGAAAGACTACAACTAACGCCAGAAATAGCAGAATTAATACAAAAGAAATATAGCTTGAATGGCTGGTGGCTTCTAACTGGTGAGGGTGAAATGTTTTCAAAGACAGGAGAGGCTGTCCAGCATCAATCCGGTTCCGGTGAGCTATCGGCAGGTGTGGATATCTCAAATTTGTATAGCCGTATCAATGGGCAACAAGTCAATGACATTCGTATAGACAACAAAAAAATATTTGACTATGTTCAAAAAAAACTACCTAGCATCTTTGAAAAAGTTGCCAATGCAGACCCTAGGACATTGTCTCAAGATGACAGAGGTATTGAAGATTTTTTGGGTCGAATCACGGAGATACATTTAGTTCAATGCGTTAGCGATACGAATAGTTGGGCTGAGAATGTTGTTTTTGCTTTTATGTTTTTAGACAATCAACAGCTAATCTATGTGCCTAGCGGTTATATGAATTTTATGAATGGCGGGCATTCGGGACTTATTCCGTTTGGTAGATGGCTACAAAAGAGAAGCCTGACGGGAAAGCTTAGTCTAAAGCATGTCGAATATGACTTATTTAGAGCACACTTGGAGAAGAGCGAGTACACGGCTGATGTGATTGAGATTCCGGAATATACAGATAGGGAATTAGCCAAAGAATACTTCAAGAGTTTCGTCAAAGGCGAAAGATGGGGCGATAAAGCGGGGGAACTATTTTAGATTTGTTTGCACTTTAATTAGCTACGCCTTAGCTCACCCGCCGAGAAATCATCGATATTTTTACCGTCTCTTGGTCTATTGAAACACGTTTTTGAGTGTAGTTGTCAGTAGCAGTTAGGCGGTATGCTCAATCCCTTGCAGGGTAATTATCCTGATAGTAATTTGGAGACAAATTTTTATGGGGTTTTATGGCTTTATCGAAAAATTTACAGGATATAGGAATTTTGTCCGTTTTTAGCTCCTCCAAACGCCGTGATAATCGGGCTTTGAGCCGTTTTCGGTTTTCGTTTGCTCTTGATGCGCTAACCTCTTCTTTTGGCTTCTTCTCATAGCCATCCCAATTCCATTTACCGGGCTCAAGCTCCGGCGATTTGTTCCATGTCCACATCGCTATGCTCTTGGCTGTGTCTTTTACCTCTTTTAGCGGCAGTGGCTCGTCAAAGGCGGTTTGATTCTCGGATATGGCCTTTTTGTGTACGCAATCGTAAAAGTCGTCGTATTCGGCAAAATCTTTTTTTGTTTTGTAGGCATAAAAACGAACCGTATCAAATAGGGCGCAGTTGCGGCTAAAATAGCTTATTTTTGATTTTTTGGCCTCGGCGCTTGCTTTGGTATGTTTTTTCGTAAAATCCCCAAAATCGGCCAATTCATAGCTCTTGAGACTGCCGTACACTATGAAGGCTTTTTCGTTCATATAGTTTTTGGCTATCCGTCCGGTGTAGTTTGTGTCTGCATTTATGGCCGTCGTGATGCCGTCGTATAGATCTATCATATACTCTCTGGCTTTGCCGACACTCACGGGAGCTTTGAGATAGTAGAGTATATGGCTTTTTCCGTTGTCTTTGTTTATTGTAATGATAGTTGGAGCTGGTTCTGCTGGAACTGCTATATGTAAGCTACTACTTTCTTCTGGTGTTAAGAATATAGTTATGTGCGATATAGATGGTGTAATAAGCAGAGATAAAGATTTAAGTCATAATGTATATATGCAAGAACTTGCAAGCATAACTAATCCAAACAATGAAACTGGTAAACTTGCAGATGTTATAAAAGGTGCAGATGTATTTATAGGAGTCTCTGCTCCAAATATAGTTTCAAAAGAAATGGTTAAAACTATGAATAAAGATGGAATAATTTTTGCAATGGCAAATCCAACACCTGAAATATTCCCTGAAGATGCAAAGGAAGCTGGAATTGCAGTAATGGGGACTGGCCGTTCAGATTATCCAAATCAAATAAATAATGTATTAGCCTTCCCTGGTGTATTTAGAGGTGCATTAGATGTAAGAGCTACAGAAATTAATGAAGAAATGAAAGTAGCGGCCGCTTATGCAATTGCAAATGCAATATCCACAGTAATATAAATTATTATATGATAAAGGCGTATCAATGTATTATTGATGCGTCTTTTAAATAATTAAATTCGGATACTGAATTCTTTTCTATCATGTTGCTGAATGTATTAATATCTATTTTCTCTCAACTCGCTATATATCCACCTTCCATTATCAACTTTATTGAAATGGTGT
>CALJKN010000052.1 GCA_937973585.1 uncultured Helicobacteraceae bacterium
AAGAATATTATAATCATAACTTAATCTACGATTAGTACAAATAATAATAAGGGGTATGGCTATGAAAAAATATATTGTTTCACTGGCGGTAGGGGCTGTTATATCGGCGTTTGGTGCCGACCAAAACTCATCAGAAAAACTAAAATCTGCTGCAGGTGATCTAAAAAAGATGCTGATGGGGGAACTAAAATCGAAAATTACCGAAGGTCCAGCCGTTGCAGTGGATTTTTGCTCTAAAAATGCACTAGAGATTACAAAAAAAGTTGCCGATAAAAACAGCGTGAATATAAAAAGGGTAACCGACAAAAATAGAAACCCGAAAAATACAATGGATGAGGGCGACAAAAAGGTTTTTGCAAAATTTGCGGAAGCCGTAAAACAAACCGGAAAACCGGGAGATGCCGTAATCGTAGTAGAAAACGGAGTTCAAAAATACTATGAACCGCTAGTTATAGGCGAGATGTGCGTAGTGTGCCATGGCAACAAAGAAAATATGGCAAAAGCGACAAATGAGGCTATCGATACCGCATATCCAAAGGATCTTGCAAAAGGGTACAAAGCAGGCGATCTACGAGGTATGATAGTAGTCTGGTAATTTTTTTAGGGGTTTTTTGAAAAACCCCTTGACAAGGTAAAAAAAATCGTATATAATTACGGCTCCTTTTTAGGGAACAAATATTCCGGATTAGCTCAGCGGTAGAGTAGTCGGCTGTTAACCGATTGGTCGTAGGTTCGAATCCTACATCCGGAGCCATATATTTGGAGCACATGCGGGAGTAGCTCAGTGGTAGAGCACAACCTTGCCAAGGTTGGGGCCGCGGGTTCGATCCCCGTCTCCCGCTCCACTCGTCTTCAGATGTAGCATGCGAGTGTGGTGGAATAGGTAGACACAAGAGACTTAAAATCTCTCGGACTTTTACGTCCGTGCCGGTTCGATTCCGGCCATTCGCACCACCCGTTTGATATTAAGTTCATTAAATACTTTTTATTGTCGGCGATATAGCCAAGTGGTAAGGCAGGAGCCTGCAAAGCTCCCATCCCCGGTTCGAATCCGGGTGTCGCCTCCACATTTTTTTCTTTATGTCACGGAGAGATGGCAGAGTGGTTGAATGCAACGGTCTTGAAAACCGTCGACGGTGATGAGCCGTTCGGGAGTTCGAATCTCCCTCTCTCCGCCACCACCCTTTAAACCCCCATAAATACAAGCTTCAAAAATCAAAAATCTTTACTGTGCCATATAGTGTGCCACTTTTTCTTTAGTCAGAACTGTACCCTGCCCTTCCTTTTGCTAAATACAAATTTTAGATATATTACCCGTAACGTCAAATATGGGGGAGAGCTATGCAGAATATATCGGCTATAAAAGATTTTTTGCTTTGGTCGGCGATTATTAACTATCTTGTTTTGGTTGTCTGGTTTTGTGCGTTTGTATTTTTAAACGACTTTTTGCGTAAATTGCACGGTAGATGGTTTGATTTGGAGCCTAAAACGTTTGATGCTTTGCATTACGCTGGGATGGCGATGTATAAGATACTTGTTTTGGTGTTTAACGTGGTTCCGTTTTTTGCTATTTGCCTAGCGGGGTTTTGAACCGACGGCACAGCAAAAAGTGCGCCGGATCTACCGTTAACTATCCAAAAGGGTTAATGATACTTTGCCTTTTTGTACGTCTACGTCGAGAACTTTGATATTTTTTAGTTCTTCGTTTACGCTCAGTATTTCGAGCGGGTGCGATATCCGTTTCACACTCATTTGCGAGATATGTATGAGGGCATCGTTTTTCAGGCCTATATCGACAAAAGCTCCAAAATCTACTATATTTCTGACTACTCCGGAGACTACGGAGCCGATATGTAGCTCTTTTATGTCTCTTATGTCGGAGCGAAAGACTATTCCGGACAGCCCCTCTCTCGGGTCAAATCCTGGCTTTTTGAGTTCGTCTAAAATATCATGAAGCGTTTTTGAGCCAATTTCAAATCTACTTTGGATTTGTTCAAATGTCTTTTCGTCCAATGACCAAAGGTCGTAGTTTTTTAGGATATATGTGGCCACTTCGTAGTTTTCCGGATGTACTCCGGTGTTGTCGAGTATACTTTTGCCGTCTCTAATTCTAAAAAAACCTGCACACTGCTCATACGCTTTGGCTCCTAATCCTTTTACTTTTTGCAGTTCCTGTTTTGAGTAGAAAGCCCCTGCTTTCTCTCTATAATCCACAATGGCTTTGGCTAGTTTGGCCCCAATGCCCGATACATGTGCCAAAAGTGAATAGCTTGCGCTATTTGGATCTACGCCGACTCTGTTTACTAGGTCTTGCGTAGTATCGGTTAGTTTTTTCTCCAACAGCTTCTGGTCAACGTCGTGTTGATACTGTCCGATACCAAGCGACTTTGGATCTATCTTTACGAGTGCCGACATCGGGTCTCTGAGCCTTTGGGCTATAGATATCGCACCCCTTACGGTTACGTCCAGATTCGGATACTCCTCGCTTGCTACCTTTGATGCCGAATACACCGATGCGCCGGCCTCCGATACCACCGTATACTCTATCTGTAGATTCTCGGTTTTATTGAATTTGCTAAAAAACTCCTGAGTCTCCCTGGAGGCCGTGCCGTTTCCTATTGCTACGGCTGTTATGCCGTGCTTTTGTATGAGCTCTTTGATGGTTTTTGCGGATGATGCGTAATCCTCTTGCGGTGGAGTTGGATATATGACCGCATGTTCTAAATATGTTCCGTGTTCATTGATAACGGCTAGTTTGCAACCGGTTCTAAAGGCCGGATCAACCCCTAGGATAACCCTTTTTGTGACTGGAGGCGACAGCAGAAGCTGAGAAAGATTTTTGCCGAATGTCTGAATTGCCTGAGCGTCCGCCCTCTCCTTTGTGATTGAGTGCACCTCCCTTTCGATCGACGGAAACAAAAGCCTCCTAAATCCGTCTATGTAACCCTCAAGTGCGATGGTGCTAATCTCGCTAGCCCCTCTTGGGATCCATTTTTTTGAGATAGCACTCTCAACCCTCTCCATATCTACAGAAATCTTGACGGAGAGCTGTTTTTCGGATACACCGCGCATAACGGCAAGATAGCGATGAGACGGAATGGAGGATATCCGCTCTTGCTTGCCTGCCAGTTTTTCATAGAGGCCACCCTCTTGCAAGCTTTTTGTCGCTTTTATCTCAAGTGTCCCATATCCCAGAAGCTGCCCTCTCCAATACTCCCTCTCCTTCGGGTCGTCGCTGTAGGTCTCTGCCAAAATATCTTGCGCCCCTCTAATGGCTTCGGCTCTGCTTTTTATCTCATTTGCGACAAAAGATTCTGCTTTTTGGTTTAGCTCATTGAGGCTTATCCTCATCTGTGACAATATCTTTGCCAGAGGCTCCAGACCTGCGGCTATTGCAGCCGAGGCTCTTGTATTTTTCTTCTCTTTAAAAGGTCTATAGATATCTTCTAGCGTTTGTAGAGTTTCGCATTTTTGCAGAGCAGCTTTTATCTCATCTGTCATGAGCGCCCGTTCTTGTATAAGCTTGTAAACTTCTTCACGTCTTTCTAAAAATCTTTTTGTGTATAGATAAGCATCCTCAAACTCCCTTAGCTTCAAGTCTCCTATGTCGCCGGTTAGCTCTTTTCTGTATCTCGCTATGAATGGGATGGTGGAGCCGTCTTCCAGTAGCTTTAGGATATTTTCTACAAATTTTGGCGGTATATCTGTTTTTTTGGATAGGATTTGCACTAAGTCGTTCAACTCTTACTCGCTGTCTTTGGATTTTTTGCTGATGTAATCGTATGGGTCTATATAAAAAATTATTTGATGTCAAATGACTCTGGAAGTATATAAAAGAGGATATGGTGGCCCCGATTGGACTCGAACCAACGACCACTACCATGTCAAGGTAGTGCTCTACCAACTGAGCTACGGGACCGAAAAAAGAAACGGGATTATAGCAGGCTAAAGATTATTTTTTGTTTAAAACAAGAGTCTTTAGTAGCAGTAAGCCCACCCCGACATCTATCAGGACATCCGCCAGATTGAATACCGCAAAGTTGAAACCGCAATGCCAGTATACATAATCAACTACGCCGCCGTGAACAAACCTGTCCACAACGTTTGATATCCCGCTACCCAGTATGAGTCCGAGCTCCGTCCGGTATTCATATATGTATTTTTGAACGTAGACATAGTATAGGGCAAACGATATGAGGGCAATTTGGATATATTTTAGATACCCCTGTAAAAATGCAAACATACTAAATGCTACGCCGTCGTTTAGGACAAAGACTATAGAGAGGCATTTTGACTCCCATCTGTAGCCGCCCAAAATCACCTGCTTTACTGCCTGATCGGCTATGATAGCGATCAATGCTACCGTCAAAAACGGCAAAAGTTTTTTAAGCGTTAAGGGCATTTCGTAAAAAATCCACAGTCTTATCTAGTTCTTTTGCCAATTGTGACTCTTTTCTTCCCTCTAGCAATACCCTTAGTTTGTTCTCTGTTCCGGAATATCTAATTAAATGTCTAATATGTTTATCGTCAAGCTCTTTTAGAATTTGCGAGAAACCATCTATCTCTTCCAGAGGTTTTTTTGTTTTTACCGATATAGCCTCTTGCAGTTGAGGATATAGCTCAAACGGGTTTAGCGCAATGCTGGCCGGTTTGCCGGTAGCGAGGACGTATGCTATTGTCTGGAGCGCACTAGCTAGGCCGTCTCCTGTTTTTGCATAATCGCTAAATACGATATGCCCGCTTTGCTCCCCGCCGAAGTTTAGCCCCTCTCTTTGGAGCACCTCCAAAACGTATTTGTCCCCTACGTTGCATCTAAATAGATTTATCCCATTTGCCCCGAAATAATCCTCCATTGCTCCATTACTCATGACTGTCGCAACGGCAGATGATTTATTGAGTAGCCCTTGATTTTTTAGGTGCATAGCCAGGGCGGCAATTAGTTTATCGCCGTCTATGACGTTTCCTTTCTCATCTACGACTACTAATCTATCGGCATCGCCGTCTAGCGCAAAACCAATATCGGCTCTAAATTTTAGTACCTCTTCGGCAAGCTTCGAAGGGTGAAGGGCTCCGCATTTTTCATTTATATTAAATCCGTTCGGCTGATCGTTTATGACAATGAGGTCTGCGCCTAATTCCGAAAATATCGTCGGGGCTACTTTGTATGCAGCTCCATTGGCGGCATCTATGACTATTCTAATCCCTTTTAGGGAGAGATTTTTCGGAAAAGAGTTTTTAATATGAACGATATATCTTCCGATTACGTCGTCAATTCTCTTGGATGAACCGATTTCCCTCTCTCTTTTTTGACTAAACTCTATAGCCTCATCATTCTGATAGAGCTCCTCAATCATCGCCTCAACGCTTGTGTTTAGCTTGTTCCCCTCGTTATCAAAAAACTTTATTCCGTTGTCGTAATATGGATTATGGCTAGCACTAATCATAATTCCGGCATCACATCTCATATCTTCCGTCAAAAATGCTATCGCCGGAGTCGGCATCGGCCCCACCTGAACACAGTCGTATCCGACGGCGGTTAGGCCTGCAACTATCGCATTTTCGAGCATATAACCGCTACGTCTGGTGTCTTTGCCTATTAGGATTTTGTTCGTTACCGATTGCTTCCTAAAATGTACCCCGGCAGCCATGGCGAGCTTGAGCGCTAGATTTACCGATAGCTCTTTCCCGGCCTTGCCTCTGACTCCGTCGGTTCCGAAAAGTTTCATATTTTTAGTTTCCTTTGAGGGGATTTGCTTTTTAGGGGGGCGATTATATCATAAGTAAAGTTACTCCGATTTGATTAAAAGATTTTTTATAATCATTGCGGTAAAATTGCGAAAATTTTTTTCAGAAATATTTTACATACAAAAAGGAATACAAAAAAATGGCAAACCATAAATCAGCCGAGAAAAGAATCAGACAGACGGAGAAAAAAACCGAAAGAAATAGGTTTTACAGAACAAGACTAAAAAACATCGTAAAAGACGTTAAAACTGCAGTAGCAAAAAAAGATGCATCGGTAGCTGATGCTGCATTTGTGGAGGCAAACAAAGAGCTTCACAAATTTGTTTCAAAAGGGTTTTTGAAAAAAAATACAGCCGCTAGAAAAGTTAGCAGACTTGCAAAATTGGTAAACACTCTAAAAGCCGCATAACCAAAAAACAAAACTTCTCATACGCAAATTATAAATAAACTTCCCCGAAAGCCCGAATAAACGGGCTTTTACCTAATCCGAATTTTGGAAAAATAAATATGCTACAAAATAAACTTCAACCATTCATCGACAGATACGACGAGATATCGGATTTGCTTGTCACCGAAGAGGTGCTATCTGACATAAAAAAAATGACTGCACTTTCAAAAGAGCAATCTTCTCTTTCTGAGATTGTGGAGTCGGCCAGAGAGTATATTAAGCTAACTGGTGACATCGAAGACAATAAAGCGCTAATGGACGATCCGGAGTTGGGTGAGCTGGCAAAAGCCGAGCTAAAAGAGCTTGAAGAGAGAAAGCCGGAGTTGGAGGAGCGGATAAAACTGCTACTTGTTCCAAAAGATCCGAATGACGAGAGAAATACATATCTGGAGATTAGAGCCGGAACGGGCGGTGACGAAGCGGCACTTTTTGCCGCCGATATATGTAAATCGTATATGAGATATGCCGAACTAAAGGGATGGAAAGTAGAAATTGTCTCAATGGCAGAGAGCGATTTGGGCGGTTATAGAGATATTACTCTGCTTGTAAAAGGGGAGAAGGTCTACTCAAAACTCAAATACGAAGGCGGTGTTCACAGGGTTCAAAGGGTTCCGGCTACGGAGGCACAGGGCAGACTTCATACCTCTGCCATTACGGTTGCCGTTATTCCTGAGGTTGACGATGTTGAGATTGAGCTAAAAGACAACGAGCTTAGAATTGACGTATACCGCTCCGGTGGGCACGGCGGACAGTCGGTAAATACTACCGATTCGGCGGTTAGGGTGACCCATATCCCGACAGGTCTTTCTGTTGCTATTCAAGATGAAAAGTCGCAACATAAAAACAAAGATAAAGCGATAAAAATCCTAAAATCAAGACTTTTTGAAATGAAGATGGAAGAGCAACTTGCAGCTACGGGTGAAGCCAGAAAATCTCAGGTCGGAAGCGGCGACAGAAGTGAGAGGATTAGAACTTACAACTACCCACAAAATAGAATTACCGATCACCGTATCGGTCTTACCGTATATAGACTAGATGCTATTATGCAGGGCGGGCTTTTTGATGAGGTAATTGAGCCTTGTAATCTATATTTTCAGGCCGAAAAACTAAAAGAGGCGGAGGCTTTTTAGCTAAAACACTTCCAATCTTGAAACAAGGCTTCAAGATTGGGATAAAGGTTAGTAAAGAAAGCCCACTTTCGCATTGGCTCCCGCAAGGATACTTTTTGCTCCGTCGTAGGCGCTAAAGTATGTTTTTATTAGCGTTGTTAGAGAGGCGGTATACCCTTTTACCTCGGAGTAGTTGACTAGCGTTTTTGCCGCTTTTAGCCCCGTAAACTCCAGATTTTTAGACCTCGTATCTGCCCTCTTTTTTCTAAACTCCAGATATGCCTCATGTGAATTTAGGTTTGTCATATAGGATTTGACTGATTGTGCGATGCTGTCAAAAGAGGCATATCTAGTCGAGTCGGCGGCTTTGTAGTATCTGTTTGAGCCGTAAACTTTTTGCCCGAACAGGTTATTTGAGGCTTTTGATACTTTGCTAGTTCCCCAACCGCTCTCTAGTGCAGCCTGAGAGAGGACAAGTGATGCCGGAATCGTATCTATTTTGTCAAAATACTCTTTTTTGTCAAAAGGATTCGATACTTTGTAAGTTTTGGCTATCTGTATCAAAGATTCGTAATCTACGGCAGAAATTTTGGAATCGGCTTTGTAATCCGGATATTTGGCAAAAAATGTATCTACAAAAGTTCTATCTCTTAAAATTTTTTGGTTTTGCTCTGTTATAACCGGTAAAAGTAGCTTGATAAACCCCTGTTGTCTATCATTACTCTCTTCTAGTTGCTTATTCCAACCGCTCTCTTTTTTGGGTTCGGTTATATTAGTAGCAAATGTGGCAAACACTAGCGATAGGTATACCGTCAAAAATCTAGGTAACATAACTCTCCTCCTTCATAAATTTATTCATTGGAAAGTGTTATTTTAGCATAAACCGAAATTATTAATTTAAGCATGCTCCAACCCTTTTGACGCCGCCCCTGAACCAGATTTGCTCTCCTAAAACCTTAATTGTGATTTTTTCACCGCTTTTTGGTCTCACGTCAAACGTTTGTAAAACACCGTTTTGTTCGGCTATAGAGTATGCACAGGCAGACATTCCGCTACCGCATGCCAGAGTCTCACCCTCGACACCCCGCTCAAATGTCCTTACATAAATTACATCTTCTTGTAGTGAGAAAAAATTGACGTTTGCATTGTATTTCTCTCTCATTTTTGCCGCCAAAGAGTTGTCAAAAAAGCCGTGCTCCGTTTTTGCCACCAGATGTGGTACCCCCGTGTCTATGAGCACCCATGACAAACCGTCTTCGCCAAATTGTTCTTTTATGATTGACGGTTTTGTCATAGCGGTCTCTACGTCGCCGCAATCAAATATTTCGGTTGCTATTTCACCGGCTCCGGTCAAAAATCGTTGTGTTTTTGCCCCTAATCCGTTGTCGTAAGCATACATAGCGCACGCTCTTGTGCCGTTGCCGCACATAGCGGCATAGCTTCCGTCGGAATTGTAAAAATCCCACTCATAATCTAGGGTAGGGTGGGGGATAAGTGCTATTAGGCCATCGGCACCAAATCCAAAGTGTCTATCGCAAACTTTTTTTGCAAGTTCACTTCTATCCTCTTTGGTAAATGCGTGAAAAATTAAAAAGTCGTTTCCGCTAGCGCAGTATTTTTGTAAAACCATATATCTACCTCTTCTAAAAATTTTTGTACGTTCTTTTTAAGATTGCCGATGTCTCCAGAGTTGTCAATCTTAAAATCGGCCATTTTTACCTTTTGGTCTATAGGTATTTGAGAGGCTATTTTTTGTTTTGCGGTATCCGTGTCTGTTTTATCTCTGCCCATAACCCTCGAAAGCTGAATATCGGGCGGCACATAAACTACCGCTACAGGTCTAAGCTCTTTATATCCGTTGCTTTCAAAATAGAGTGGTATATCCACAAAAAATAGCTTTTTTTTTGCTTCCAGTTCTTTGATTTTCGTATAGATTTTCTCTCGGATTTTTGGATGGAGCATCTCCTCTAGCTTCTTTTTTGCATCTTTATCGGTAAAAATCAGATTGCCGAGCTTTTTTCGATTGAGTGTATCTCCGTCAAAATACTCTTCACCGAAAGCAGTTTTTAGGTCGCTCGCAGACTCTTCGGCGCATTTTTTTGATATTTTATCGGCATCTACGATCTCATATCCGAGGTTGTTTAAAATATTACAGAGTGTTGATTTTCCACACCCTACAGAGCCTGTGATTACTACGCAATTTTGAAATCTCACGTATAGCCTTTAAAATATTTCCTTATTATATCAAAACAGTGCAAACGGGGTGTCCGATTTAAACAAATAGTGATATAATCGGCCTCTTGTCAAAACCCGTATTTATC
>CALJKN010000053.1 GCA_937973585.1 uncultured Helicobacteraceae bacterium
GATAGTTTTAGGTTGTATGAGTCTATCTTCATAACACACCCTTTTTTCTAAAATTCATCCCCCTATATCGGCAAAACTTTCAAATGTTTTGCGTTTTTCTCTATTTTTTTGTATCCTATTTTCAAAAAACAAATCACAACAACAAGGGAGAGACGATGTATCTCAAAAAAAGGGTTGAAGAGGTCGAGGCTAAGCCGCAAAAGGCGGGATCGGGCGTATCGATGAGGATGCTAATATCTCCGGATGAGGCTTCTAATTTTGCGATGAGAAACTTTGTCATAGAGTCCGGCGGATATATGCCTGTCCATACAAACACCGTAGAGCACGAGCAATACGTCCTAAGCGGCAAAGCGGCGGTGCAGATAGGGGATGGCGAGATTGAGGCGCAAGCGGGAGACGTACTGTTGATTCCGGCAGGTGTACCGCACGGATACAGGACTATCGGGGATGAGCCGTATAGCTTTTTGTGTCTGGTTCCAAACCGTGAGGACAAGATAGAGATACTGTCATGCTAAGGGGATAAAATGACAAAAGAGGAGATACTCCAAATACTAAAAGAGCTAAAACCAAAGTACGAGGCGGAGGGGTTCGAGATACTGGGGCTTTTTGGCTCATACGCCAGAGATGAGGCGACGGAGAGTAGTGATGTGGATATACTCTACAAAATACCGAATATGTCCGAGTATCTCCAAAAATACGACGGCTGGAGCGCAATCAACCACATAGTTGAGACCAAACAGAGCCTCTCGCAAACGCTTCACAAAAAGGTTGATTTCGTGGATATAGAGACGCTAAACGAAATCGGAAAAAAATATATTCTATCGGATGTGGTGTATGTCTAGGTCAAAATACGAGTTTGTGCTAAATCGGTCTAACTTTATGAAAAGGTAAAACAGACTGGTGACCAAGCCCAAACTCTTTTTTTATTATCATCAATTTTATAAGGTTGCTCAGATTTTATTTCATAGTGACAATCACGAATATATTTTGAAAATTCTTTGTCTTTTTGCACTTCATCAAATAAGCCAAGAATCTTCTCCTCTAGTTCGTTTTCTATGTTTCGACTTTCCTTTTCTAGTAAGTCAATATCCATAAAAAAAGCCATTATGCCATTTTTCCAAGTAGTAGAACTTTTTTCCTTGTTCAGTATATATATTATTCTTTCAATGTCTTGAGCTATTTTATCAAGTCTATCAACTCCATTTTTCACTTCTATTACGCTATGTGGTTCATTATTTTTGTACAAAATAATATCCCCTCTTCCGTTGACGGCTCTTTTTTTATTTGAAACTTTGGTTGTGCTACCTGAATCCCTAATTGCGCTTTTTATATTTAACTCTAAAGACGGTTTGTAGGCATCGCCTAGTTTTGATAGGCTCTTGGCAATATTTACCGTAATTAAATATTCTGGACCCCAACTTATGGAAACATCTTCCCATTCATAGTATTCTTGTTGAGAAAGTCTTATTCCATCTAAAACTTTTTGAACAATTTCATCTCTCTTCATCTTCTCCTCCTAATAAAAAATTCTCATCTATCTCAAATTTCCTCAAAAATAGGTATTTTCGGTATTGTATTTTTTCGGCCAAAAAATATACAGTAGCCATTGTGATAGTTTTATCCTCTAAAACTACCTCTATCTCTCGCTTGGTGTAGTGTTCTGGGTAGCCTTCTAGTTCATCGAGTCTTAGCATCGTCCGATAGCTTACATCGTACACTTCGCCATGCACGCATAGCCCCTCACCCTCTGCGTCTATCAGATATGGGAATGATGGATATTTGCATATCAGCGGGTAACTGTGCAGTGTTTTGGCGGTTGATATGAATTTTGATTTTACCAATATACCATGATTGTCAAAGCCTCTCTTGAGTGTGCCATACACAAAAACTCTAAACATCGTCATCGGCAAAAACCTTGTATCAAAAATGAGTATAGCCGTCTTTTACATTTTCAGTTTAGCATTGTATCACTAAATTTTAGTTGCTTAAAGAAGAAAACGGCTCTAAAAACTGGTATTACGGTCCTTTAAATGATGAATATACGATATTTCAACCGTTTTTATATTCTCTTGATGTGATACTTCCGGTAGTTGATTTGTATATGGAAAAAGATTGGGGCGTATATATTCCGACTCCAAGTGGGTATTTTGATTGGCTAAACCCATCCACTATAACATTCAATCACATCGTTCGTTTGATTGTGTGGCTTGAGATATTGTTTGGTTGGATACTTGTGGCGATATTGTCGGGACTTGCGAAAAACGAGAAGGATTAGAGCGTTATTCCAAAACCCCATTTTTTGCTTTTTTATCCTCTTTTGGTTACCCTTGCCGAAAATGAAAAACAAATATATTTCTGCCGCCTTGTGCGGCTAGCTTCAGCGGCATAGCGCCTAGCGTAGCCGAGACGGGCTTTGCCTGTTTCGGCGTGTCCTTGAGGTTATTGAAATAGCGAAAAGATTAAAATGTTAATAGACGGACACGGAAGACATATAAACTACTTACGGTTATCGGTGACGGAGAGGTGCAACTTTCGATGTAGCTACTGTATGCCGGATAAGCCTTTTAGCTGGGTACCAAAGGAGAATGTCCTCAGTTTTGAGGAGATGTTTAGCTTTGTGAGGGCGGCTATCGACGAGGGGATAACAAAGATCCGGATAACCGGAGGGGAGCCTACGCTCAGAGAGGATCTCGACAAGTTTTTGGCGATGATTTACGGCTACAAACCGGATATCGATATAGCGATGACGACAAACGGCTTTCTACTCTCCTCGTGCGCCGATAAGCTAGCACGTGCGGGGCTAAAACGGATCAATATCTCCCTAGATTCGCTCCGTCCGGAGGTCGCAAAACAGATAGCAGGGGGCAAGGATGTCCTCCCAAATGTTTTGGCCGGAATCGATGCGGCGTTGGCGGCAGGTCTGCGGGTAAAGCTAAATACCGTCCCGCTCAAAGGGGTAAATGACGGTGAGCTACTGGATATACTGGAATATGCCAAAGGGCGCAAAATAATGCTCAGGTTTATTGAGTTTATGGAAAACTCCCACGCCGACAAGGGTGCAACGGGGCTAAACTCGGATGAGATACTCTCCATAATCCGCCAAAAATACGAGATAACCGAAATACAAAAAGAGTTTAGCTCTCCGGCAAAACTGTATGAGCTTCCAGACGGATATGTTTTTGGGGTGATAGAGCCTCACAAAGAGGATTTTTGTGATTCGTGCAACCGCTTGCGGCTGACTGCCGAGGGGTATCTAATACCTTGTTTGTATTTTGACGAGGCACTAAGTATCAAGGACGCATTGAGGGCAGGGGATGTTCCGGCGGCGGTTGAGGTATTCAAAAAAGTGATAAAAGATAAACCCCAAAAAAACCGCTGGGGCGGCGAGGATAGTGAGATGAGCGGGCGGGCTTTTTATATGACCGGAGGCTGATTTGATAATACGAAAGCTTTTTAAATTTGAAAATGCCCATATCGTGAGAGGTTGTTCGACGGAGCGTTGTAAATATTCGATTCACGGGCATAGCTACAAGGCTGAGATACTTCTAAGCTCCGATACTCTCGATAACGGGCAGATGGTTATGGATTTTGGACTCCTAAAGGGTGCCGTTAGGGATGTCGTCGATTCGTTTGATCATGCTATAGCGTTGTGGGACAAGGATGAAGCGGAATATATAGAGTATGCAAAAAAATACAGCCACAGGTGGGCACTTTTGCCGATTAGCCCCTCTGCCGAGCAGTTTAGCAGACTTTTTTTTGTTGCGATTGACGCTCTGATAAACGGTTTTAACTATGCAAACGGGGAGTCAAACGTCGAGTTGCATAGCGTAATAGTGCATGAGACGGATACCGGATACGCACAGTGTTTTAGAGATGATGCGTATAGTAAAAAAATGGGTCTAATTGATTTGGGCAAGGTTATTTTTTCGGACGATGTAAAACGGGAGTGGAGTTCACCTGATATATTAGGTAAAATATTAAACTAAAGGTAAAAAGCACCTGGGGGTAAAATAAGCAACTAGTTGTGCAGGCAGTCTGCCGAACACCTGATTTACGGCTCTGCCGGAAATTTGAGAACTAATCAGAAGGAAGTTAAAATGAGAAAAACAATACTGCTAACTAGCCTAGCTACCGCAACGCTATTACTCATCGGATGCGGCGGCGATAAAAAAGTAGAGGAGAGGGTAGCCGAAATCCAAAAATCGGATGTTCAGCAGTCGGCTACCGAGGCTACAAAACCGACAGCTCCGGTTGCAAAAGAGGAGCCAAAACAAGCATCCTCGCAGGGGCAATCGCTATACGTCAAAAAATGTGCGGCATGTCACGGTGAAAAAGCGGAGGGGAAAGCCTCCTATCCAAAACTTGCCGGACAGACAAAAGAGGATTTGACTAAAAAACTAGACGGCTATATAGACGGCTCATTCGGTGGGGCGCAAAAAGTGATTATGGCCGGGCAAGCAAAACAACTAGCACAAAGCGAGAGAGAGGCGATAGCCGAGTATATCTCTACTATCAAGTAGCCGATGATAGATTTACTTGGGTTTACGGCGGCATTTTTTACGACTGCCGCTTTTGTTCCGCAGGCGCTAAAGGTATATAAAACAAAAAAAACCGAGGATTTGTCTCTCGGTCTTTTTTCGATGCTTACCTTTGGTGTTTTTTTGTGGCTGATCTATGGACTATTGATATCTTCTATGCCTGTTATCGTAGCAAATATCATTACGCTAATTTTGGCAGGGTATATCCTATATGAGAAAATGGCGGAGGCCGGACGCAACTCCTAGGAGGCAAACTCCGGCATATTCTCCCTGTACCTTTGCGGGACAAAACTTTGTTGTAATCTTTTGTTCTCCCTCTCCTTGATTGCTACCGTATCAAAAAAGAGTCTCCATAGTTTTTCAAATCTTTTTTCATCCTCCGATGTCTCAAACTGCTCAACCGAGGCCGATACTATTTCGTATCCGTTTTTTGAAATCAAGACCGCTTTTGCCCTGTGTTCATCGTAGATGATGCGCTCATCCCCGTATCTCTCAAAAAAATGTCCGGCAATCAACGGCAAAATATCGTATTTCGGGGAGATACGGGCGAAAAATCCTAGTTCGGTCTCCTCAAATCTGACAAACCCTTTGTATTTGTGAGCCTCCCGTCTTATCGAGTGTTCTGTTTCGTTTAGATAGCTCTCCGTCTCCATTGTTGCCGTATCCGATAATGTCTCTATGACATGTTTTGCTATCATTCCGTAATGCCTCTCGGTTCCACCCAAAAATACGATCTTTAGCCTCTCCAAATCGGCTCCGTTATAAAACGAGTGTTCGGCCAGTTCAGCCCCTATTTTGCGTTCATAATAGATGTTTTCACTAAACAGAGAGCTGCCGTCCTCGGTGTCCGAGATTTTGTCGTATGGAGTTTTGGTTGCATACAAAAACGAGGCCAAAGAGATAAGCCCCTCAAAACCGCCCTCAAATACGGCAGTCCTCATATCGCCTCTCCCGATAGCGAAAACAGGTTTAGATATTTGTCTTTTGAACTCTCGATCGTTAGCATTTTATAAATCCTTTGTTGTTCGGTCTGGTGTGGAAAATGGTTTTTTGCGGTAATAAAAAAAGCGGTTTTTTTGGTTTGAATCTTTAGTGTCTTTAGCTCCTCCAACCCTAGTTTTTTGTATTTTCTGGCCTCTAGTATTTTCATAGCCCCTCTGATTCCAAGCCCCGGAACCCTGATTAATTCGTAGTAGCCGGCTCTGTTTATGTCCACCGGAAACAGATGGATATTTCTAAGTGCCCAAACCGATTTTGGGTCGAGCCTGTCATCCAGATTCGGATACTCCAAATTCACTATCTCCGTACTTTTAAAACCGTAAAATCGCAAAAGCCAATCTGCCTGATATAGTCTATGCTCTCTTAGTAGCGGTGGTTTAAAATCTATCGGTACGGGAAGTCTTTTGTCTGAGTTTACGGGGATATATGCAGAGTAGTAGACCCTTTTTAGGAATCTTTTTTTGTATAGGTTTTCTGATAATGTCAAAATATCCAGATCACTCTCCGGTGTTGCACCGACTATCATCTGTGTGGACATTGAGATTTTTTCCTCTTGTGCCGCTTTTAGCGGATCAAAAACCGCCTGTTTGGATTTGTCCGGAGCCAGAAGCTTTAGGCTCTGCTCGCTAGGGAGTTCGATATTTGAGCTAACTCTGTCGGCCAATCTTGAGATCTGTGCGACAAGCTCCTTGGATGCTCCGGGGATTAGTTTTACATGTATATAGCCGCCGAATAGGTACTCTTCTCTGAGGATTTTCACACATTTTGCCATCAGCTCCATGGTGTGGTCGGCGCTTTTTACGATACCGGAGCTAAGAAATAGCCCCTCTATGTAGTTTCGTTTGTAAAACTCTATAGTGAGACGTGCCAGCTCTTCCGGTGAAAAAGCCGCCCTTTTGATATCGTTTGAGACTCTGTTTTGGCAGTAGGCACAATCAAATATACAGTAGTTTGTCAGTAGGACTTTGAGCAGGCTGATGCACCGTCCGTCCGCACTAAATGAGTGACATATGCCGCCCAGTGCACCGTTCCCTATCCCGCCGCTTTTTGCCGGCCTATCTGAGCCGGATGAGGAGCAGGAGGAGTCGTATTTTGCGGCATCCGATAAAATCTCTAATTTTTCGTCTAAAACCATAGGTTGATTTTAGGCAAAATGACACTAAATTTTTAAAAATATTGCTTATTGCAATGAAACTAACAAATCCTCAAGCTTGTTTTTTAGTCTCTCAATCACGCTTTCCCAGTCATCGAAGCCCTTTTGCCTTATTAGGACAGCCTTGTCGTACCATTCGCTCTGTTCGCCATCCAGTCCCCACCTCCAGTCCGGAGAGAACGGAAGGAGTATAAAAGTCGGTTTTTCCATTGTTGCCGCCAGATGTGCTACCGACGTATCTACGCTGATCACGCAGTCCAGACCGTCTATGAGGGCGGCAGTATCTGAAAAATCGTTTAGATCGGCGCTAAAATCAAAAATCTCAAAGTTTTGAGACATTTTTTCGATATCTCCATCTTGATACTCTTTTTGAAGCGAGACAAAACACCCGCCAAGTGTCGATAAAGGCGCAAAAACCGACGGCTCTATCGAGCGGCGATGATCTCCGATATACTCTCTATTCCCTCTCCAGACTATTCCGATTTTAGGCTTTTTCGTTTCGGTTTTGGAGGCAAACATCTCTTTTTTGGATTTATCGATGTTTATAAAATTCATATTTTTCGGTATCGACCCTTTTTTGACACCGCATATACGGAGCAGATCCATAAGCGGTAGATGGTAGTCAAAATAGGGCTTTGTCGTCTCAATGTCGGTATGGCTCATAATCTGTAGACCCAGATCCGAACCCTCAAAAACACTTTTGAGCGGCTCTTGCGGGCTAAATATTATGTTTGCCCCACAAAGCTTCTCATCTTTTAGGAGTCTGGCAAAATTGATAGTGTCGCCAAACCCCTGTTCATGATAGACGAGGAGCGTTTTGCCGTCGATATTTTCACCGTTATATATAGGCTTGTCGCACAAAATCGTAGATTTCGGCCTTGAATCATATAGTGCAAGGCCGTTTTCATAATCCCCTTCAAGCATTAACAAAATTCCGAGGTTTGTTTTTGGGGCTTCGCTACCGCCGCCTAGCTCTATCGCTTTTATGAATGCCTCTTTTGCCGCCGTGTAGTCTCCATCGTTTTTTAGGACGACACCGAAATTTGTTATCGTAATAGGGTCGTTTGGGTTTAGTTCGAGGGCTTTTAGGATTGCCCCTTTTGATTTTTGAAACTCCCCTTTATCTATTAGGACGGTGGAGAGGTTGCAGTATGCGGCGGCGTAGTCTGGTCTGGCTTTTAATGCCTCTGCAAAGTATGCTATCGCCTCATCGTATTTTTTATCCTCACGGCACATCACCCCGATCTCTAAATATCCGTCGGCTCTGCTGTCGGCGTAGTTTAGGGCTATTTTGTAAGCCTCCGTAGCCGCCGCCGTATCCCCTTTTTTCTTTAGTGCCGTCCCAAGGGTGATAAGCGGCGCTCCGACGGTGCTGTCAAGTTCAAAGGCTGATGCCGCATACGATACTGCCTCATCATATCCGTCGAGCGACAAATATATTTTTGCCATATTGTGTCTAGGGATTGAAAACGAGGGTTCCAGTTCTGCCGCTTTTGCATAATATGCAAGGGCGGCCTGCTTGTCGGTTTTGGATAGGAGATTTGCTATATTGTTGAGGGTTTGCGGGTTTTTTGGATTTGCCTCTAGCGATTTTTTGTAGGCGTTTGCGGCCGCCTCCGTCTTCCCCTCGCTTGAGAGGATAACCCCTAATAGATTTAGACTTCTAAACTCTTTTTTATCAACTTTGAGGCATTCGTTTGCCCATTTTTTTGCCCCGTCAAAATCACCCGATGAAAAGGCGTTCGCCGCCCTCTCGTATAGTTCGTCAGTTTTTCGCAACTTTTCTCTTTTTTGTCAAATAATAATATAGCGTCACCACGATTGCCGCCCCTATCGCTATGTATCCGACTATATGGGTGTATTGTTTGATTTCGGCGATGTTGTTGCCTATGAAATACCCCAGAGCGGTCAGAACAACCATCCAGACAAGCGCCCCTAACGTTGTAAAGAGCATAAACCGCCAGAGTCTCATCTTGGCCAGACCCGCAGGGATTGAGATGTAGTGTCTGGCTACCGGAATGAGGCGACCCAAAAACGTTGTAACCTCTCCGTATCTACGGAAGAAATAGTCCATTTGCGCCAGTCTTCGACGTGAGACTAGAATCTTTTTGCCGTGATTCCATAGAAAACTTCTGCCGTAACGTCTCGATACGATATAGTTGATAAGCGCTCCGGCTAGACTCCCCGCTGTTCCCGCTATGACGCTGAGTGTCGGGCTCAGTTCGCCTTGATGCGCCAAATATCCGGCCGGTATCATTACCAGTTCGGAGGGTATAGGAAACACCGTGCTCTCTAGGGTCATAAGTATAAATATCCCTATGTAACCCCAGTCGTTTACGATCTGGACAAAAAACTGCGCTATCTGCTCCATCATGAGAGTAGCCCCGCTGACGGTAAAGCCGTACTTCTATCATCGGCATATACTCTTTGACCGTCCTTGAGGTCGTATTTCCAGATCGGAGCCTTTGCCTTAAAATCCTCTACAAAATCGTTTATGAGGGCGAGGGCGACCTTTCGTTTCGGGCTGAGTACGGCGGCGATGTAGCTACTTGTATGTAGCGGCACATCACCCTTTGAGTGTGCCATCAGTATCATGGCGTTTTGCCCTTTTGCTTTTGTCTGCCACCCGTCAAACCATGAGTTTAGAATAGGTTCATAAATATCAAAGCTAAGCCCATCAATACCGTCTTCGTCTCTCACGATACCTACAAATGTGATAAACGCACCGAAATTTTGTGTTTTATACTCTTCGTGCCAACCGTTGAAAATTTTTTCGACATCGAGCGAACCATCATACAGCGATAATCCGATCATCCGCCGCACACCGGAGGGAGGATTGATACTTTGTCACCGTCTTTAAGAGGGGCGTTTTTGTCCCCTGTGAGCATATCGTTTATAGCTACGGCAGAGTTTGCCAACCACGGTTTTAGGGCTTCAATCTCTTTTAGTTTTTCCGATAATTCGGCTAACGTCGCCACCTCAAATTCCATCACCCCAAGCCCTATCGGCCCCAAAAATTCTACTTTTATCAA